>JAVHWH010000057.1:0-22100 GCA_032159915.1 Mycobacterium sp.
GGTCAGGATCGTCTGGTAGTTGCCGAGACCGATGAAGTGGGTGTCGTTCGGTGTGGTGAGGTTATTGCGTTGCAGGCTCAGCCATATCGCGTAGCCGATCGGGTACGCGGTGACGGCCAGCATCAGCGACGCGGCCGGCGCGACCAAGAAAAACGCCAACCGCCGCTCACCCGCGCTCATGGCAGCAGACCCTTGCCCTGGACTGCTTTTGCCACCTGAATCGCAAGCTCGTCAGCCGTGCGCTCCGGGTCGATTCGGGTGATCGGCGCAAGTGTCGCCGAGATCCGGGTCGACACCGACTGGTAGACCGGCGTCGCGAGCCGAACGGCGGGATCGGTGAGCTGTTGGCGGATGATCTCGTACATCGGGTATTTCGCCTGGAATTGCGGATCGGCGTACAGCGAGGTGCGGACCGCGGGCAGGCCGCCGTCGAGCGAGATGAACTTGTCGTTGGCGGGACTGCGCAGACACCGGATCGCTTCGAACGCCTGGGCCTTATGCCGGCTCGTCGCAGACACCGCGAGGTTGAGCCCACCGATCGTCACCTTGGCCGGCTGGCCCGGTTGCACACGCGGATACGGCGCGAAGCCGAAAACCCTTCTGCTGGCCTCATATGCCTCGCGGAACTGCTGTTCGGTGGGCGCGAACGAACCGACGTTGTTGACGCTGCCGGCCAGGTCCGGCCGACGGTTCAGCGGCAGAAACGGCACACCGCCCTTCACCGCGTTCTCCAGCATCGAGGCCAGCGCATAGGGCCAGTTGACCTCGAGCGCGGCCTTGCCCTGCTCGAACGCCAACCGCGCGGTGCCGGCATCGCTGCGGGTGACCGACGGGTCGGCGCCCGGCGCGGCGGCCACCGACTTGAGGATCTGCAACGCCCGGACGGTGGCGGCCCGGTGTTGCGGAGTATCGGTGAGGGTGACCGCGCTGCCGTCGTCGGAAAGCACCTGACCGCCGGCACTTTCGAGCAGGGTGTTGAACCAGACCATCACGGCCTCGTTCTGGTTGGCTTGCACACCGATCCAGCTGGGCCCACCCGCCGCGTGCAACCGGGTGGCCTCGTAGATCATGGCGTCCCACGTCGACGGCGGCTTGTCCATCAAATCCGGCCGATACCAGAGTAATTGAGTGTTGGTGGTGATCGGCGCGGCGAAGATCCGGTGCTTCCAGGTGGCGGTCGACAACGGCCCGCGCAACGTGTCGGTAATGGCGTCGGCCTCGGCGCGGCGGGCCGGATCGCCGGACAGCGGCAGCACCCAGCCCGCTTCGGCGAACTCGGCTGTCCAGATCACGTCCATCGCGATGACGTCCACCGTGCGGTCGTTGGCGCTGAGCCGGCGGGCCAGCTGTATCCGCTGATCGTCGGTGGCCTTCGGCAGGCTGAACTGCCGGATGCTGAACCGGCCACCGAGCTCGTCGGTGCAGCGCTGTGCCACCGCGGTGAACGCCGCCGCATCACCGGCCGGGGTGTAGAAGCTGACCACGCGGGCGTCGTCGCGGGCACCGCAGGCGGCCACGGCCGATGCGGCCGACAGCACCGCCAGTGCGACCGCGCCCAGCCGGCGCGCGCATTCGCGACGAGTCGGCACAGCTCAGATTGCCAACCGGGCCAGCAGATCCCGGGCCTGCTCGGCGTTGCGCGGGTCGCACAGCACGTCGTAGCGGCCCGCCACCAGCTGCAGCGTCGAACTGAAGTCCCGGGTGCCGCGCGCCATCGAATAGGGAATCGCGGACGTGATCAGGCCGAAGAAGACTCCGGCCACCAGGCCGGTAGTCAGCGCCTCCAGTGGGTGCGGGTTGGAGAACAACAAGGTCAGCATCATCCCGATGAACAAGCCCAGCCAGGCCCCGCTGATCACCCCGCCGCCCAACACTTTCGGCCAGGTCAGCCGCCCGGTCACCCGTTCGACCTGCATCAGGTCGACTCCGACGATCGTGACCTGTTGCACCGGGAACTGTTGATCGGACAGATAGTCGACGGCGCGCTGCGCTTCGGCGTAGGTCGGGTACGACCCGACCGGCCAGCCTTTCGGCGGCATCGGCAAGCCGGGAGCACGCCGGCTCCCGGCCGGGGCGCCGGGCGTGGCACCGGGAACCTGTCCAGGCTGAAAAGGGCTGCTCATGGGATTCATTGTGCGCCGTCGCCCCCAGCGGAGTCCTCGCCACCGCCGAACCGCGACGCTCACCTGCGCAAACGCCGGTCCAACAGCCGTCACGCTAGGTTGAACACCATGACAGCTCCAGGCGGTGACCGCGGTGAGCCCTACCGCGATCAGCCGGGCCGCGATCAACCAGGCCAGCCCTACCCCTGGCAGCAGTACCAGCACCCGCCGGTGGATCCGTCGGCGCCGGTCAACTATCCCGAGTACCCCTACCCGCCGCAGCCGCAGCAGCCGCCGCCATACGGGCCGACCGGATTTGGCGGACCCCCGCTGCCGCCGTACAGCGGCCCGGGCGGCCCGAGTGGCTACGGCGGCCCGAGCGGCTACGGCGGCCCGGGCGGTTTCGGCGGCCCAGGCGGTTTTGGCGGGCCCCCGCCGATGTATCCCGGCGGCTACGACCCCTATCAGGGCTACCAGTCGCAGGACACCAACGGGCTAGCCATCGCGTCGCTGGTCACCTCGATCGCCGGAGTCGTACTCGGCATTCCGCTGGCCATCTTCTGCTATGTGGGCTGGCTGATTCCCGTCGTCGGCGCGGTGCTGGGCGGCGTCGCGCTCAACCAGATCAAGCAACGCGGCCAGCAGGGCCGCGGCCTGGCCATCGCCGGGATCGCGATCGGCTCGGCCACCGCGGCGCTGATCCTGCTGGTGATCGTCATCGTTGCGGCCTCGGCGTTGCACTCGCCGATGTTCGTCCGCTAGACGGGGCTAGCCGGTCGGCGGTACGAACGGATCGGACTGCCGCTGCATGCCGGCCGCCCGTCCTTTGGCCGCAATCACCAGAGCCATCTTGCGGCTGGCTTCGTCGAGCATCTCGTCGCCGAGCATCACCGCGCCCCGGGCGCCGCCGGCCGCCGAGGTGTGCCACTCGTAGGCCTCCAGGATCAGCTCCGCGTGGTCGTAGTCGGCTTGCCGCGGGCTGAAGATCTCGTTGCCGGCGGCGATCTGGTCGGGGTGCAGCACCCATTTGCCGTCGTAGCCCAGCGCCGCCGATCGGCCGGCCACCCGCCGGAACGCTTCGGTGTCACGGACTTTCAGGTAGGGACCGTCGATCGCGGCGATGCCGCGGGCGCGCGCCGCCACCAGGATCGTCATCAGCACGTGGTGATAGGCGTCGCCTACGTCGTAGCCCTCGGGTTGCTCACCGACGACCAGAGTGCGGGTGTTCAGGTTTGCCATCAGGTCCGCGGGTCCGAGCACCAGGGCCTGAACCCGGGGCACCGCGGCGATCGCGTCGATGTTCGTCAGCCCGCGGGCGTCTTCGATCTGCGCGTCGATGCCGATTTCACCCACCGGCAGTCCGTGCACCGTCTCCAGCTGGGTCAGCAGCAGGTCGAGCGCCTGAACATGCGATACGTCAGAGACTTTCGGCAGCACCACCACGTCGAGCTTGGCGTCGGGCGCCGCGCCGACCGCGGAGACCACCTCGATGATGTCGGCGTGCGTCCACGGCGTCGTCCAGTCGTTGACCCGCACCCCGCGCAACTGTCCAGCCCAGCCGGGTCCGGCCAGCGCGGCGGCCACCCGGGAGCGGGCCTCCGCCTTGGCGTCCGGCGCGACGGCGTCTTCCAGGTCGAGGAACACCTCGTCGGCCGGAAGACCCTTGGACTTGTCGATCATCTTCTGGCTACTACCCGGCACAGACAGGCACGTGCGGCGGGGCCGGTACGCGTTGTTCACACCTCACTCACCTGTCTTGCATACCCTGTCTACCTATGGCCTCGATCAACAGGGTGTACGCCGCGCGGCTGGCGCGAATGCAGGTCCTGGGCCCGATGGGCGAGTCGCTCGGGCGCGTGCGCGACGTCGTGGTCAGCATCAGCATCGTGCGCCAGCAACCCAGGGTTCTCGGGCTTGTCGTCGAAATGGCGTCGCGCCGACGAATATTCGTGCCCATGCTGCGGGTGGCCGCGATCGAGCCCAACGCGGTCACCCTGATCACCAACAACGTCTCGATGCTGCGCTTCGAGCAGCGGCCCGGTGAGGTTCTGGTGCTGGGCCAGATCGTCGACACCAAGGTGCGCGTCAACGATCCCGAACTGCCTGAACTCGCCGGCGTCGACGTCGTGGTCACCGACCTCGGTTTGGAGCAGACCCGAACCCGGGACTGGATGGTCACCCGGGTTTCGGTGCGGGTGCCCCGACGGCTCGGCCGGCGCAGCACCACGCACATCGTCGGTTGGCGCAACGTCGCGGGGCTGACCCCGTCGGCGCTGGCGATGCCGGGCCAGGCCGTCGCGCAGCTGTTGCACCAGTTCGAGAAATGGCGGCCGATCGAGGTGGCCGACGCGGTGCGCGAGCTGCCGGCCAAGCGGCGATACGAGGTGATTTCGGCGCTCGACGACGACCGGCTGGCCGACATCCTGCAGGAGTTGCCCGAGCAGGAGCAGGCCGAGTTGCTGATGCAGCTGGGCGATGAGCGGGCCGCCGACGTGCTCGAGGAGATGGATCCCGACGACACCGCCGACCTGCTCGGCACGATGAACCCGACGCTGGCCGAGCGGCTGCTGCGCCAGATGGACCCCGAGGACTCCGACCCGGTCCGGCGGCTGTTGAAGCACTCACCCGACACCGCGGGCGGGTTGATGACTCCCGAACCGGTGGTGTTGACGCCGGACACCTCGGTCGCCGAGGCGCTGGCCCGGGTCCGCGATCCGGACCTGACGCCCGCGCTGTCGTCGCTGGTGCTGGTGGTGCGGCCGCCGACAGCCACTCCCACCGGCCAGTACCTGGGCTGCGTCACCTTGCAGCGGCTGCTGCGCGAGCCGCCGTCCATGCTGGTCGGCGGGATCCTGGACGCGGATCTGCCGTGGCTCGAGCCCGACACGTCGCTAGCCATGCTGACCCGCTACTTCGCCGCCTACAACCTGGTCTGCGGACCGGTGGTCGACGCCCAGCATCATCTGCTGGGCGCGGTCACCGTGGACGACGTGCTCGACCATCTGCTGCCGCACGACTGGCGAGACACCACCGAGGAACCGGCCCTGGGTACCGCGGGAGGCCCGGCATGAGTAAGACCGCGCCGCGCTCACGGCTGTACACCCCGAGGATCTCGCGGCTTCCGGCGCCGCGGCTGGACGCCGACGCCGTCGGGAAACTCACCGAGTCGTTCGCCCGCTTCTTCGGCACCGGCACCTACCTGCTGATCCAGACCATGGTGGTGATCGTCTGGATCGTGTTGAACGTCTTTGCGGTCAGCCTCCGCTGGGACCCCTACCCGTTCATCCTGCTCAACCTGGCGTTCTCGACCCAGGCCGCCTACGCGGCCCCGCTGATCCTGCTGGCCCAGAACCGCCAGGAAAACCGCGACCGCGTCACTCTCGAGCAGGACCGGCGTCGCGCCGAGGAAACCAAAGCCGACACCGAATATCTCGCCCGCGAACTCGCCTCCCTGCGGCTGGCGATGGGCGACGTCGCAAAGACCCGGGAGTCGCTGCGCCGCGAGCTGGAAGATCTGCGTGATCTCCTGCGAGACCGGCCCTCCGGCGCGCGGCCGGGCAGCGACGACGGGGTGGATCAGCACGCCGCTTCCCCGCATTGACACGGCCGCGGGAACGCGGCGGTTTCACAGGCAATGAGTGCGCCCATTGTTGTCACTGAGGCCACCGGTGTTATGTATGGTGACCTAGTTCACGTCGCCCACCGCGTCTTGGCGGGTCGACAACGCTGAAGAACTAGGCAGGTCGAGTGCGGGTAGGGGGAGGCAAAGGCGTACGTCAGGCCTTTGCACACATGCGGCAGCCGGTTCTTCGCATGCCGAAAGCTCCCAAACTTCCGGCAGCCGTAACCAACGGGGCCTCGAGGGTCGGCGACGCGGCGTTCCGGGCGGCAGACGTTTTGAGAATTCTGTACGCCTACGACCTCGTGATGGAGGGCTACGACGCCGTCGCGGCGGCCGCCCACTCCGCCACGACGGCCACGCAGCAAACGCTGGCCCGCGGCGCCAAGTCGCCGGCGTTGGGTGTGGCGATGATCGCCTGCCTGATTTATGCCAGCGTCGACGGCGCCGGTGCACCGGCTTTTGCTTTGACGAAGTCGGCGGTGCGCGAGGCCGCGATCACCCCGGTCGCCGCTGTCG
The DNA here is from genome assembly GCA_032159915.1 of Mycobacterium sp. GTDB lineage: Bacteria > Actinomycetota > Actinomycetes > Mycobacteriales > Mycobacteriaceae > Mycobacterium. The sequence goes on from JAVHWH010000057.1 coordinate 6,241, forward strand.
CGCGGGCCTCCACCGACCCGACCGGCCCGCTGGTCGTCGCCGTCGAGCGTCCGAAGATCGGTTTCCACATCGCTGAAGGCGCCGCATCGGCGCCCCCGCCGACCCTGGTCGTCAGCACCCCGGGCACGCTGGGCATCCCGTCGATGGCGTTGACCGCCTACCGCAACGCCGAACGGATGATGGCCGCCTCGGAGCCGGGCTGCGGCATCAGCTGGAACCTGCTCGCCGGAATCGGGCGCATCGAGTCGGGCCATGCCAACGGCGGCGCGACCGATGCGCGCGGCACCGCCGTCCGGCCGATCTACGGACCGTCGCTGGACGGGACGCTGCCCGGCAACGAGGTGGTCGTACAGAACAGCACAGCCGGGCGCGTGAGCTACGCCCGCGCGATGGGGCCGATGCAATTCTTGCCGGGTACCTGGGCGCACTACGCCTCCGACGGCGACGGCGACGGCGCGGCCGACCCGCAGAACCTCTACGACTCCACGCTCGCCGCCGCCCGCTACCTGTGCAGCGGCGGGCTCAACCTGCGCGACCAGTCGCAGGTGTTGTCGTCGATCCTGCGCTACAACAACTCGATGCCGTATGCCCAGAACGTGCTGGGCTGGGCTGCGGCGTACGCGACCGGTGTGGTTCCGGTCGACCTGCCGCCGCTGACCGGGCCGGCGCCGCCGCTGGCCGATACCCACCTCGAGAACGCCGCCGAAGGACTCGGACCGAACCTGCCACTGAACATGCACGGGTTGTCGGCCACCGACCCGCTGGCCCGGGTGCCGTTGATCGACCTCAGTGGCAACCCCGGCAACGGCCAGCAGTGGTCGGCGCAGGGACCGTCCGCCTACGGCCCGTCGTGCACGGTGATCTGCATCGGCCAGCAAACTCCAGGCCCGGCCGGCCAGGCGGCCAACGCGCCACCAGCCAACGCGGCGCCGTCATCCGCTCAGGCGGGCATGACGCCCGCGTCACCGTTCGCGCCGTTCGCCCCGCCGGCCGCTGCGCCGGTTGCTCCGCCACCGTTCGCGCCGTTCTCGCCCCCTGCCGCAGCGCCGCCGGTTGCGCCGCCGCCGGCCGCGGCCCCCGTGCCGCCGGTCGGGGCACCTCCAGGTCCGCCGGCCTGACCGGCTGTTTCAGCACGCCGCGCTACCCGCACTAGATCCACGGTCCAGCTCCTCAGCCGCCCGTTCCGGGCCGCATCGTCGCCGCACTAGACTTACCCCTGATGTCCGATCCGACTGCACACATTCGCGCCGCACTGGCCAAAGTGATCGATCCCGAGCTCCGCCGCCCCATCACCGAGCTCGGGATGGTCAAAGGTATCGAGTTGAGCCCCGGCGGTGATGTGCATGTCGAGATCTACCTGACCACCGCCGCATGCCCGAAGAAGACCGAAATCAGCGACCGGGTACGCCAAGCCGTGGCCGACGTGCCGGGCACCGGAGCGATTCGGGTCAGCCTGGACGTGATGAACGACGAACAGCGCACCGAACTGCGTAAGCAGTTGCGCGGCGATTCCCGCGAGCCGGTCATCCCGTTCGCCCAGCCGGGGTCCTTGACCCGGGTTTACGCCATCGCTTCGGGCAAAGGCGGCGTTGGCAAGTCGACGGTCACGGTCAACCTGGCCGCGGCCATGGCCGCGCGCGGGATATCGGTCGGGCTCCTCGACGCCGACATCCACGGCCACTCGATCCCGCGCATGATGGGCACCACCGACCGGCCCACCCAGGTGGAGTCGATGATCCTGCCGCCGATCGCCCACGAGGTGAAAGTCATCTCGATCGCCCAGTTCACTCAGGCGAACACCCCGGTGGTGTGGCGGGGCCCGATGCTGCACCGGGCGCTGCAACAGTTCCTGGCCGACGTCTACTGGGGCGATCTGGACGTGCTGCTGCTCGACCTGCCGCCGGGCACCGGCGACATCGCGATCTCGGTCGCTCAGCTGATCCCGAACGCCGAGATCATCGTGGTGACAACGCCGCAATTGGCGGCCGCCGAGGTCGCCGAACGCGCCGGCAGCATCGCGCTGCAGACCAAACAGCGCGTCGTCGGCGTGGTGGAGAACATGTCCGGGCTTTCCCTGCCGGACGGCTCGACGATGCACGTGTTCGGCGAGGGCGGCGGCGCACAGGTCGCCGAGCGGCTGACCCGGACGATGGGCGTCGACGTGCCGCTGCTCGGGCAGATTCCGCTCGATCCTGCGCTGGTCGCCGCCGGCGACGCCGGGGTTCCCGCGGTGCTCAGCGCCCCCGACTCGGCCGTCGGCAAGGAGCTGAGCAAGGTCGCGGACGCGCTTTCGGCGCGACGTCGTGGATTGGCCGGCATGTCACTGGGATTGGACACCACCCGGCACTGAGCTCAGGTGGCGTCGGTGTCGAACGGCGCTGGGCCGGCCACCGGCTGTTGCGCCGTGTGTGACGTAATAGGTTGCACCGCAGGCGATTCCGGCGCACTGCGGACCGGCTGGTCGAAGCTGGTGAACAGCGAGTCGTCGCCGTCGAAAAGATGCTTGGTCAGCGCCGCCCGCGGCGTCATACTGCGTAACTTCTGCAATTCGGACAGCGGCTCGCGCAGGTCGTCGAAGCCGGGGCCGATGTCCTCGCGCAACTGGGTCGTCATCCCGCTGAGGTAGTCGCGGGCCTGCCGCAGTGCCGACGATGTCCACCGGATTGCGCCGGGCAGTCGCTCGGGACCCAGGACCACCAGGCCCACCACGATCAGGACGAGGATCTCGCCCCAGCCGACGTTGGCGAACATTAGCCGCCGTCCGGCCCCGGCGTCACGGTGAGGGTGACGTGTCGACCGTCGCGGACCACTTCGATCGGGGCGGGCTGCCCAACGGTCAACTGCCGCACGGCGACCACGAACTCGTCGGCATCGGCCACACCGCGGTTACCGACCTTGACCACCACATCGTTTTCCAGCACCCCGCCCTTCTCCGCGGGGCCGCCGGCCTTGACGTTGGCGACCTGTGCGCCCTGGGCGACCGCGTTGCTCACCGACCGGGCGGTCAGGCCCAGCGTCGGGTGCACGATCTTGCCGTCCTTGATCAAGGTCTGCGAGACGACTTTGGCTTCGTTGACCGGGATCGCGAACCCGAGCCCGCTGGCGCTGTCGGACAACGACTTACCGGCCGTGTTGATGCCGATGACCTGAGAGTTCATGTCGATCAGCGGTCCGCCGGAGTTTCCGTGGTTGATCGATGCGTCGGTCTGAACGCCGTCGATCACGGTGTCGGTGTCAGAACCCTCGCCGGACAACGGGATGGGGCGGTGCAGGGCGCTGATGATGCCGTGCGTCACGGTGCTCCGCAGGCCCAGCGGTGCGCCGGCGGCCAGGACTTCGTCACCGACGCGAACCTTGTCGGAGTCACCGAGCTTGGCGACCGTGAGGTTGTTGACGTTGTCGACCTTGAGCACGGCCAAGTCGGTCTTGGGGTCGCGGCCGACCAGGTGGGCGGGTACTTCCTTGCCGTCGTTGAACACCACGGTGGTCTTGAATTGGCTCGGGTTGTTGGCCGCTTCGGAGATCACGTGGTTGTTGGTGACGATGTAACCGCGGCCGTCGACCACGAATCCCGATCCCTGCATGCCCTCTTGGTCGCTGACCGACTGAATCGTGACCACCGAATCGGCTACGGCCGCAGCGACTTTGGCGAACCGGCCAGCCGGAGCTTCGCTGTTGTTGTTGGTCGACAAGGTCACCTTCGAGGTGGTGAACGCCTCGACGACCTCGGCGGTCTTACGTCCGACCACCCCACCGACCAGTCCGATCAGCAACGCCAGCACGCCGAGCACAACCAGCGCCGGGTAGGACACCCGTCCGCCGAACAGCACGTCGCGTACACCGAGCCGGTCGTGCGCGACGCCGGGCCCCTCGGCACCGGAGCGCGGCACCGCCGGCTCACCCAGAGCGGCGGCAGCACCCGGGTCACGCCATGGGTCTTCGGGATCCTCGAGTTCGTCCTTGGCTTTGCCGTCATCGAGCGCACCCGCGTCGGCCGGGTGGCGCTGCAGGGAATCGGCCCCCGGGAACGGGCGACCGAAGGCCTCGGTCAGAACCGGGTCGGCTGGTTCGGTGTGCGGGGTGAACTCGCCGGACTCGCGGAACTTCGACGGCCGGACCCGCTCGGCGACGAACGAGCCCTGCACACCGTCGGGACGGCTGAAGGCCTGACGCGATGCGGGGTCGACCGGCGGCCGGGACACGGGGCGCGGCGCCAGCCGAGGGGCGCCGTTGTTGTCTTGATTGGGGCTCACGTCATCCTCTTCCGAGCGCTGAGCAAACAAGCGCTATGGACTCGAGCACGGCACCGCGCACCGGCTTGGCGAAACTGGTAACCACCCTACCGAGGCTCTGGTCGATCTCGCTTGCTGCCGTCGGCGAATCTATCGCGCATCATCGACGGTCGGCCCTGGCCACCCTGATGGGTCTCCGCATCGTCTTCGGGCGGGCAGTGCGGTATCTGCGAAAGCAACCCCAGCAGCGTGCTGGGGACCCGGATCGGCTGTGAGTCGCGCAGCGCGGCGCGGGCCCGACGGTGGCCGTCTACTTCGGCGGCGCACTCCGGGCACAGAGAGATGTGGTGCGCGGCGCGCAGATGCGCGTTCATCCGCAGCTCGCCGTCGACAAAGGCCGAGATGGCCTCGATCGACAGGTGCTCGGTGGACCCGAATTGCCGCGGAGCGCCCACCGGCGCGTCACTTTGCGAGGCGAACTGGGCAGGAAGCCAGGAGAAGGCTCGGCGGAACACATGTCCCCGCTCGACCATCACCAGCTCCTCTCGGTATCGCGTCGCGCCTTCTCGAGACGATCTCGCGCGGCATAACCTCACGCGGCACTACCTCGAATGTAGCGCGCCGACCAATACCGAACATCGACGAACAGCCGATCAGGCTGCGTGTCTCGTCAGCCTGTGCGGCCCTCGGCGCCCACGGCGTCGTCAGAATGCGCCGCCAGATAGTCCCGCAATGCCTGGCGCCCGCGGTGGATCCGGCTGCGGACAGTTCCCAGCTTGACGCCCAGCGTGGCGCCGATCTCCTCGTAGGACAGACCTTCGATGTCACACAAGACAACCGCGGCACGAAATTCCGGCGGCAGTGAATCGAGCGCCGCCTGCAGGTCAGGGCCCAGGTGGGCGTCGTGGTAGATCTCTTCGGGGTTGGGCTCGTCGGCCGGCACCCGGTCGTAGTCCTCGGGCAGCGCTTCCATCCGGACCCGGGCGCGACGGCGCACCATGTCCAGGAACAAGTTGGTGGTGATGCGGTGCAGCCAGCCTTCGAAGGTGCCCGGCTGGTAGTTCTGCACCGACCGGAACACCCGGATGAACGTTTCCTGGGTCAGGTCCTCGGCGTCGTGCTGGCTGCCGGACAGCCGGTAGGCCAGGCGGTACACCCGGTCGGCGTGCTGGCGAACCAGCTCATCCCAAGACGGCATGGCCGCCTTGTCGCCGGTCGCGTCGAAAACCGCGGTGCCGTACGGTTCGTCCGCGGGCTCGACCCAGTCAGCGTCGCGGTACTGCTCAGGGTGCGACATGCTGGACGGGCTCATCAAAGTGGTGATGTTGGGATCCTCCGGGTTCGGGCTGCCGTTGATGCTCGGCAATACATCACCGCGAGCAACGCGAAGATAGCGCGATGTATTCCCGGACCAGCGGCCTCCACGCTCCATGAGAGATACCGTCGTCTATCGGCGTGTGCGCGGTGTATGACCGCACTGAGCTTTCACTGAGAACGGCCCAGAAACCACCGTTGGGCTGGCCTTATAGCTCATATTACGTTTTGATCACACCGATTCGTTGAGCGTGTCGCGGGGCGCGCCTGACGGCACGTGGCCGGGGTTGGACATACGCTCACGCCATGGCCCCGACCGACCGCACCCCAGGGACGAGTCGGGCCGAGTCGCTCTCGGCGCATGCCGAGGGATCGATCTCCGAAGACGCGGTGCTACTGGCTGCCCGCGAGCGCGCCGCCGACATCGGTGCCGGCTCGGTCACACCGGCGGTCGGCGCCCTGCTCAGTCTGCTGACCAAACTGAGCGGTGGAAAAACCGTCGTCGAGGTGGGCACCGGCGCCGGCGTCAGCAGCCTGTGGTTGCTGTCCGGGATGAGCGACGACGGCGTACTGACCACCATCGACATCGAGCCCGAGCACCAGCGAATCGCCAAGGAGGCGTTCTCCGACGCGGGCATCGGCCCGTCGCGGACCCGGCTGATCAGCGGCCGGGCCCAAGACGTGCTGACCCGGCTGGCCGACGACTCCTATGACCTGGTGTTCGTCGACGCCGACCCCCTCGACCAGCCGGAATACGTGGTTGAAGGGGTCCGGCTGCTGCGCTCCGGCGGCGTGATCGTGCTGCACGGCGCGGCCGCGGGCGGGCGGGCAGGCGACCCGGCGGCGCACGACGCCGAGGTGGCGGCGGTGCGGGAGGCCGCGCGGCTGATCGCCGAAAACGAGCAGCTCACCCCGGCGCTGGTGCCGCTCGGCGACGGCTTGTTGGCCGCCGTCCGGGATTGACCGCCGCTTCACCCGTTTCAGCTCTGCCGATATCTGACGGCTGACACCCTTGACGCCGCACTGAACGCCTGTTTAGTGTGTTGAACATGCGTTCAGCCGACGATCTCACCGCCCTCGCGCGGATCCGGGACGCGGCAATCTTGCGGTTCGGCGATCAAGGCTTCGGGGTGGGGCTGCGTTCGATCGCCGAAGCGGCCGGTGTGAGCGCGGCGCTCGTCATTCACCATTTCGGATCGAAGGACGGGTTGCGTCGAGCCTGTGACGCCTACGTCGCCGAAGAGATCCGCAACAGCAAATCCGAGGCGATGCAGTCCAGCGACCCGGCGACCTGGTTCGCCGCGATGGCCGAGATCGAGGAGTATGCGCCGATGATGGCGTACCTGGTGCGCAGCATGCAGTCCGGTGGCGAATTGGCCAGGACGCTGTGGCACACCATGATCGGCAACGCCGAGAGCTACCTGGACGAGGGTGTGCGTAACGGCATCCTTAAGCCCAGCCGGGACCCCAAAGCCCGGGCGAGGTATCTGGCGATCACCGGCGGCGGCGGGTTCCTGCTGTACATCCAGATGCACGAGACCCCAACGGATCTGCGGACAGTGTTGCGCGACTACGCCAACGACATGGTGCTGCCCGCGCTCGAGCTGTACACCAACGGCCTGATGACCGACGGCCACATGTACGACGCCTTTTTGGCTCAGGCCGACGAGAAAGGAGACTCAGATGCAGGCGATTGAGATCCACCATTTGGCCAAGGCTTTCGGTAAGGCCCGAGCGCTCGATGGCCTCGATCTGACGGTTCGCGAGGGCGAGGTGCACGGTTTCCTCGGACCCAACGGTGCCGGGAAGTCGACGACGATCCGGATCCTGCTGGGCGTGGTGAAAGCCGACAGCGGAACCGTGCGCCTGCTGGGCGGCGACCCCTGGACCGATGCGGTGGCCCTGCACCGCCAGATCGCCTATGTGCCGGGCGATGTCACACTCTGGCCGAACCTGACCGGCGGCGAGACCATCGACCTGCTGGCCCGCATGCGCGGCGGCATCGATGAGACCCGACGCGCCGAGCTGATCGACCGCTTCGAACTCGACCCGCACAAGAAAGCGCGCACCTACTCCAAAGGCAACCGGCAGAAGGTCTCGCTGATCTCCGCTTTCTCGTCGCGGGCCCGGTTGCTGCTCCTCGACGAGCCGAGCAGTGGCCTGGACCCGTTGATGGAGAAGGTCTTTCAGCAGTGCGTTACCGACGCCCGCGATCGCGGCGCCACCGTCCTGTTGTCCAGTCACATCCTCGCCGAAACCGAGCGGCTGTGTGAGCGGGTGACGATCATCCGCGCCGGCAAGACCGTCGAAAGTGGGTCATTGGAGTCGATGCGGCACCTCAGCCGCACCTCGATCACCGCCGATTTGCTGAGCGACCCGGGTGATCTCACCCGTATCCGTGGCGTCGAGGACGTCAGCTACCAGGGGACGACGCTGCACGCCCACGTCGACAGCGAAGGCCTCGGCGAACTCATCCGGGTCCTCGGTGACACCGGCGTTCGGAGCCTGGTCAGCCAGCCGCCCACCCTGGAGGAGCTGTTCCTGCGGCACTACGGCGCCGACGGTCAGCGCGAACTGGCCAGCTCGTGAGCACGGCCACAGTGCTGGAACGCCCGGGGGCGCACGAGGCGCCGGCATATCGCAGCGCCTTCACCGGAACACTCAGTATGCTTCGGCTCTACCTGCGGCGTGACCGGATTGTGTTGCCGCTCTGGGTGTTACTGCTCTCGACGCCGCTGGCAGTCGTCTACATCGGCGGCATCGAGAAGGTCTACCCGGACCAGCCGGCGCGCGCCGGCTTCGCCGCAGGCATCATGGCCAGTCCCGCGCAGCGGGCGCTGTACGGAAACATCTACAACGACAGCCTCGGCGCGACCGGCGTCTGGAAAGCCGGCATGCTCCATCTGCTGATCGGTGTGGCGGTCATCCTCACCGTTATCCGTCACACCCGGGCCGACGAGGAAACCGGCCGAGCCGAACTGGTCGACTCGACCGCGGTCGGCCGCTACGCCAGCCTGACCGCGGCGTGGGCGTTGTCGTCCGGGGCCGCACTGCTCACCGGTGCGCTGGGCGCGGCCGGTCTGCTGAGCACCGGCGTCGCACCGCACGGATCGCTGGCATTCGGTGCGGCGCTGGCCTGCTCCGGCCTGGTGTTCACCGCGGTTGCCGCAGTGGCAGCTCAGCTTTCGGCCAGCTCCCGGTTCGCCCGGGGGGCCGCATTCGCCGTGCTCGCCACCGCGTTCACGCTGCGCGCCGCCGGCGACGCCGGGTGGGCCGCCTTGTCGTGGCTTTCGCCGCTGGGCTGGTCGCTGCAGGTCCGTCCGTACGCAGGTGACCGCTGGTGGGTGTTGTTGCTGCATCTGGCGGCGACGGCGTTGCTCACCGCGCTGGCCTACCGGCTGCTGGCCGGCCGCGACGTCGGCGCCGGATTGATCGCCGAACGGCTCGGGCCCGCCGGCGCGACGCGGTCGCTACGCAACGCCTTCGGGCTGGCGTGGCGGTTGGACCGGGGTGCTCTGGTGCTGTGGACCGTCGGGTTGGGCCTGTACGGGTTGCTGATCGGCAGCATTGTGCACGGCATCGGCGATGAACTCGGTGGCGACACCGCGCGCGACATCGTGGTCCGAATGGGTGGCACCCAGGTCGTGGAGCAGGCGTTCCTCGCCGCCGCGTTCTGCATGCTCGCCATGGTGGCCGCCGCACTCGCAATCTCGATGGTGCTGCGGCTACACCAGGAAGAGGCCGGCCAGCGAGCCGAGACGCTGTTGAGCGGATCGGTGAGCCGAAGCCGCTGGGTGGCAAGTCATCTCGTGCTCGCCTTGGCGGGTTCGGCATTGGCCATCGCGATCGCCGGGATCGCCGCCGGGCTGACCTACGGGATCGCCGCGCACGACGTCGGCGGCAAGCTGCTGATGGTCGTGGGCACTGCGCTGGTCCAACTTCCCGCGGTGTGGTTACCTCCCGCAGTTGCCGTCGCGTTGTTCGGGTTGGCACCGCGTTTCAGCCCGGTGGCGTGGGGGGTGCTGGTCGGATTCGTCGCGCTGTATCTGATCGGGGAACTGTCCGGCTTTCCGCAGTGGGTGCTGGACAGCGAGCCGTTCGCCCACGTCCCGCTGGTCACTCGCGACAGCTTCACGCCAGTGCCACTGCTCGCGCTGCTGACCGTCGATGCGGTGCTGATCACGCTGGGAATGGCGGGCTTCGGCCGCCGGGACGTGCAGTCGTGATGGCTGGGCCGGCCAGGAGTACAGCTGCCAAGGGCGTGCTCTCGGCCGTGCTCGGCCAGGTTGCGTTCGCGTTGATGCTGTTCCTGCCGGCCGGGACGATCCACTACTGGCAGGGCTGGGCGTTCCTCGGGGTGTTCGCACTGGCCGCCGGGATCCCCACCGGGTACCTGATCCGCACCAACCCGGCCGCGCTCGAGCGGCGGATGCGCGTTGGGCCGGCCGCCGAAACCCGGCCGCTGCAGCGCATCCTCATCACCGTCGTGTTCATTGCATTTCCGGCCACCTTCATCGGCAGCGCCCTCGACCATCGCTTCGGATCCTCACAGGTACCGGCGCCGGTGTCGGTGGTCGGCGATGTGCTGGTCGCGGCCGGACTCGGCCTGGCGATGCTGGTGGTCATCCAAAACGGTTACGCCGCAGCCACTGTCACGGTCGAAGCGGGTCAGCAGCTGGTCTCCACCGGACTCTACGGGGTGGTGCGCCATCCGATGTACACCGGAAACATCGTGCTGATGCTCGGAGTCCCGCTGGCGCTCGGCTCGTACTGGGGCTTGTTGCTGCTGGTCCCCGGCATCCTCGTGCTCGTGCTGCGCATTCGCGACGAGGAAGAGTTGCTGACCCGCGAACTCAGCGGCTACCGCGAATACACCGAGCAGGTGCATTACCGGTTACTGCCATACATCTGGTGACCGCGTCGCACGCGCTGACCGCTAGATCCAGATGCCCTTGCCCACGGCGACGACGCCACCGGCGCTGATCGCGAAGCGCTCGCGGTCCTTTTCGAGGTCCACCCCGACCATCTCACCGGGCCCGATCACGACGTTCTTGTCCAGAATCGCGTGGCGGACCACCGCGCCGCGGCCGACCCGCGCACCCGGCATGATGACGCTGCCCTCCACGATCGCGCCGTCGTCAATGACAACATTCGACGACAGCACCGAGTTGCGCACCGACGCAGCGGAGATGATGCTGCCCGCCCCTACCACCGACTCCTGCGCCGAGCCGCCGTTGACGAACTTGGCCGGCGCCAGGTTCTCCGACGCACCGAGAATCGGCCAGCGCCTGTTGTAGAGGTTGAACACCGGATGCACCGAGACCAGATCCATGTGGGCGTCGTAGAACGCGTCCAACGTCCCGACGTCACGCCAATAGCCGCGGTCGCGGTCGGTGGCGCCGGGCACGTCATTGTCCTTGAAGTCGTACACCGCGGCCCGTGCGTCGGACACCAGCCGCGGGATGATGTCGCCGCCCATGTCGTGGTCGGAATCGTCGTCGTCGGCGTCGGCACGGATGGCGTCGATCAGCACCTTGGTGGTGAAGATGTAGTTGCCCATCGACACGAAGGTGGCTTCCGGATCGTCGGGCGTACCCGGCGGGTCGACCGGCTTCTCCATGAAACCGCGGATCCGGCCGGACTCGTCGGCGTCGATGCACCCGAACGCACTCGCCTCCGCGCGAGGCACCCGGATCCCGGCCACCGTGGCGCCGGCGCCGCTTTCGACGTGGAAGCGGAGCATCTGCTCGGGGTCCATCCGGTAGACGTGGTCGGCACCGAAAACCACGATGTAATCCGGGTCCTCGTCATAAATCAGGTTGAGCGATTGGTAGATCGCGTCCGCCGAGCCGGTGTACCAGCGCGGGCCGAGCCGCTGTTGGGCGGGCACCGGGGTGATGTACTCACCCGCAAGACCGGACAACCGCCAGTTCTGCGAGATGTGCCGGTCCAGTGAATGCGACTTGTACTGGGTGAGAACGCAGATCCGCAGATAGCGGGCGTTGACGAGATTGGACAGCACGAAGTCGATGAGCCGATAGGCGCCGCCGAAGGGAACGGCGGGCTTGGCGCGGTCGGCGGTCAATGGGTACAGCCGCTTGCCCTCACCTCCGGCCAGGACAATGCCCAGCACGTGCGGTGCTTCCCTCATGCATCAAACCTAACGGCCGCTGCGAACCCCTGCCAGACAAACCCCCGCCAGCTCGGTTGGGTACCCACCCGGAGGGACTGTGCACCATTAATTTCGGATCCCGCTCGACGAGACACCTCTCGACGGCCGTGAGGGGTCGGCCCCTGCGGGCTTCACAGCCGACTACTACGGTGCCGAGTATGCGCGTGGCGATGATGACCCGGGAGTATCCGCCGGAGGTCTACGGCGGTGCCGGAGTGCATGTAACGGAGCTCGTCGCGCAACTGCGCAACCTGTGCCAGGTTGACGTGCACTGCATGGGCGCGCCGCGGCCCGACGCATTCGCCTATCAACCGGACACTCAACTGCGCGGCGCCAACCCGGCCCTGTCCACCTTGTCGTCAGATCTTGTGATGGCCGGCGCTGCAACGGAAGCCACCGTGGTACACAGCCACACCTGGTACGCCGGGATGGCCGGGCATCTGGCGTCGTTGCTGCATGGGCTGCCGCACGTGCTGACCGCGCATTCGCTGGAACCGTTGCGGCCGTGGAAGGCAGAGCAGCTCGGCGGTGGCTACCGAATCTCGTCGTGGGTGGAGCAGACCGCGATCAACGCCGCAGACGCGGTGATCGCGGTCAGCTCGGGCATGCGTGACGATGTGCTGCGGGTCTACCCGACCGTCGATCCCGGCCGAGTCCACGTCGTGCGCAACGGGATCGACACTGAGGTCTGGTATCCGGCCGAGCCGGTGCAGGGCGAGTCGGTGCTCGACGACCTCGGCGTCGACCCCAGCCGGCCCATCGTCGCCTTCGTCGGCCGGATCACCCGCCAGAAGGGTGTCTCGCATTTGCTGGCAGCCGCCCACGACTTCGACCCCGACGTGCAATTGGTGCTGTGCGCCGGGGCGCCCGACACCCCGGAGATCGCCGCCGAAGTGAGCGCCGGAGTCGCCGACCTCGCCGGTTCACGCACCGGCGTGTTCTGGGTCCGAGAGATGTTGCCGATCGGTAAGATTCGCGAAATACTCTCGGCTGCAACGGTTTTCGTATGCCCATCGGTGTACGAGCCGCTGGGTATCGTCAACCTCGAAGCGATGGCCTGCGGCACTGCGGTCGTCGCCTCCGACGTGGGTGGCATACCCGAGGTGGTCGACGATGGGGTGACCGGTTCGCTGGTGCATTACGACGCCGACGATGCCACGGGATACCAGAGGAGAATCGCCCGGGCGGTCAACGCGCTGGTCGCCGATCCAGAGCGGGCAAAGCGCTACGGCCGGGCGGGACGGCAACGCTGCATCGCAGAATTCTCCTGGGCGCAGATCGCCCAGCAGACGTTGGAGATCTACCAGAAAGTGTGCGCGTGACGCCGGGTGTAGCGGGCGGGTGATACGGCGGGATTCAGCTGGTAACGCCTTTGAGCTCGTCGCCCAGTGCAGCGGCTTCGTCGGGGGTCAGCTCGACGACAAGTCGGCCACCGCCCTCCAGCGGTACCCGCATCACGATGCCGCGCCCCTCCTTCGTCGCTTCCAGTGGACCGTCACCGGTCCGGGGCTTCATCGCCGCCATCGAGCGCTCCCTCCAGATTCGAGCTGGCCCGTCAACTGCACATTCACCCCCCCATTGTTCCCTATCGGTGCGGCCAGCTCGACATGACCTCCGGCTCGGCGTTTCACGTGCCGGTGGAAGGCACCCAGCACGCCTGCAGGTGGTCGTCGACCATCCCGGTCGCCTGCATCAGTGCGTAGGCGGTCGTGGGGCCCACGAAACGGAACCCGAGACGCTTCAACTCGCGTGCCATGGCGGTGGATTCCGGCGTCGTGGCCGGGACGTCGGCCAGGGTCATCGGACGCGGCCGATGCTCCGGTGCGAACGACCACAACAACTCCGACAGGTCGATCGGGCCCTCGGCGACCACCCGCGCGTTGGCGATGGTCGCCTCGATTTTGGCCCGGTTGCGGACGATGCCCTCGTCGGCCATCAGCCGGGCCACGTCGGCGTCGGTGAAGCGAGCTACCTTCACCGGATCGAACCCGGCGAAAGCCTGCCGGAAGTTCTCCCGTTTCCGCAGGATGATCAGCCACGACAGCCCGCTCTGGAAGGCCTCCAGGCTCATCCGCTCGAACAGCGGCACCTGCCCGCGCAGCGGCTGGCCCCACTCGTTGTCGTGATAGTCGCGGTAGAGCTGGAAGTCGGCACTGCCGGGTCTGCCCAGCGCCCAGTCGCAGCGGACCAGGCCGTCGTTGAGCACGCTCAACTGGGCTCCTGCTGGTCCTCGGCATCGACGCTCTGGTCGGCCGCCGAAGCGTCGGCGGCAGCCGCGGCGTGCACCGACGAGAGCTGGCCGCGCAGCAGGTCGAGCTCCTGACCGAGCCGATCCAGCACCCAGTCCACCTCGCTGGTCTTGTATCCGCGAAGCGTCTGGGTGAACTTGACCGCCTCGACGTCCCCGCGCGTCACACCTGAGGCCGGCAACACCGTCGGGGTGGTTCCCCGGGGCAGTGGCGGCAGCGCCTCACCGCGGCCGAACAGCAGGCTGGCGACCCCGAACAGCACGATCGCTATCAGGACCAAGACCACCACGTACAACAACACCAACGCCACGGCACAGATATTGCCTTACCGCACTGACGACGCCGTGCAGGTCCCTCAGTGGCGCGGTCGGCCCGCCGCCAGGGTGTTCATCGGCGGCCGGTCGGCCAGCGACACTGTCGAGGTGCGCGGGGTGTACCCGTCTCCGTCGACGAAGAACTGGGTCAGTCCCACACCGGAGTCCGGAATGCCGCAGCGCGACAGCAGCGTCGCGACGACCTGCCGGCTCATCGGCCCCAGCTCGGCCAGCGGCCGGTTGCGGTGCGCCCGCACGCCGAGGTTGACCTGAGCGATCGCGTCTAGGCCCAGCCGGTCGTAGGTATCGACCAGTAGACCGATCTCGACGCCGTAGCCGGGCGCGAACGGCACCGACATCAGCAGTTCACGGGTGGCCGCGTATTCGCCGCCCAGCGGCTGTAACACGCAGCCCAGCTCGGGTCGCAGCGCGGCCAGCAGCGGCCTGGCCACCAGCTCGGTGACCCGCCCGCCTCCAGTGGCGCCTTCGCGGCCGCCGGCGTCGTGGGCCTCGCCGATGTTCAGCGGCCGCCGGTAGAAGCTCTTGACCAGGTGAACACCGTCCTCGGTGAGCAGCGGGCCGAGCAGCCGCGGCACGAACATCGGGTGCGGCTGAAGCAGATCTGAGTCGACGAACACCACGAAGTCGCCGCTGGTGGCCGCCAGCGAACGCCACAGCACCTCACCCTTGCCGGGCCGCGGCGCGATCTCGGGCAACGCTTGCTCGCGGGTGACGACGCGGGCACCCGCGGCGATTGCCCGGATCTCGGTGTCGTCGGTGGATCCCGAGTCGAGCACGATCAGCTCGTCGACCAGCCCGCCGAGCAGCGGCGAGATGCTCTCGATCACCGATTCGACGGTGTCTTCCTCGTTGAGGGCGGGAAGTACCACCGAGATGGTCCGCCCGGCCTTGGCCGCTTCCAGCTCCTCGACCGTCCACCGCGGGCGGGTCCAGCTACGGTCGGCCAGCCAGACGTCGCCGGGCGAGGCGGCCAGCGCTCCCTCAGCGGCGAGGTCGACCAGCTCGGATGCCGTCATGCCAGTCCTCTCACCGTGCGCGCCGGCGGACGTTGCCCGTGAATCGACGCCACCATCTCCAACACCCGTCGGGTGGGCCCGACTTCGTGCACCCGGAACATCCGGGCACCCGCCGAGGCTGCCAGCGCAGTGGCGGCCAGGGTGCCCTCCAGCCGTTCGGTCAGATCCACCCCAAGAGTCTCCCCGACGAAATCTTTGTTGCTCAACGCCATCAACACCGGCCACCCGGTGTTTACGAGATCTTCCATGTGCCGCAACAGCGCCAACCCGTGGAAAGTGTTCTTACCGAAGTCGTGGGTCGGGTCGATCAACACGCGATCCCGTGCCACCCCGGCAACCACCGCTCGCTCCGCCGCCGTGGTCACTTCATCGATCACGTCGTCGACCACACCGCGGGTGCTGACGCCGTAGCTGACCCGAAACGGCCGGCTACGCGGCCGCGCACCCCCGGTGTGCGAGCACACCAGGCCGGCGCCGAATTCGGCCGCTACCTCGGGCATCGCGGGATCATAGCCGCCCCAGCTGTCGTTGATCAGGTCCGC
>JAVHWH010000061.1:0-3017 GCA_032159915.1 Mycobacterium sp.
GTCTTGAACTCGCGCTGCAGGTTGCTGGTGACGGCCTGCGTCTTGGAGATCTTCTTGGACTCCAGCCGCGAACGCTCGAGCATGTTGAGGAAGTCCATGTTGCCGCCGACGTTGAGCTGCATGGTGCGGTCGAGCTGCACACCGCGGTCCTCGAACAGCTTGGCCATCACCCGGTGCGTGATCGTTGCACCGACCTGGCTCTTGATGTCGTCGCCGACGATCGGCACGCCGGCGTCGGCGAACTTCTTGGCCCACACCGGGTCGGAGGCGATGAACACCGGCAACGCGTTGACGAACGCCACGCCGGCGTCGATCGCGCACTGGGCGTAGAACTTGTCGGCCTGCTCCGAACCCACCGGCAGGTAGGACACCATGACGTCGACCTTCGCGTCCTTGAGTGCCTTGACCACGTCGACGGCCTCGGTGTCGGAGATTTCGATCGTTTCCGCGTAGTACTTGCCGATGCCATCGAGGGTCGGGCCGCGCTGCACCGTCACGTTGGTCGGCGGTACGTCCGAAATCTTGATGGTGTTGTTCTCCGACGCGAAGATCGCCTCGGACAGGTCGAAGCCGACCTTCTTGGCATCCACGTCGAAGGCGGCGACGAACTTGACGTCGCGGACGTGGTACTGGCCGAACTTCACGTGCATCAAACCCGGCACAGCGCTGTTCTCGTCGGCGTCGTAGTAGTACTGAACGCCCTGGACCAGTGAGGACGCGCAGTTCCCGACGCCGACGATGGCAACTCGTACTTCGGTGGACGCCTGCGGCGCGTTCTGCTCACTCATTGGGCGTTCTCCTCTACTCGATATCCGTGTGAATGGATGTGGTGGTGTACCCGGCTCTAAGCCTGTTCAGCGCTGCTCTGCGCCACGCGTTCAGCCGCGATCAGCTCGTTGAGCCAGTTGACTTCGCGCTCGCTGGATTCCAGCCCGAGCTGGTGTAGCTGCCGGGTGTAGCGGTCCAGTGAGTTGGTGGCCCGCGCTATTGCTTCACGCAGACCTTCGCGACGTTCTTCTACCTGGCGGCGACGGCCCTCCAGGATGCGCATCCGCGCCGCAGCCGGCGTGCGGTTGAAAAAAGCCAGGTGCACGCCGAACCCGTCGTCGGTGTAGTTCGACGGGCCGGTGTCGGCCACCAACTCGGTGAAACGCACCCGGCCCGCTTCGGTCAATTCATAGACGCGCCGGGCCCGGCGCACCGGCGTTCCGGCCGGGGCAGCGTTCTCGGCGATCATTCCGTCGGCTTGCATCCGCCGCAGCGCGGGGTAAAGCGAGCCATAGGAGAAAGCCCGAAATGCCCCGAGCAGACCGGTCAACCGTTTGCGCAGCTCATAGCCGTGCATGGGTGACTCGAGCAAGAGTCCCAGGATGGCAAGCTCTAGCATGAGCCGCCTCCTTAGCCCGATTGATTGCAACGCTGTTATGTCGCGAAACAGTCTCGGGACATAGTATCGGCCCGATATATTCGGCGCCACTTCGGGCGGCAGTTGGTGTTCTCGCCCCGTTCAACCACCGGTCACCGAGGGGTCGGCTGGACGACAGTGCGCGCGTCGGTTGTCGGCCCGATCCCGAACCATTCGGCCTTCTTGCCCAGTGTCGGCGAGGTCAGCGCTTCATAGGCCAGAAACGCGACCCACCTAGCTCTCCGCCGCGGCCGCGCGGACGTACTCTGGTCATCGTGCGATTGCAGCGACAGGTGGTGGACTACGCGCTTCGGCGGCGCTCGCTGCTCGCTGAGGTCTACTCCGGCCGGACCGGTGTTACCGAGGTGTGCGACGCCAACCCGTATCTGCTACGGGCCGCCAAGTACCACGGCAAGGTCAGCTCGGTGATGTGCCCGATCTGCCGCAAAGAGCAGTTGACGCTGGTCTCGTGGGTTTTCGGCGATCACCTCGGCGCTGTGTCGGGGTCTGCCCGGACGGCCGAAGAGTTGGTCTTGCTAGCGTCGCGGTTCGAAGAGTTCTCCGTACATGTGGTGGAGGTATGTCGAACCTGCAGTTGGAATCACTTGGTCAAGTCGTATGTGCTCGGCGCGACCCGCACGGCCCGTCCGCCGCGGAAGTCGCGCAGCAACCGGACGGCGCGCGACGGCGCCCGCACGGCCAGTGAATAACAAAGGGCCGCAAGACCGATCAGCCGCTGACGACCCGAGAAGGTCAGGGGCCGACGGCCGGTCGAAGCAGCCGCCGCGGCAGGGTTCGGCCAGGTTCACCATTCCACCCGACGACCGGCTGACCACCATCCTGCCGCCGGTCACCGACGACATTCCGAATCGCTTCCAGGACCCCGTCGACGCGGTGAAGGCTGCGCTGGACGGCCGGCCGGCGGCACGTTCGCCGGAGCAGCGAGACCCGCTGGAGATGGCCTCGGCCGCATTGGACGCCAAGACGCCGCCGCGGACCCGTCAGCCCTCCGGCAGCCCGCCGCCGAGCGGACCACCGAAGGGACCGCCGCACCGCAAGCCACCGCTGCCGGGCTGGGCCCAGCGCCTCGACTGGGAGTGGCTGAACCACATCAACCGGAGGTGGGTCCGTCGCGGGGTGCTCGTCGGCGCCGTGGTGCTCCTGCTGCTGCCGATCGTCACTTTCGCGATGGCGTACATGATCGTCGACATCCCCAGGCCCGGTGACATCCGCACCAACCAGGTTTCGACGATCTTGGCCAGCGACGGCTCGGAGCTGGCGAAAATCGTTCCACCCGAAGGCAACCGGGTCGACGTGAACCTCGAACAGGTGCCGGTGCACGTCCGTCAGGCGGTGATCGCCGCTGAGGACCGCAACTTCTACTCCAACCCCGGCTTCTCGTTCACCGGGTTCGCCCGGGCGTTCAAGAACAACATGTTTGGTGGCGACACCCAGGGCGGGTCGACGATCACCCAGCAGTACGTCAAGAACGCGTTGGTCGGCGCGCAGCGCGCCGGGGTCGGCGGCTTGATCCGTAAGGCCAAGGAACTCGTCATCGCCACCAAGATGACCGGTGAGTGGTCCAAAGACGATGTGCTGCAGGCCTATCTCA
>JAVHWH010000080.1:0-17268 GCA_032159915.1 Mycobacterium sp.
ACGCTGCGCAGGGTGGTCTCGATGATCTCGAACTCGGCCGGGCCACTGATCAGTGGCGGCGCGATGACGACGGCCGGGTCGCCGCGGTCATCGGTGCGGCAGTACAGCCCGGCCGCGAACAGCGACGACGAGATGTGCGGCAACAACTTTGCGGCCTCGTCGCGAGTGAAGGTCTCCCGGGTCGCCTGATTCTTGACCAGCTCGATCGAATAGAAGTAGCCCTCACCGCGGACGTCACCGACGATCGGCACGTCATAGAGCCGCTCCAGGGTGGCGCGCAACTCCGGTGCCTGTCGCTTGACCGCGGCGTTGAGGCCCTCACGCTCGAAGATGTCGAGGTTGGCCAGCGCGACCGCCGCCGACACCGGATGGCCGCCGAAGGTGTAGCCGTGCGGGAACACCGTGGTGCCGTCGTCGAAGGGCTCGAACAGCCGGTCGCTGGCGACCATCGCGCCGAGCGGGGAGTAGCCCGACGTCAGTCCTTTGGCGCAGGTGATGATGTCGGGCTGGTAGCCAACGTCCCCGATATCACAGCAGGCGAACATCGAGCCGATCCGCCCCCACGCGCAGATCACCTCGTCGGATACCAGCAGCACGTCGTAGTGATCGCAGATCTCCCGCACCCGTTCGAAATATCCCGGGGGCGGCGGGATGGAGCCGCCCGCGTTCTGCACCGGTTCCAGGAACACCGCGGCGACGGTGTCGGGTCCTTCGAACTCGATCGCCTCGGCGATGCGGTCGGCCGCCCACTGCCCGAATGCCTTGACGTCGGATCGCAGCGGCTCGGGCGCCCGGTAGAAATTCGTGTTGGGCACCCGGAAGCCACCGGGAGTGAGCGGCTCGAACGGCGTCTTGTATGCGGGCAGGCCGGTGATCGCCAGCGCGCCCTGCGGGGTGCCGTGATAGGCGACAGCGCGTGAAATGACCTTGTATTTACCGGGTCTGCCGGTCAGCTTGAAATACTGCTTGGCCAGCTTCCAGGCCGACTCGACGGCCTCGCCGCCGCCGCTGGTGAAGAACACCCGGTTCAGGTCACCCGGTGCATAGCCGGCGATCCGGTTCGCCAGTTCGATCGCCGGTGGGGTGGCGTAGCCCCACAGCGGAAAGTAAGCCAGCGTGCCGGCCTGCCGCGCGGCCGCCTCGGCCAGTTCGGCCCGCCCGTGTCCAACCTGCACCACGAACAGTCCCGACACGCCGTCGAGATAGCTGTTGCCGGCATCGTCGAAGATTGTCACGCCGTCGCCGCGGGTGATGACCGGCGCCGTGATGCCGGGGCCGTGCTTGGCGAAGTGCAGCCAGAGGTGGTCGGTCATGTGGCACGTTGTCGGGCAAAGCGTTTCATCTCGGCGGAGAGCGCGTCGGCTTGCAGCAGCGCGGGAGCCAGCGCCGGGTCGGTCATGCGGGCGCGGAAGGCCAGGCCGATCGTCACGTCGTGGTGGGGGCGGTATTCGACCGTGATGGCGTCACCGGCACGGACCTCGCCGGGGGACAGGACACGAAAGTAGGCACCGGGCATTGCGGCCTCGGTGAAGGTCCTGATCCATCGCGGCACGTCAAGGAACGACGCGAAGGTCCGACACGGCGTGCGCGGCGCTGAAACCTCCAGGAGGAGCGTCCCGCTCCCGATGCGCCATTGTTCACCGATCCGGGTCTGGGTCAGGTCGACACCGACGGTGGTGAAATTTTCGCCGAACATCCCGTTGGCGAGACTGCGATCGAGGTGCGTTTCCCAGCGGTCGAGGTCTTCCCGGGCGTACGCGTAGACCGCCTGGTCGGGCCCGCCATGCCACCGGGTGTTTCCGATGGTGTCGCCGAGCAGTCCGCTGGCATCGCCCTGGCTGCGCCCGGGCGCTCGCACCAGGACGGCCTCGGAAACGGGCTGTTTGTCGATACCGGTCAGCTTCGACTGCGCCCGCGGATCGGGGTTGACGCGGGGTCGGGCCACGTTGACCGACAAGACGTGCACCCGCTCACCATAGCGGCGAGCACCACTCTTCGACCGCTTACCGTTACGCTCGCGATATGGCCTCATCGCGGCAGGTCAGTCCGGTCGGCGAATTCGAGGCGCTGCGGCCGCATCTCATGTCGGTGGCCTACCGGCTGACCGGCACGGTGGCGGACGCCGAGGACATCGTGCAGGACGCGTGGTTGCGGTTGCACGCCGCCGGCAATCGCCACCAGATCGCCGATGTGCGGGCGTGGTTGACGACGGTGGTGAGCCGACTCGGACTCGATCGGCTGCGCTCGGCTGCCCACCGGCGGGAAACCTATGTGGGCCAGTGGTTACCGGAACCGGTGGTGACCGGGTTCGACGCCAGCGATCCGTTGTCGGTGGTGGTGGCGCACGAAGATGCCCGGTTCGCGGCGATGGTGGTGCTGGAACGATTGTCGCCGGATCAGCGGGTCGCGTTCGTGCTCCACGACGGATTCGCCGTGCCATTCTCCGACGTGGCTGAGGTTCTGGGGACAACCGAGGCGGCCGCTCGCCAACTCGCGTCGCGAGCCCGCCGAGCAGTCAGCGCCGAACCGCCGCCGCAACCTGATCCTTCGCACGACGAGGTGGTGGAAAAACTGATGGCGGCCATCACCTCCGGTGACATGGCCGCCACGATTGCGCTGCTACATCCGGACGTGACGTTCACCGGCGATTCCAACCGCAAGGCGCCGACAGCCGCCCGCGTCATCCACGGGCCGGACAAGGTCGCGCGCTTTCTGTTCGGGCTCGCTGAGCGTTACGGACCCGCCTTCGTCACAGCGAGCCAGCTGGCACTGGTCAACGGCGAACTGGGCGCATACACCCCGGGATCGTCGGGTGACGACCAGCATCAGGCGATGCTGCCGCGAATCACAGCGATAACGGTGCGTGACGGAAAGGTCTGCGCGCTTTGGGATGTCGCCAACCCTGACAAGTTCACCGGCTCTCCGTTGCGGTCTGCTCGGCCCATGGCACCCGGCACGCCTCGCCGGAGTTGAAGCCCTGCTCGGTGATGCCCAGCGCGGAATTCATTCGCGCGCGCATGTTCTCCACACCCACCTGATAGGTCAGCTCGATCACGCCGGCATCCCCGAAGCGGTTCCGCAGATCGGCGACCTGCTCGTCGGTGACGGTGTGCGGATCGGTGGTCATCGCGTTCGCATATTCGATGGCGGCGCGCTCGTCGTCGGTGAAATGTGCTGAAGATCGGTAACGTTCGATGTCCTGGAGGCGTTCGATGTCGAGTCCGTCGAGGCGCTGCAGCATCGACCCGAAGTCGACGCACCATGAGCAGCCCACTGTCCGGGCTGTCCAGAACACCGCCAGCTCGCGGACATTGGCGGGCAGCGTTCGGGACGCCGATTGAAGCATGGCCTCGTGGACGGCGTTGGCAACCAGGAGCCGCGGGTGCTGTGCGGTCACCGCGATCGGCTCGGGGACTTCACCGAAGCGGCGTCTGGCGTACCGGTACATCGCGCGCACAATCAGGCTCGTCTTGTTCGGCGGCAGTGGTTCGATGCGGGTTTTCTGTGTCATACCCATCAGACGGTGCAACCGGCAAATGTGTGACAGTGAAATAGCTCCGCCGTGCCAGCTGCCGATCTACCATGAGTTCGCCCGACAATTGCGGGGGTGTTCCGATGGATGGCGCCGAGCTTGGCCCGCCCTCGGGCGTAATGACATTCCTGTTCACCGATATCGAGGGTTCGACACGTCGGTGGGAAGGCGACGCACCGGCAATGCGCGCCGCGCTCGCTGTTCACGACGACGTGTTGCGCGACGTCATCGAAGGCCACGCGGGTTGGCTCTTCAAGCACACCGGCGATGGGGTGTGTGCGGCGTTCGCATCGCCACGTTGTGCCGTCGACGCCGCGCACGCCGCGCAGCTGGCTCTCGAATTGCCCGTGCGGATGGGCATCGCGACAGGTGAGGCGGAGTTGCATGGCGCGGACTACTTCGGGGTTGTACTCAATCGCGCGGCGCGGGTGATGTCGGCGGGCCACGGCGGTCAGATCCTGCTCGACGGTGCTACAGCGGGTTTGCTCAGCGACGTCGACCTCGTTGACCTGGGACCGCACCGTCTGCGCGACCTCGCCAAACCCGTTGATCTGTTTCAGGTCCGGGGGCCCGGCCTGCGTACCGAGTTCTCGCCGTTGAAAACCGTCGACGTCACACCAGGAAACCTGCGGCCGCAGACCACCAGCTTCATCGGGCGCGAGTCGGAACTCGCCGATGTCTCGGCGGCGCTGAAAGCGCATCGGCTGGTGACGTTGATCGGCGTCGGTGGCGTCGGGAAAACGCGGCTGGCGCTGGAGGTTGCCGAGCGGTCGGCACCCGACTTCCCAGACGGCGTGTGGGTGATCGAACTGGCCCCGGTCGGCGATCCCGTGTCAGTGCCCGACGCCGTCGCCGCGGTGCTGGGAATCACGCAACAGCCTGGCATGAGCCTGGCCGACACCGCTGCGGCGGCATTGGAAGGCCGCTCGCGCCTGCTGGTGTTCGACAACTGTGAGCACGTCCTCGACGCCGCGGCCGACATGGTCGACGCGATTCTCGCGCGGTCGGCGACCGTGAAAATTATCGCCACCAGCCGCGAAGGATTGCGAGTAGGCGACGAACACCTCTGGCCGGTCCCATCGCTGGACGTGCGCGAAGGCGTCGACTCGAGCGCCGCAACGCTGTTTGTCGAGCGGGCTATGGCTGTGGCACCGGGCGTTGTGCCGGCGGACTCTGCCGTTGTGGAGATCTGCGAGCGCCTCGACGGAATCCCGCTGGCGATCGAGTTGGCCGCTTCGCGTCTGCAGTCGATGACTGTCACGGAAGTACGGGATCGGCTCGATGACCGCTTCCGGCTCCTAGTGGGCCGGCGGCGCGGACTGGAACGCCATCACACGCTACGCCATGCCGTGCAGTGGTCTTACGACCTGCTCGCCGACGCCGAAAAAGGGTTGCTGGCAAAGTGTTCGGTATTCGCTGGTGGTTTCGAGCTTGCAGCTGCAGCAGCGGTGGGTGGCTGCGGCGACTATTTCACCACGTTGGACTTGCTAGACGCATTGGTACGCAAATCGCTGGTCGTTGCCGACCGCACGTCGGAGCGCACACGGTTCTCGATCTCGGAGACGATTCGCCAATTCGCCGACGAGCGGCTGATAGCTTCTGGTGACGCCGATGCGGCCCACGCCGCGCACGCGCGCTACTTCGCGGGACGTAAAAGCGATGTACTCGGTCTCTGGGACAGCCCTCGGCAGCGGGAGGCCTATACCTGGCTCAATATCGAACTGGCGAATCTACGCGCCGCTTTTCGGTGGAGCGTTGATCACCATGATCTCGGAACCGCGTCCGCCATCGCCGTCTACACCGGATTCATCGGAGGTTTTATTGAACTGCACGAGCCCTCCATGTGGGCGGAGGAACTCATCGACGCAGCCCGAGCCGTCGAGCACCCGCGGCTGGGACAGTTGTGCGTGATTGCCGCCGAGTGTTACCGGACGGGACGAATTGAGGACGCCGTTCGATACGCCGATGCGGCAGTCGCGATCATCGATGGAGGCGGGTTCGATCGGATGCTCTACGACCTTGAACCGACCGCTCTGGGCGGCACATATATCACCGTCGGCTTATCCGATCGGTGGCTGGAGTTGTGCCGGAAGCGGTTTGCCGGCGGGCAAGGCCTCAATACCTACAACCGGGCCGCTTTTGTGATGGCCTTGATGACCGCCGGGAAGATCGACGAGGCTCAGGCTGCCGCTGACGACGTGCTGGCCGACGCAGAGACCGCCGTTGACCCCGGCGCCCAGTGCTTCGCGTTGCTTGCCTACGGCTATGCCTTGCGTGACCGACGACCGCAGGCCGCATACGAAGCACTTCGCCGAGGCCTCAAAATCGCTCAGGACAGCGGCAACAAGATGACCGAGTCATACATCGCGGTGAATCTGTCAGGTCTTGCTGGCGCCCATGGCGCCCCGGCGGAAACCCTCGACTTTTTGACGCGTGCGATCAACAACTTCAACGACAGCGGCAGCTATGCCCACATGGTCAGCCCGCTGATCGTCCTCGCTGCACATTTCGACCGAATCGGACAGTACGAGGCAGCGGCGACGATCATCGGATTCGCCGCCACCGCCTTTGCGCTGGCCACCTTTCCGGAGGTGACCGCCGCGATCGCTCACCTTCGAGAAGTGTTGGGCGACAGCGCGTATGAGTCCTTGACTCGTGCCGGCGCGAACATGACCAACGCCGCGATTGCGCAATATGCGCTCGACCAGATTCAGCAGGCCCGCATTACGTCTGCTCAACGCAGCTAACGGGCGAACATCAACGCCCTTGCCCGTCCAGCCGCAGGCGGCGCCTTGCCGCGGCGTCGAAGACGAACCGATGCGGCCGGAATCGTCTGCTTCGTGTCCGCCGCCGCTTCTGGACGCGCAGAATCTAGGCTGGCCAGGTGAACTAGCCAACAGTGAACGGGGTTGTCGGATGCATTGCGATTACACGTGGAATCGGGACCATGGCCGACGCGATTGAATGGAATATGCTGCGTAACAGCGCAATTCGTGCGGCAACCGGGGCGTATGCACCGTATTCGGGCTTTCCGGTCGGAGCGGCCGCGCTGGTCGACGATCACCGGGTGCTCACCGGCTGCAATGTGGAGAATGTTTCCTATGGCCTGGGTCTCTGCGCGGAGTGCGCGGTGGTGTGTGCTCTGCATTCAACCGGCGGTGGCCGACTCCTCGCGCTGGCCTGCGTCGACGGCCGTGGAGAGCCGCTGATGCCCTGTGGCCGTTGCCGTCAGGTACTACTGGAACACGGCGGACCAGAGCTGCTCATCGATCATCCCGGGGCGCCCCGGCGGCTCGGCGACTTGTTGCCCGAAGCCTTCGGTCCGCAGGACCTCGCCGCCTATTCGCGGAGCCGCGCGTGAGTGTGGACGACGAGCGTCGCGCATGAGTCACTTCGATGCGCCGACGGTGATCCGAACCAAGCGGGACGGGGCCCGGCTGTCTGACGCCGCGATCGACTGGGTCATCAACGCCTACACCCACGGGCAGATCGCCGACGAGCAGATGTCGGCGCTGCTGATGGCGGTGTTCTTGCGCGGCATGGACTACGGCGAAACGGCCCGCTGGACGGCGGCCATGGTGGCCTCCGGTGAGCGGTTGGACTTCACCGACTTGCGACGTGATGGGCGGCCGGTGCGCACCGTCGACAAACACTCGACCGGCGGGGTGGGCGACAAGATAACGCTGCCGCTGGTGCCGGTGATCGCTGCGTGCGGAGGAGTTGTACCGCAGGCCTCCGGGCGCGGGCTGGGGCATACCGGCGGCACCCTGGACAAGCTGGAGTCGATCGAGGGTTTCACCGCAGCGTTGACCAACCACCAAGTCCGCCAACAGCTTTGCGGTGTCGGCGCGGCCATCTTCGCGGCCGGGCAGCTGGCGCCCGCCGACGCGAAACTCTATGCCCTGCGTGACATCACTGCCACGGTCGAATCACTGCCGCTGATCGCCAGCTCGGTGATGAGCAAGAAGATCGCCGAGGGGACCGGCGCGTTGGTGCTCGACGTCAAAGTGGGCTCCGGGGCGCTGATGCGCTCGGAGTCGCGATGCCGTGAGTTGTCCGAGACCATGGTCGCGCTGGGTGCTGAACACGGCCTGCCGACCTGTGCGGTGCTGACCGACATGAATCGCCCGCTGGGCGCGACGGTCGGCAACGCGCTCGAGGTCACCGAAGCGCTCGAGGTGTTGGCCGGCGGCGGTCCGCCCGACGTGGTGGAGCTCACCGTGGCTCTGGCTCGCCAGATGCTCGACATCGCCGGCATCGACCGGCGCGATCCCGAGCAGACCTTGCGCGACGGCACGGCGATGGATCGGTTCCGCGCGTTGATCGCGGCTCAGGGCGGGGACTTGTCCGTACCGTTGCCGGTGGGGAAGTACTCCGAAACCGTCACCAGCAACCGGAACGGCACAATGGGCGACATCGACGCTATGGCGGTAGGGCTGGCGGTGTGGCGGCTCGGAGCAGGAAGGTCTCTTCCGGGCGAACAGGTCCAGGCCGGCGCCGGAATCCGGATCCATCGCCGTCCGGGGAGCCCGGTGGCGGCCGGTGACACGTTGTTCACTCTCTACACCGATACCCCGGAACGCTTTGCGAGTGCGTTGGCCGAGTTGAATGCGGGCTACCAGGTCTCGGATATGCCGCCGGCCGAACGGCCCCTGATCATCGATCGGATCACCCCATGACGACACCGCTGAACGCCGAGACGATCAAAAGGGCGCCGAAGGCGTTACTGCACGATCATCTCGACGGCGGGCTTCGGCCGGCAACCGTCCTGGAGATCGCCGGTCAGATCGGATACGACGGCCTGCCCGCGACCGAGGTCGATGCGCTTGCACAGTGGTTTCGTACCGCGTCGCACAGCGGTTCCCTGGAGCGCTACCTCGAACCGTTCTCGCACACGGTTGCGGTGATGCAGACGCCCGAGTCGCTGCACCGGGTCGCCTACGAATGCGTGCAAGACCTGTCCGCGGACGCGGTGGTCTATGCCGAGGTGCGGTTCGCCCCCGAACTGCACATCAACCAGGGGCTGTCGTTCGACGCCGTGGTCGACGCCGTGCTGGCTGGCTTCGCCGACGGCGAGAAGGCGGCGGCCGCCGCCGGGCGTCCCATTGTGGTCCGTTGTCTGGTCACCGCGATGCGGCATGCCGCGGTGTCTCGCGAAATCGCCGAGCTGGCAATCAGATTCCGCGACAAGGGTGTGGTCGGCTTCGACATCGCCGGAGCGGAAGCCGGCTACCCCCCGACCCGGCACCTGGATGCCTTCGAGTACATGCGAAACCACAACGCCCGGTTCACCATTCACGCGGGGGAGGCGTTCGGGCTGCCGTCCATCCAAGAGGCGATCGCGTTCTGCGGCGCCGACCGGCTCGGCCATGGGGTCCGGATTGTCGATGACATCGATGTCGCCGAAGACGGCGAGGTGCGACTCGGCCGGCTTGCATCGATACTGCGGGACAAGCGGATTCCGCTCGAGATGTGTCCGAGCTCCAACGTGCAGACCGGAGCCGTCGCCAGTATCGCCGAGCATCCGTTCGACCTGCTGGCCCGCACACGGTTCCGGGTGACCGTCAACACCGACAACCGGCTGATGAGCGATACCACGATGACTCGCGAAATGGGGTTGCTCGTCGACACCTTCGGCTACGGCTGGAGCGATCTGCTGCGCTTTACCGTCAATGCGATGAAATCGGCGTTCATCCCGTTCGACGAGCGGCTGGCGATCATCGACGAGGTGATCAAACCGCGTTATGCCGTGCTGGTGGGCTGACCGCTACGGCTACATGACGACGTGGCCGGCGTCAACGGGCACCGCGATGCCCGTGACGTAGCGGGACCGCGGGCTGACCAACCACAGCACCGCCTCAGTGACGTCTTGCGCTTCGACCAACGGCACGTCGGGCAGCAGGGTCTGTGAAATCGCCGGGTTGGGATTGGCGGTCATCCCGTTGATCACGAAGTCGTTGATGATCATCGGCGTCGCAACCCCGCCGGGATTGACCGAGTTGACCCGGATCTTGTGCGGTGCATACGCGTTGGCCGCAGAACGCATCAGCCCGACCACGCCGTGCTTGGAAGCGGCATAGGCGAACATCGCGGCACTGCCGTCGCCGCCGCGGCCGATCAATCCTTGCGACGAACTGACCAGGACGACCGAACCGCCGCGTCCCTTCCGGATGATGGACGGCACCGCCGCCAGCATGGTGTGCCACGCACCCTTCAGATTGGTGTCGACGATCGTGGTGAACACGGGTTCATCGTGAGCCGCCAGGTTGCCGATGGCCACCACTCCGGCGTTGGCGACGACGATGTCGATGTCTCCGAGCTCGTCGATACCGTCCTGGATACCGGCTTCCAACGCCGCGAGGTCGCGGACATCGGCGACCACGGAAACGACCTTGCGGCCGGCGTCGCGCACCAGCTGTGCGGTTTTCTGCAGATCCGACTCGCTGCCCAACGGGTAGGGGATCGCGTCGACATCGGCGCAGATGTCGACTGCGATGATGTCGGCGCCGTGTTCGGCGAGCGCGACGGCATGGCTGCGGCCCTGGCCGCGGGCCGCCCCCGTGATCACCGCGACGGTGTTGTCGAGTTCACCCATGACGGAAACGTACCTGCCTATTCGACCCAAAACGACCGAGACGCGGAGCCGGTCTGCGACGATTCCCGGGGTCAGCGCCGCCAGCGGCGCTGGGATGGAGGAGCTGGCGACATGAGCAATAGCGCGCGCGAAATCACCAACCTGATTTATCGCTACGCCGAACTCCTCGACGCCGGTGACTTGGACGGGGTGGCCGGACTGTTCGCGCACGGGCGCATCTGCGGCGTCGAAAACGGCCCTCCCGAGACGGTATTCAGCGGTACTGCCGGCGTGCGCCAGATGTATGAGATGGCCACCCGAATCTACGAGGACGGCACCCCCAAGACCAAACACAACACCAGCAACGTGCAACTCGAGATCGACGAAGCGGACGGCGCCGCGCTCAGCAGGTCGTATTACTGCGTCACGCAGGCGACACCGAACCTGCCCCTGCAAGTCATCGTCACCGGACACTACAAGGACAGCTTCCACCGCCTGAACGGCGTCTGGTGGTTCGACAGCCGAATCATGTTCGTCGACCAGGTTGGCGATGTCAGCCAGCACCTGAAGTTCTGATCACGTGGCACGTCCTGACACCGAGGGGCTCATGGCAGGCCCCTTTGACCCGGCCGCCCTGCTGGCCGACGCCCAGCGAAAAGAGTCGCTCATCGACTGGGGACCTGGCGAGTTCGAACGCCCGCTCGGGGTGCTGTCGGACGACTACGCCGCCGCCGACCTCAACGCGGTCGGCGTGCACATCTTGCGCTCGGGCATCGTGCACAGCCTCCGGATGAGATTGCGTGCCCAGGAGTGGATTCGCCGGCACCCCGAGATACTGCAGGAGCGCATCCTGGCGCCGATCGTCGTGGTCGGAATGATGCGCAGCGGAACCACACTCGTACAGCGGCTACTGGCGGCTGACCCGAGATTCCACGCTGCCTACGGCTGGGAGGTGGTCGAGGTCGCGCCCCGCCTCGAGTACCGGTTCAGCGGCGCTGACCCGCGGATCGAGATCAGCGAAATGCGCGAAGCCAAATCGCGTGAACTCGCACCGGACCTTTTTGCCATTCACCCGATGTATGCCCGTGAGGCCGAAGAGGAAATCGTGTTCTTGGCCGACGCGTTTCTCTCGCACGTGCCCGAATCCGGTGCGCACCTGCCGCGCTACCGGTCTTGGCTCGACGAGCAGGACTTCTCGCCGGCTTACACTTACCTTCATCGGATGCTGCAGTTCTTGCAGTGGCAGAAGCGGCAGCGTGCTCCCGAACGGCTCGATTCACCCAAGCGCTGGGTGCTCAAGTCGCCGGCCCATCTCGGCTACCTGAACGCATTGCGACATCAATTCCCGGATCTGCACATCGTGCACATGCACCGCGACCCCCGGGCCACAATCGCCTCCGGGGCCAGCCTCAACGCCACGCTGCACGCGATGCACGCCGACCGGGTCGATCTGCCCAGGGTCGGCGCTCAGTGGTTGCAGCGGATGGGCTGGACCAACGATCGCGCAATGGCCGCGCGAAGAAGCTGGGCCTCGGAAGGACGGGAGGGCGACCGGGTCACCGACATCGGCTTCGACGCCGCGGTCAAGGATCCGATCGGACAAATAGCCCGGGTGTATGGCGCGCTGGGTCTGGCACTGACCGCCGAGGCGGAGGGCGCAATGCGGCGATGGCTGAAGGAGCGTCCCCGCGAGGCGTCCCGCCCGCGATCCGGCCTGGACGAATACGGGCTTGCGCCAGATCAGGTTGAGGAGCGATTCAGGTTGTACAACAGGCGATTTGAACAGCACGTCGGGATAAAGGAGAGCTCATGGTGGACGACCCAATAGCGACCGCAGCTCAGCACGAACAGGAACTGGCCGCGCTCGAACTGATCGAGCACCCCGTCGTCAAAGCGGCATACCAGACCGTCGGCGAAACGTGGCTGGGCCGTTCCAAGGCGTCGGATGCGATGCGTGAGCGGTTCGACGATGCGTTCGCCGAGGTGATGTTCTCGGCGGCCGTGTGGTCATCCAACCAGGACAAGCTGCGGCCCAAGGTCAGCTGCATCACTCGGCTGGCGCATCCTGTCGACGGCCGTCGAATCCCGGGATCACGTTGGGGCATCGACAATCCCGACAGCGTGTACCGGGTCATCCCGATCTCGGGAGAGGAGCGCTACGAGATTCACGGCCGCGTCGGCGAACGCCGCATGACCGAGAACTACTTCACGCTGTGGGACGCACACATGGGCACGGTGGACGTACTCAACGGCCGCACGATGGAGGTGGACTCCGATGGCAGCTTCACCATCACCGTCGACGCCGACCCGGCCGGTGGGCGGCGCAACCACGTGCGCAGCACCGCCGAGGCGCACGAATTCTATATCCGTGACGTGTTGCTGGACTGGAGCCGTGACGACCCGAATTACTTTGAGGTGCAACGGCTTGGCGGCAACCCGGATGTTCCTGCATGCACCCACGACGAGCAAGCTGAGGTTACCGCGGCGATGATGGCTTATTTCGCCGACTTCACCGGCAAGCTCAGCCACGGGGTGTACAAGATGCCGGCCAACCAGTTCAACCTGGCGTGGTCGGCCGACAAGGTCGGCGCGATGCGCAACCAGGTCTATGTGATGGGCCGGTTCGATCTGGCCGATGACGAGGCGTTCGTGGTGGACCTCCACGACGGTGGCGCCGAGTACTTCACGGTGCCGCTGAGCAACATCTGGGGCACCACGCTGGACATCGTCGATCGCACCGGCAGCCTCAACAAAGCGCAGTCGGTGGTCAACGACGACGGCTCCTATACCTACGTGATCTCGCCGACCGACCCCGGCGTGGCGAACTGGATCGACTCCGACGGATTGCGGGAAGGCATCTTGACGCTGCGGATGGCCGAATTCGGCGCGGGCGGTCCGAGCGAGGACCTTGGTGCCCGCGGTCGGGTGGTCAACCTGGACCGCCTTGACGCCGAAGTCTCGCATCTGTCGCGAGTGAGCCTTCAGGACAGGAAAACCCAACTGGCGGAACGTCGTACGGCGTATCTGCGCCGCCTGCCGGAAGGGACGGCCTGACATGGCACGGTGGTTGGTCACCGGATGCTCCACCGGCTTCGGCCGTGAGATCGCCCGCGCGGCGCTAGAAGACGGCCACAGCGTCGTGGTGACCGCGCGACGGGCCGAGTCGGTGCACGACTTCGTCGACGAGTTCGGCGACCGCGCCCTGGCCGTTGCGCTGGACGTCACCGACGCAGGCCTGATCGCCGCCGCGGTTTCGGCCGCGGAGCAGGCGTTCGGCGGGATCGATGTGCTGGTCAACAACGCCGGCCACGGCTACCTGTCGGCAGTCGAGGAAGGCGAGGACGCCGAGGTACGAAAGTTGTTCGACGTCAACTACTTCGGCTCGGTCGATATGATCAAGGCAGTGCTGCCGGCGATGCGGGCCAGGAGGTCGGGGCACATCGTCAACATCTCCTCGATGACCGGTCTGGTGGCCAATCCGCCCAACGCGTACTACTCGTCGACGAAGTTCGCGCTGGAGGCGGTGACCGAGGCGCTCGCCACCGAGGTGCGGCCGCTGGGCATCAAAGTGACCGCAGTCGAGCCCGGTGCTTTCCGCACCGACTGGGCGACGCGCTCGATGAAGGAGTCGAGCCGGCCGATCGCCGACTACGAAGACGTGGCGGCGCGCAAAGACCTGATCAAGCAGTTCGCCGATCATCTGCCGGGAGACCCTCGCAAGGTGGCCGAAGCGGTGCTGATGCTGACGAAGCTCGACGAGCCGCCGTTGCGATTACTGCTCGGCCGTGACGTGCTCAAGGCGATGCGCGACAAGATCGCCGCCACGTCGGCATCGATCGAGGAGTGGAAGGCCGTCACAAAGGACGTCAACTTCGCCGATTGACTTCGGCGAACACACTATTCGCGCCGCAACCGCGAATCGACGAATTGCTCGAGCTCCTCCCATGCCCGCACGGCGTCGGCGTACGGAGGCTTGGGGGCGCTCACTGAGTCTGGCTCGAGAACGTAGGCGACCAGCTTGCCCAACGGCTCGTCGACCGCGAGCGCCTTATCGACGCCTGCGTCCTCCGAGTACTCCCCGAGATCGCGGAGAAACTCGACGGCCAGATCGAGTTGCTCCTGATCGACCGCATCCGGTCCGCCGGCGAAGTCGTCGGCCAGGCCGCTCAGCACGTAGACGTTGTCGTCGGTGATGTCGACGTGCAGCGAGCCGTCAGTGGCCGCTGTGCGGATGTCATCGTAGGTGCTCAGATCGGACAGGTCGTGGTCGTGCTCGTCGGCGAGATAGCGGGCCAGCGCGCGCTCCGAGTTGAACACGCTGATTCTGCCGTTGCGGCCCAAGAAGATCGGGCGATCGTCGAAGTAGCAGCGCAAGGTGTAGAACGTGCCCGCGCCGGTCATGATCCGGACCGGGTCGATGCCGACCTTCGTCCAGAAGTCCTCGTCGGCGCCGAGCACCACCTCGTCGCCGGCCGCCCGCGCCGCCCCGTCGCCTTCACCGGCGGCGGTTTCGGTTTCGGATTCGGGTTCAGGTTCGTCGGTGGTCTCAGATTCGATCTCGGGAACTTCTTCTTCGAACGGTTCGGCCAACTCGGCCGCGGCGGCTTCTGACACCGTGCTGTCCACATCGGGAATGTGCACGATCTCGTTGACAGCGCTGAGCACGTCATCCCAACCGCGCGCGACGACATCGGCGATGGCGTGCCAGCGCTTGAGCCCGGCCTTACCGGTGAAGTGGTCGATGCCGCCGCTCAGCGTGCCCAGCGTCGGGTTGCCGTTGAAAAATTTCATCACCGCCGGCAGTTCGCACACCGATCCGATCGACGAGACGATCGTCAACACGTTGGCCAGCGTTGCGACCGACTCGGCAGTCGGCTTTTCTGACACCAGATCCTCGACCGCCACCAGGTCGAACTGTTTGTCGTCAGCCGGCTCCAGCTTGTGGGCGTTGGCCTCGGTCAGCGCCTGCCACGCCGGGTGGTCGACCAGGTCGTTGTCGGAGTTGGTGCGCACGAACGCGGCCAGGTCAGCCACCGTCTCGAAGGTGTAAAGGTCTTCGTCCTTACCCAGAAATGCCTCCCACTCGTCGCCGGCGTCGCGCCAGCGCGGCGCCCACACCGTGTAGCGGTCACCGTCAGTAAGGCTCAAGCGGATAGGCACGAGGTCAGCAGCCATGCGGCTCACAATAGCGACGACCGTCCGCCGGATCGGGTCAGGCACCCCAGATGTCGGTGATCGCGGGCGCTCTGGCCGCGAGGCCGAGCTTGGGCAGCCCGTACATCTGCTCGACGGTGGACAGCACGGTGTAGTGGCTGATCGGCTCCTGGTAGCTGCCGGGCCGGACTCCTGCGCCGTAGAACACCGTCGGAATCTGATTGCGCGGTGTGTTGTCGTCCTCGTCCCAAGTCAGGATCAACAGGCTGTTGTGGGTCCGCGCCCATGAGGCGTATTGCGACAGGTTCTGATAAAGCCACTGGTCACCCTGCGCGATCGAGCCGTCGTGCATGTCATTGTCGAGATTCGGGATGACCATTGAAACGGTCGGCAGGGCTGCATAGTTCGGAGGATTTCCCGCAGGGGGAAATGCCGAGAACGGCAGCGACCGTGAGCTGGGAATGTTGGTGAAGCTGGCCCAGGGCACGTGCTTGCGCGCGTACTTGCCGGCCCGGCAGTCCGCCGAACCGGGCGCGGGCAGGCTTTCGGCGAAGCCCGCAAACGTGTAGCCGGCACCGAGCAGCTGTGATCCCAGGTTGGGCGTGTCGCCCGCTTCGACCGGACAGACATTCTCTTTGACCAGAGTGTTGCCGGCGAACAACGCGTAGTAATTCGGTTCGCTGGGATGCACCTCGGCGAACGACTGCGCCATCATTGCGCCGTTGGCGGCCAACTGGTTGATGAAGGGTGCCGCTTTGTTGCCGATGATGTTGGACTGCGAGCGGTTCTCCTCGACCACGATGACGATGTGAGCGGGCGTTGGAACCGCCGCCGCGCTCATGTCAAAGGGGTGTTGGACAGAGGTTGGCCACGACATCAGTGCGGTAGCCGCAGTCAGGATTCCGAATAGGCTGGCCGCCCGGTTCCGCCCTGGTCGGCGTTGCATG
Source organism: Mycobacterium sp. (assembly GCA_032159915.1). Classification (GTDB taxonomy): domain Bacteria; phylum Actinomycetota; class Actinomycetes; order Mycobacteriales; family Mycobacteriaceae; genus Mycobacterium. Next base: position 16,208 of record JAVHWH010000080.1, read on the forward strand.
GCGGGAGTATATGGCCGGTTAAGCACAACCTGGCGGCGGCGCACTACACGTGTCGGCTGACGGTTCAATGAAAAATATCTGTGAGTTTGCCGCGTGATGCTCTGCGCAGGCCCTACGATTCAGCCACGCCGCAGGGTCGGGGGTGCCACCCGCGGTCAGGGAGGTCTTTCGATGACGCATACGCGGACTCGTACGGTGAGCGCTGTCTGCGCGGCGGCCGCGTGCGTCACAGCATTGAGCATGACGCCGGCTTTCCAGTCCGGGATCCGCTCGTTGATGGCCGAAGTCGGGCTGGTCGTCAACGACGGCTGGATCATGGGCGGCACGGGGAACCCGACACCCGACGCGGACTACCTCGGCGACGTCGAACAGCTGTACCTCCCGGGCGGCTACGACTACCACCCCTTGACGACGCCGGAGCAGTTCTGCCCGATCATCTGCGGCGCCGGCCAGCCGCTCAGTTTCGGCGACTCGGTGACCGCGGGCGTCGCGCAATTGGACAGCCACGTCACCCAGGGACTGGCCAACGGCCCGGAGTCAGTGCTCGGCTACTCCCAAAGCGCGACCGTCGCCACCGTGTGGATGAACGAACTCATCGACAGCGGCAACAAGAACTTGGGCAACCTCCACGTCACATTGCTCGGGGATCCCAACAGCCCGATCGGTGGCATCCTGGACCGCTTCCAGTTCTCCGACGGCGTCGGGCACTTCAGCTTGAGCCCGGAGCCGCAACACATTCCGTTCCTCGGCATTCCGATGAGCCTGGACCCGACACCGGTCGGGATCCACACCGACATCTATACGGGCGAGTACGACGGCTGGGCGAACTTTCCCTCCGACCCGAGCAACTTGTTCGCCGACATCAACGCGCTGATCGGCATCCAGACGGTGCACCCCTACTATCCGGACCCGACCACCGACGTAAACCTGGACACCGGGCACATCATCCCTCTCGGGTCCATCGATGACACCAACTTCTACGCGATTCCCGCGCCGCTGCCGACGTTGGCGTTCATGTACGACGGCGGGCCGGTCGGGCGCTTCTTCTACGACTCCTTCAG
>JAVHWH010000083.1:0-3263 GCA_032159915.1 Mycobacterium sp.
GTCATGGGTGTCGGTGCCCCAGGTCTCGCGCTCACCAAAATGCCTCAGCCACAGAAGGTCCAGCTCGCCGATCACTGCCAACCGCTGCCCCGCGGCGCGGTTCTCGGCCCGCGCCGACGCGCGAAGCAGCTGCAGGGTCGTATCGAACATACATTCGATTATGGCAGAGGGGTCCGACAGGAACCTCTGCCTCTGCCCACTATTCGCTGATCGAGATGGCCTGCCGCGGGCATTGCCGAACCGCGTCGAGCACCTGCTGTTCGTTGTCCGGCGTGACTTCCTCCTGCAACAAGGTCAGTGTGTCGTCATCCTCGAGCCGAAAGACCTCAGGAATGACTCCCATGCAGACCCCGTTGCTTTCGCACAGGCCCCAATCGACTTCGATCTTCTTCGTCACTTGGTCCACCTCACCGCAATACCTTCACCGGGACATTCAGCCAACCCGCGACGTTCTGCATGGTGACTCGCTTGCAGCCGTCCCAATCCACCTCGTAGCGCGGCATGAAGTCGAGCAGCTTCTCCAACGCGATCCGGCTCTCCATCCGGGCGAGCGCCGCGCCGAGGCAACTGTGAATCCCGTAGCCCAAACCGAGATGTTGCGCTTCGGTGTGGTCGCGGTCGATGTCGAAAGTGTCGGCGTCGGTGAATGCGTCCGGATCCCGGTTGGCCGCGGCGTTCATCACGAACACCGGCTTGCCGGCGGGAATTGTGCCCCCGCTGGTGTGTGCTTCTTTCAGCGTCCAGCGGACGTTGTACTGCACCGGCCCCTCGTAGCGCAGCAACTCTTCGACAGCGCCGCCCAACTTGCTGCGGTCCGCTAACAATTTCTCCCACTCGTGCGGGTTCCGAGCGAACAGCACCGCCGCACTACCGATCAACTTGGTGACGGTCTCGGCGCCGGCACCACCCAAAAGTGTGGCGAAGCCGCATATTTCGATGTCGTCGAGCTGGCGGGTCTGACCGTTTTCACCGGGGATCTCGGCGGCGATCAGCTTGCTGATCATGTCATCCTGCGGGTTCTGCCGCCGCTCCTGCACCAGGCTGAAGTAGTACATCGCGGTATCGATGTTGGCCTGCATGCCGGCCTCGCTGACTTCGATCTGTCCGGGTTCGCGGGACAGGCTGGTGTCGATCCAGTGCCGCACCTGCTGGCGGTATTCCTCGGGCACACCGGCCATCGTGGTGATGACCTCGACCGGGAACGGTCCGGAGAAGTCCTGCACCACGTCGAACCGCTCGGGATCGACCGCGCTCAGATATTTGTCGATCACCTCGTGAACCGTCTCGGTTTGGGATTGAACAGCCCGTGGAGTGAACGCCTTGTTGAGCAGGCTGCGCATGTGCCGGTGATCCGGCGGATCCATGAAGATGATCGACTTCATGTCGGCCGAAAGGCCTCTGCGAACCATCGACAGGTCGCAGCCACGGCTCGACGAGTAGGTCTCGTGATCCTTCAACGCCGCCGCCACATCCACGTGACGCGTGATCGCGTAGAAGTCTTCTTTTTCGTCGTAGTAAAGCGGCGTCTCTTCACGCATTCGCCGGTAGATGTCGAACGGGTTCTCGAAGTACTCCGCGGAGAACGGATCGAAGACGACTTTAGGCTTGGTCATGACACCCTCCTGCACACCCTGAGCAGCTGCAACCTTTACGACGGAATGCGTGACTGTAACGCTAACGGTAGACGCCTCATCGCGGGCCGGAAAGCCCTCATTTCGCAGTCGCGACGACCGTGTCGATGACGTCGTCGAGAACACCGAGGTCGCTGCCCAGTTCAGCGGCGATCTGCCGGACCACTGCGATGTCCTTGCCCACGAATTCGCCTGCCGTCTCGATGAACGACGCCACTGAACCACCTGCTGCGACAATGTCCAGCACGCGACTGGACGCGCTGCCGTGCGCCAGGGCGGTCAGCAGCTCGGACTCTGCCACCCCGAGCCGGGCCGCCAGTTCGACGGCGTCGGCGAGCAGGCCGATCTGTGCCGCGAAAAGCGAGTTGTTGACCAGTTTCACTTTCTGGCCCGCGCCCAGCGGACCGACGTGCAGGATCGGGTTGCCGTAGCTGCTCAGCAGCGGGCGCACCGCGGCCACGGCGTCGTCGGCGCCGCCGACGAACACGGTCAGCGCGCCGGCCGCGGCATTGTGCGGGCCGCCGCTCACCGGTGCGTCCACCACCTGTACGCCGCGCGGCGCAGCGCACTCGGCGATGGCTTCTGCGGTGCGGGGGCTTCCGGTGGTGTGCAACACCACGGTGGATCCGGCTGGCATCGCTGCGAGCAGACCGTCGGCCAGACAGATGTGCCGTACCTGCTCGTCGGTGAACACGCAGAGCACCACCGCCTCGGCGCCGGCGCAGACTGCGACGACATCGTCGACCGCCTCGGCGCCCAGACCGCTTACGACCGAGCGCTTCTCGTCGGTACGGCCGAGCGCGCGGACCTGGTGGCCGGCAGCGACGAGGCGACGGACCATCGGTCGGCCCATTCGTCCGGCGCCGACGAATCCGACTGTCACCGTGGATGTTCCATGAGGGACAGCGTCGCGTCGGCGGCGTCCAGCACGGCCCCACCGGCCGCGGTCGCGGCATCGGCGACGTCGGCCAGCAGGCGTACATCCTTTTGCAGCAGGGCACCGGCCATGCCGGCCAGGCGGGCCAGACCCTCGGTGTCACCGCCGAGCACGTTGAGTGCGAAGCTGTTTGCGCTGCCGCGCGACATCACGTCAGCGAGGCGGTCGGGTAGGACGCCGAGCGCCTCACCGAGTGCGAGCGTGCTGGCCGCCGTTCCCAGGTTGGCCGTGAACAGCACGTTGTTCAGCAGCTTGGTGGTCTGGCCGGAGCCCAGTGCTCCCAAGTGGACGATCGGGTCGGCGTAGCTCGCGAATACCGGGCGGCACCGTTCGACGACGTCGTCGTCGCCACCGACCATGACCAGTAGCCGGCCCTCGGCGACGGCCGGCGCGCCACCGCTGACCGGCGCATCGATGACCGAAACACCTTGCTCAGCGGCCTGTTCCGCCAACTTATGGCACGTGTTGGGATGCACGGTGCTGTGAATGGCGAGCACGCCGCCCGGTTTGAGCCCGGCCAGTACTCCGTTCTCACCGGTGGCTACCTCCTCGACGTCGGTGTCACCCACCACGCAGAGACAGACGAGATCGCTGACGGCCGCGAGTTCCGCCGGCGACCCGGCAACCGTGGCGGCGCTGCCGGCGAACGGTTCGAGCGAGCCAGGCCGACGGGCCCACAGTGTCGTCGGGAAGCC
>JAVHWH010000106.1:0-4667 GCA_032159915.1 Mycobacterium sp.
CCGGCGGCCACCGCCTGGACCGCAAGGGCTACTTCGTGCACCCGACCGTGTTGACCAACGTCGACCCCGCCATGCGGCTCTATCAGCAGGAAATCTTCGGCCCGGTGGTCAGCATCCTGCCGTTCGACGACGAGGACGAGGCCGTCGCGATGGCCAACGACACGACCTACGGCCTGGCCGCGACCGCCTACACCGAGAACCTCGCGCGCGCCCACCGGATCGTCAAGCGCCTGCAGGCCGGCAGCGTACAGGTCAACTGCCAGTTGGTCTTCGACCATGACGTGCCCTTCGGTGGACACAAGCAATCCGGCTGGGGACACGAATTCGGCAAAGAGGGCATCGACATGTACCTCAAGACCAAGTCGGTCTGGGCCCAGCTGTAAACACGTAGGGTCTGCGCATGGCGCAGAATCTCGAGGCCCGGCTGGACTCGTACCGCCCGGCCGCCCTGTCAGTGTTTCGGGTGATCTTCGGGCTGTTGTTCCTCAGCCACGGCTTGTCCTCGGTGATCGGCTGGCCGGCGGCGGGTCATGTTGCGCCCGTTGGACAATGGCCGGATTTCTACGCCGGCTGGATCGAGCTGGTCACCGGCGCGCTGATCACCGTGGGGCTGTTCAGCCGGCCCGCCGCCTTTGTCGCCTCCGGAGAGATGGCGTTCGCCTACTTCACCGCGCACCTGCCGCACGGGTTCTTCCCGATCAACAACCACGGCGAGGCGTCGGTGATGTTTTGCTTCGCATTCCTGCTGCTGGTGTTCACCGGTCCCGGCCCCTACGCGGTAGACAGCCGGCGCCGAAACCGGCTGCGCCGCTGACCCCTAACGCAGCGTGGCGAAGAACGTCCGGACGTCGTCGACGAACAACTCCGGTTGCTCGAATGCGGCGAAGTGTCCGCCGCGCGGCATCGAAGTCCAGTGCGTGATGTTGTAGGCCGCCTCGCACCAGCTTCGCGGGGTTCGCAGGATTTCCTTCGGGAACGCGGCAACCCCGGTGGGCAACTCCACCCGGCCGTCGCTGACGAACCTGTTGAAGCTCTCCCAGTACAGGCGGGCCGAGGACGCACCGCTTGCGGTAACCCAGTACATCATCACGTTGTCGAGTAACTCGTCGCGGCTGAACACCTTCTCGGGATGGCCGTCGCAGTCGGACCATGCCCAGAACTTCTCCACGACCCAGGCCAGCTGGCCCACTGGGGAGTCGACCAGCCCGTAACCCAGCGTCTGCGGCCGGGTGGACTGTTGCTTGGAATAGCCGGTGCCCGTCTTGCGGTGTTCGACGTAAGCGGCCAGGGCCTGTTGGTCGTCTTCAGTGAATTCGCCGGAGCCGGCCTCGGGCTTGACGGGCTTGGCGATCGGCATGTTCAGGTGGATGCCCACGCAATGGCCGCCGTTGCGGCCGATCTGAGTGGTCACCGCCGCACCCCAGTCGCCGCCCTGGGCGCCGTAACGGTCATAGCCGAGCCGGCCGACCAGCGTCTCCCAGGCATCGGCGATCTTCTCCACGCCCCAACCCGTGCCGGTGGGCTTGCCGGAAAACCCATACCCGGGCAGCGACGGGCAGATCACGTGGAAGGCGTCTTCGGCGCGCCCCGACGGCGGGTTGACCAGCGGCTCGATCACCTTGTGAAACTCCACCACCGAGCCCGGCCAGCCGTGCGTCATCACCAACGGCAATGCGTCCTCATGCGGCGACCGCTGATGAATGAAATGCAGGTCCAGTCCGTCGATTTCGGTGTGGTACTGATCGAAGTCGTTCAACGCGGCTTCCCGCGAACGCCAGTCGTAGCCGTCCGCCCAGTACGCCGCCAGCTCCTTGGTGTACGCCAACGGGATGCCCTGGCTCCAGTCATCGACGGTCTCGGCCTCCGGCCACCTGGTGCGCGCCAAGCGCTCCTGCAGATCGTCGAGAACAGCGGCGGGAACGTCAATGCGATACGGCCTGATTTCCGACATAGCGTTCATCATGCAGGCAGCCGATCACGCGTCGAGGGCGAGGTCCTTACGAAACCGCTTCATGCCGTCGACCTTCTGCGACAGCGTGGCGTCCGGCCCCGAGTAGAACATCCAGGGCATGGTCAAGATCCCGGTGATGCCGGCGTCCTCAGCGCGCTGATAATGCGCGGGGGTGAAAGCGTCGGTCAACGGCGTCAGGATCGTGAAATCGTGCATCTGCAGACCTTTTTCGGACCGCAGCTGGCGAATCCGGTTGGCCGCCGCGATCGCCTGCTCGGTGTTGATCAAATCACCGATCCAGCCGTCGTATCGGGCCGCGCGGCGCAACGCGATCTCGCTGAGTCCTCCGACGTAGATCGGTATTCGCGGCGGCGTGGGTTGCATCTCCAGGCGCGGCGTCTGATAGAACTCGCCGCTGAATTCCGTCCAGTCGGGCGACCAGAGCGTGCGCATCAGTTCGAGCATCTCGTCGGTGCGTTTGCCGCGCTTGGCGAAGGGCTGCTCCATCAGGTCGAACTCTTCTTCGCACCAGCCGACGCCGATGCCCAGTTCTACCCGGCCGTCGGCCAGATAGGCCGCCGTGCCAATGGATTTGGCCGCCGAATACGGATTGCGCATTGCCGGGATGTACACCGTGGTGACGAACCGCAGCCGGGTCGTCACTTGCGCCAGCGCGCCGATGAGAACCCACGGGTCGGGCCACTCGGTGAACGGCTGCCAACGCCGCCGGCCGTCCTTGGTGTAGGGGTACGGCGTGCTCAGCGTTTCCAGGTTGACGATGTGATCGGGGATCGCCATGCCCTCGTAGCCGAGATCGTCGGCCGCTTTGGCGACCTCGACGATCTCCCGGGTGTCCAGGAACGCACTGCTGACGTAGAACTTCACTGTGCACCCCGCGCCCAGGACGGGGTGATGAAGATGCCCTCAGCTTCGACCGTGACACCGTCAGCATCGGAAAGATTGCCGGACACAAAGGATTTGACGCCTTCGGTGCGCTCGACGGCGGCATCGGCGCGCAGCCTGCCCAGCGGAGTGCCGCGGACGAACCGCAGCGTGAGGGTGCCGGTGAACAGTGGCTTGGTCAGGCCCGCGCTGGCGGCCTCGCCGAGCACGTGATCAAGCACCAGCGCGCACACCCCGCCGTGCACCCAGCCCGGCGGGCCCTCGTAGGCGCCGTTGAGCGTGAACTCACTCCAGCAACGCGAGGCGTCATCGTCGTGCTGGATGGTCAACGGTGGCGCGACCGCGTTGCGCAGCCCGATCACCGCGTTGCTCCACACCACCGGCCGTCCCCCGACCGAGTAGCGCACCAGCTGCGCCTCGTCACGTTGCTTGCTGTGCAGGGCGTCGGTTGCCGTGCGGATCGCCGCCCGGGCGGCCTCGATGGAGACGCGATCGGCATCGGTGCGCAGCGCCGCCTGAATCAATTGGCGCACATCATCGGTCAGCGGGCCGTAGATCGCGGCGAGTCGATCGTGTTCCTCGGCGGTCATCACCTCATAGGGGATCTTCGCGTCCAACCCCGCCTCCTGGCGCTAGTGGCGGGCCGTATTAGGAGCAGCCGACCATTTGGTTCTTTACTAACACCAAGGCGCTCGCCGCCCTGCGCCCGGGGTTTGTAGAACGTGAGGCGGCGGTCCCGGCCTCGAGACCGACGGGACCGCCGTGAAGAAGATCAGTCAAATCTAGCCTGTGGGCGCGACCGCTTCTTCGAGCGAGGCAATGTGGTGATGGCTGAGATGGCCTAAAACATGCCGGAGGGGCAGATGGCGCTGCACTGGTCCGCCGCGGCATCCGCACTGAACTGCGCAAAGCGCTGCGCAAGCGATGTCAAAGCCGGACACTGTAAGCATCACGCAAGCCTGACATTGGGCCGGGGTAGCGATTCACCCTTCAGGAGGGTGGCAATGTCTGGTGCAACGGACGCGGGCGACGATTTCGAGGTCGGGCGTACAAATAAGACCGGTGAGCGGAGCCTGCTGGTCGCGACGAGCGATGACCCAGACGGGTATCAAACGGATTTCGTGCTCGATGTCTCCATCGAGAATGGCAACGTTCTGACCAAGAACCCGGATGGTGTTGACGCTATCCATGCGACCGGTACCGAAAGCCTTGCCACCGGCGGCTTTATCGGAACCATCCCCGAAGGCAACGGCGTCGTCGGCCGCGGCCTCAACGGGATCGTGGGATACACGCACGCCGCAGTCCGCGACAAGAATTTGGAGCGCGACGTGCACGCGGGCGTACTGGGCGACGGTGGCCCGATGTGTCCGGGGGTGTTCGGGGACGGGTCAGTCGGCGTTGTCGGCTACGGCGACAACGCCGTTCGTGACGCGATGTGGGAGGCCGCAGAGAGCACCGGCGTCGCCGGCAACGCACTGGGAGTTGGGGTTCGCGGCAAGGGTGACAACGGCGGCGTGCGCGGCGAGAGCCTCAACAGTGCCGGGGTAGAGGGGGTCAGTGAATTGGCGCCGGGAGTGCGGGGATTCAGTGCCGAAGGGAGCGGCGTACTCGGCGAGGGCGCCACCGGCGACGGCGTAACCGGTATATCTGCCACCGGCATCGGGGGAGTCTTCGAATCGAAGAGATCAGCACAGGTGTGGTTGGTTCCCACCGTCGAACTTTCAATGAACTCCACGCTCGGAATCACCCCGCAGGCGGTGAATGTCGCTGACAAGGGGCCGCCGATGCCGCGTCACGGCAAGACCGGCCAACT
>JAVHWH010000128.1:0-4529 GCA_032159915.1 Mycobacterium sp.
GTGATCGGGCGCTTGAACATCGCGCTGAACGTGACACCGAACCCAGCGAGGGAACTGAGGACTTTAGGCCGGTCAGATTTAGCCATTGGCTGTCTCCTTGGTCACCGGTGCCAGCGGCTTGCCGGGCATCGGCGGGGTGGGGAATGCCGGTTCGGAAGACGTCGTCTGCGCCGAGCGTGCCTCCGACTCCGTGCGACGACGGTTCCTGCGAAGCTGGCTGTTGCTGAACGGTCTTTGCAGCAGATACAGCAGTACGCCGGTGACGACGATGCTGGCGCCGACCAGCACGGTCGTCCAGTGCGCGTAGCCCTGGTCACGCAGCGTGCGGATGCCGGCAGCGATCAGCGCCCAGACCAGTGACACCGGGATGAGGATCTTCCATCCGAGCGCCATGAACTGGTCGTAACGCAGTCGCGGTAGGACACCCCGCAGCCAGATGTAGAGGAACAAGAACAGCCACACCTTGGCGGTGAACCAGAGCACCGGCCAGAATCCGCTGTTGGCGCCGGCCCACATGTTTAGTGGCCACGGCGCGTGCCAGCCGCCCATGAACAGCGTGGCGGCCAGCGCCGAGACCGTCGTCATGTTGATGTACTCGGCGAGGAAGAACATCGCGAAGCTCAGCGACGAGTACTCGGTGTGGAACCCGGCGACCAGTTCTCCTTCGGCCTCGGGTAGGTCGAACGGCGCCCGGTTGGTTTCGCCGACCATCGAAACCAAGTAGGTGCAGAACGATGGCAGCAGCAGGAAGACATACCAGACCCGGTTCTGCGCTGTGACGATCTGGGACGTGGACATCGTTCCGGCGTAGAGGAACACCGTGGCGAACGACAAGCCCATCGCGACCTCGTAGGAGATCACCTGCGCGGTCGAGCGCACGCCGCCCAGCAGCGGATAGGTCGACCCGGAGGACCACCCGGCCAGCACGATCCCGTAGACCCCGATTGAGGACAACGCCAGGATGAACAGCACCGCCACCGGCAGATCGGTCACTTGCAGCGCAGTCCAATGGCCGAACACCGAGACCTGCGGTCCGAACGGGATGAACGCAAACGCCGTGATCGCCGGAATCGTCGAAATGGCCGGTGCCAGAAGGAAAATCGGCTTCTCGACGCCGAACGGGATGAGCGGCTCCTTGAGCGCGAGCTTGATGCCGTCGGCAAGGCTTTGCAGGTAGCCGCGCGGGCCGACCCGGTTGGGTCCCCAGCGCATCTGCATCCGGCCGAGGATCTTGCGTTCGGCGAGGATCGCGATCAGCACCGTCAGGACCAGGAACACGAAGACCAGAAGCGCTTTGGCCAGGATCAGCCACCAAGTGTCTTGTCCAAAGCCGGTCATTGCTTGCTCACTCCAATGTTGACGACCGCGCCGGGCGTGACGCCCAGCTGCCGGTGCACCGCCGAGCCCGGCGAGTTCAGTGGCAGCCAGACCACCTGGTCGGGCATTTCGGTGATTGTCAGCGGCAGGGTGATTGCGCCGCGTGCCGTGCTGACGCTGACGTGGTCACCCTCGCCCGCGCCGATCGTGTTCGCGGTCGCCGCGGACAACCGCACGACGGGTGTGCGGGCGGTACCGGCCAGATGCGGCTCGCCGTCCTGCAGCTTCCCGTTGTCGAGCAACATCCGCCAGCCGGCCAGAACTGCCTCACCCGCACCGGGGGTGGGTGCAGCGGGCGCGGCGACGGTGGGCACCGGCTCGGGCGCACCGTCCCAGGTGCCCAGCCCGTTCAGTTCAGCGAGAGCTGCTGCGACCGTGGGGAATCCGAGGTCGATACCCATTTCGTCGGCCAGGGTGTCGAGCACCCGCAGATCCGGCGTTGCGTTGGGCTGCAGCGCGCTGGAGAAGCTGCGCTGGCGGCCCTCCCAATTGACGTAGGTCCCCGACTTCTCCGCTGCCGGCGCGATCGGGAAGACCACGTCGGCGCGTTCGGTTACCGCGCTGCGCCGCAACTCCAGGCTCACCACGAAGCCCGCGGCGTCCAAGGCGGCCAGCACCGCGTCGGGGTCGGCGAAGTCGTCTGGCTCGATGCCGCCGACCAGCAGCGCGCCCAGGCTGCCGTCGGTCGCTGCGGCCAGGATGGCGTCGGCGTCGCGGCCTTCGGTGGAAGGCAAGTCGGCGACATGCCAGCCCTGCGCCACTTGGGCGCGGGCGGTCTCGTCGCTCAGCGGCCGGCCACCGGGCAGCAGTCCCGGCAACGCACCGGCTTCGATCGCCCCGCGTTCGCCGGCCCGGCGCGGCACCCACGCCAGTCGCGCGCCGGTGCTGTCGGCGAGCCGCGTTGCGGCCGACAAGCCGCCGGGCGAACCGGCCAGCCGTTCGCCGACGAGGATGATGGCGCCCGGTTCAGACAGCAGCGGCAGCCGCTCCCCGTCGCCGCCGGCCAGTGCGTCCAGAGCGGCGGCCTCGGCGCCGGGCGCGGTCTCGATCAGCGTGCCGTGCAGCTTCTGTAACCCGTTGCTGGCGAACGGCGCAATGGCGTGTACCGGCAGCCCGTGCTTGCGCGCGGCCTTGCGCAGCCGCAGATACACGATCGGCGATTCTTCTTCGGGCTCGAAGCCGGCCAGCAGCACCACCGGCGCCGACTCCAGGTCGGAGTAGCTGGTGGTGACATTGCCTCCGCCGACGATGCGGGCAGCGTCACGGCCCGCTGAGGAGGCGGCTGATATACCCCGCCCGGCCACTCGGGCCGCCAAGAACTGGGTCTCCTCGCCCGAGTGCGGACGGGCGCGGAAGTCGATGTCGTTGGTGCCCAACACAGTCCGGGCAAACTTCGAGTAGGCGTACGCGTCTTCGACGGTCAGCCGGCCGCCCGGCAGCACGCCGGCACCGCCGGGCGCTGTGGTGAGCCCTTCAATCGCCGCTGCCACGGCGTGCGGCCATGACGCAGGCTCGAGCACGCCGTCGTGGTTGCGGACGAGGGGAGTGGTGATCCGGTCACCCTGGCTGGCGTAGTTGAACGCCCAGCGGCCTTTGTCGCAGTTCCACTCTTCGTTGACTTCGGGCTCGTCGCCGGCCAACCGGCGCAACACCTTGCCGCGACGGTGGTCGGTGCGCTGCGCGCAGCCCGACGCGCAGTGCTCGCAGACGCTCGGACTGGAGATCAGGTCGAACGGGCGGGCCCGAAAGCGGTAGGCGGTTCCGGTCAGGGCCCCGACCGGGCAGATCTGCACGGTGTTGCCGGAAAAGTACGACTCGAACGGCTCGTTGGCATAGATGCCGACCTGCTGCAGCGCGCCGCGCTCCAGCATCTCGATGAACGGGTCTCCGGCGATCTGTTCGGAGAACCGGGTGCAGCGCGCACACAGGATGCAGCGCTCACGGTCCAGCAGCACCTGCGAGGAGATGTTGATCGGCTTGGTGAACGTCCGCTTGACGTCGTCGAACCGAGAGTCGGGGCGGCCGTTGGACATTGCCTGATTCTGCAGCGGGCACTCGCCGCCCTTGTCGCACATCGGGCAGTCCAGTGGGTGGTTGATCAGCAGCAGTTCCATCACCCCGTGCTGCGCCTTGTCGGCTGCCTCGGAGCTGTACTGCGTGCGGACGACCATATCGTCGGCGACCGGAATCGTGCAGGACGCCATCGGTTTACGCTGGCCTTCGATCTCGACCAGGCATTGGCGGCATGCGCCGACCGGGTCCAGCAGCGGGTGGTCGCAGAATCTGGGGATCTGCACGCCGATCAACTCGGCGGCCCGAATCACCAGAGTTCCCTTGGGAACGCTGACTTCGGTGCCGTCGATGGTCAACGTCACCAGCTCGGGCTGGGTCACCTTCTCTCCGGTGTCGGCGGTTTGGGTCATGAGGCTCCGTTCGCGGCGAGCATGGACAGCTTGGGGTCGAACGGACAGCCGCCACCCTCGATGTGCGCGACATATTCGTCGCGGAAGAACTTGATCGACGACGCCACCGGGCTTGCCGCGCCATCACCCAACGCGCAGAACGACTTTCCGAGGATGGCGTCGGAAATGTCCAGCAGCTTGTCCAGGTCCTCGGCGGTACCGTGGCCGGCTTCCAGGCGGTGGTAGATCTGGCTCAGCCAGAAGGTGCCTTCGCGGCACGGCGTGCACTTGCCACACGACTCGTGCTTGTAGAAGTCAATCCAGCGGCCCACCGCGCGGACCACGCAGGTGGTTTCGTCGAAGATCTCCAGCGCCTTGGTGCCGAGCATCGACCCGGCCGAGCCGACACCCTCGTAATCCAGTGGCACGTCGAGGTGTTCGTCGGTGAGCAGCGGTGTCGACGATCCACCGGGCGTCCAGAACTTGAGCTGGTGTCCGGCACGCACGCCGCCGGCATAATCGAGCAGTTCGCGCAACGTGATGCCCAGCGGCGCCTCGTACTGGCCCGGCCTGGTCACGTGGCCCGACAGCGAATACAGCGTGTAGCCAGGCGATTTCTCGCTGCCCATCGAGCGGAACCAAACCACACCGTTGAGCACGCTCGACGGGACGCTGGCGATGGTCTCGACGTTGTTGATCACGGTCGGGCAGCCGTAGAGGCCGGCGACGGCGGGGAACGGCGGGCGCAGT
>JAVHWH010000139.1:0-10568 GCA_032159915.1 Mycobacterium sp.
CGCGCTCACGACTGCCTGGCCCACTCGGTGGCCAGCAGCCGACGGGTGTCGCGCAGCAACTGCGGGATCACTTTGGAGTCACCGATGATCGTGATGAAGTTGGCATCGCCGCCCCAACGCGGCACCACGTGGACATGCAGGTGTTCGGCCAGCGAACCGCCCGCCGACTGGCCCAGGTTGACGCCGACGTTGAATCCGTGCGGTCGCGACACCGTCTTGATGACGCGAATCGCCTTCTGGATGAACGCCATCAGCTCGCTGCTCTCCGGCTCGGTCAGATCTTCGAGTTCGGAAAGCCGGCGATACGGGACCACCATCAGATGGCCGGGGTTGTAGGGGTACAGGTTCAGCACCGCATAGACCAACTCACCGCGGGCCACCACCAGACCGTCCTCGTCGGACAGTTGCGGGATGTCGGTGAACGGCTGAGATTGGAGGCCGTTGTCCCGGTTGAGCGGCCCCTCGGCCAGGTAGCTCATCCGGTAGGGCGTCCACAGCCGCTGCAGGTGATCAGCTTCACCGGCGCCTCGGTCGGTCAGCGCCGTCGGATCCTCGCGCTCGTCGCCGCCGTTTTCTGTCAAGGCCGAGTCGTCCTCAGCCACGAGTGCCCACCTCGACCAATCCGGCAGTGGGAACGGCGTTTTGACGATCATCGATCCACTGCTTGATGACGGCCACGGCCTCGTCGCGGGGAACCCCGTTGACCTGAGTGCGATCACCGAACCGGAAACTGACCGCGCCGGCTTCGACATCGCGGTCGCCGGCCAGCAACATGAACGGCACCCGCTGGTTGGTGTGGTTGACGATCTTCTTGGCCATCCGATCATCGCTGGCGTCCACGTCAACCCGGACTCCGTGTGATTTGAGCTGAGCGGCAACATCTTCCAGGTAAGCAACGTGGCCGTCGGCGACGGGAATGCCCACCACCTGGACCGGCGCCAGCCAGGCCGGGAACGCCCCGGCGTAGTGCTCGGTGAGGATGCCGAAGAACCGCTCGATCGAGCCGAACAACGCCCGGTGGATCAGCACCGGACGTTGGCGCGAACCGTCCGCGGCGGTGTATTCCAGCTCGAAGCGATCGGGCATGTTGAAATCGACTTGCAGCGTTGACATTTGCCAGCTGCGCCCCAGCGCGTCTTTGACTTGAACCGAGATCTTCGGCCCGTAGAACGCTGCGCCGCCCGGATCGGGCACCAGTTGCAGGCCGGAGGCCTCGCCGACCTCGCGCAGAACTTCGGTCGCCTCTTCCCTCACGTCGTCGGAGCCCACGTACTTGTCGGGGTCCTTGGTGGACAGCTCCAGGTAGTAGTCGTTGAGCCCGTAGTCGGCCAGCAGGTCGAGCACGAACCGCAGCACCGAGGTCAGTTCGTCGCGCATCTGCTCGCGGGTGCAGTAGATGTGCGCGTCGTCCTGGGTCATGCCCCGCACCCGGGTCAGGCCGTGGATGACACCGGACTTCTCGTAGCGGTAGACGCTGCCGAATTCGAAGAGCCGCAACGGAAGTTCGCGGTAGGACCGCCCGCGCGAGCGGTAGATCAGATGATGCATCGGGCAGTTCATCGGCTTGAGGTAGTAGTCCTGGCCGGGTTTGCGCACCGAGCCGTCTTCGTTGAACTCGGCATCGAGATGCATCGGCGGGTACATGCCGTCGGCGTACCACTCGAGGTGGCCGGAGGTGACGTAGAGGTGTTCCTTGGTGATGTGCGGGGTGTTGACGAACTCGTAGCCTGCCTGTTCGTGCTTGCGCCGCGAGTACTCCTCCAACTCCCGACGGATGATTCCGCCTTTCGGGTGGAAAACGGCCAGGCCGGAACCGATTTCGTCGGGAAAGCTGAACAGATCAAGCTCGACGCCGAGCTTGCGGTGATCGCGACGCTGCGCTTCTTCCAGCAATTCCAGGTGATGGTCGAGCGCCTGTTGCGATTCCCACGCGGTTCCATAGATGCGTTGCAGGCTGGCGTTGTTCTGATCGCCCCGCCAGTACGCGGCCGAACTGCGAGTGAGCTTGAACGCGGGAATGTGCTTGGTGGTGGGTATGTGCGGGCCGCGACACAAGTCGCCCCAAACCCGTTCGCGGGTGCGGGGATTCAGGTTGTCGTAAGCGGTGAGCTCGTCGCCACCGACCTCCATCACGTCGGGATCACCGGACTTGTCGTCGACGAGCTCGAGCTTGTAGGGCTCCCCGGCCAGTTCGCTGCGGGCCTGATCCTTGGATTCATAGACCCGACGGTCGAACAGCTGCCCCTCTTTGACGATCTGGCGCATCCGCTTTTCGAGTTTGTCCAGATCCTCAGGTGTGAACGGCTGCTCGACGTCGAAGTCGTAGTAGAAGCCGTCGGTGATCGGCGGCCCGATGCCGAGCTTGGCGTGCGGGAACAGATCTTGCACAGCCTGGGCCAGCACGTGGGCGGCCGAATGCCGGATCACGCTGCGCCCGTCGTCGGTGTCGGCCGCCACCGGGACGACATGGGCGTCGGCGTCGGGAATCCAGCTCAAGTCGCGCAGTGCGCCGTCGGCGTCGCGCACCACCACGATGGCGTCGACCGCGCCGCGGCCCGGCAGTCCGGCTTCGCGGACCGCGGCCGCCGCCGTCGTCCCGGCAGCCACCCGGATCGGGGCGTGCGGCGATCGCGCGCCCGGCTCAGCCGGGCGTTGCGGGTCGCCGCCGTCGCCTCCGGATGCGGGGGGTGCGAGGGCGGTCATTGACGCGGTCTCCGTGACTTTCGGGTGTTCAAACGGACCCGACCATGCTATCGGGGTGGCTGCAACTCCCAACCAAGCCCACGGTCGAGTCGTTAAGGCTGGCCCGGATTGAGCAGGACGAACAACGCCTCGGCGTCAGTCAGCACAGCATCGCCGTCACTCACCCGGCCGGATACGAAGATCTTTCGGCCGTCCACCCGGTCGACCCGCGAGTCGATCCGTAGCTCGGTGTCGATCGGGACGATCTGGCGGTAGTTGACGTGCAGATAGGCCGTGCGCTGGCGCGGTCCACCGGTAATCACCCCCGACGTCATCCCGAGAATGGAGTCAAACAGCAGGGCCAGCGCACCGCCGTGCACGGCGCCGTTGCGGCCCAGGTGAAACCGCCGAAATCTGGCCCAGCCCTCGATGCGGCCGTCATCGGTGCGGCGCACTTTCATCGGCACCGGCAAAATGTTGCCCCGATTCGGCAAGTCGATGCGGCGTCCCGACGGGGTCGCCCATTCATCGGTGTCGAACGGGCTCAATAAGCCGGACACCTTCTCGATGAGGTCGGCGGCCTCGGTGATCACCTCGTCGGGGGCATCGACCGCCCGCGCGTGGTCTTGCAGTGTGCGCACCGCTTCGACGAACCGGCCATAATCGGGGCCGCCCTTGTTCGTCGGTTCCGGCGGGTTGAAGCCGCCACCCGGATGTCGCGCGTGTTCGCCGGCCACCTGCACACCGTATTGCCCGGCGCAAACGGCTAGTCGCTCTGTTGCTTCCCGAGCGCACTCAGCTTCTCGAACTCGTCATCGCTGAGCTCGAGTTCGGCAGCAGCGATGTTCTCCTCCAGATGGGAAACGCTGGAGGTCCCCGGAATCGGCAGCACCACGGGTGAGCGCTTCAACAACCACGCCAGCGCCAGCTGCGAGGGTGTGGCGTCTCCGTGGTCGGCGCCGAGGCGGGCCAGCGGCCCGTCCGGAGCGGCCAGTGGTCCGGCGGCCAGCGGGAACCACGGGATGAACCCGATCCCCTGCTCGGTCGCCTCGTCGAGCAGTGCTTCGGCACTGCGGGTGTTCAGGTTGTAGAGGTTCTGAACCGAAACAATTTCCGTGATCTTTTGCGCGGCGTGCAGTTGCTCGACGTCGACCTCGGACAGGCCGATGTGGCGGATCTTGCCTTCCTGCTGCAGCTTGACCAGCTCACCGATTTGGTCCTCCAGTGGGAACTTGTCGTCGATGCGGTGCAGCTGGAACAGGTCGATGGTCTCGACGCCGAGCCGCCGCAGGCTCAGTTCTGCTTCCTGGCGCAGGTAAGCCGGAAAGCCCAGGGGAACCCATACGTCGGGCCCGGTGCGCAGCAGTCCCGCCTTCGTGGCGATGACCAGTCCGTCGTAGGGGTGCAACGCATCCCGGATGATCTCCTCGGCGACGTAGGGGCCGTACGAGTCTGCGGTGTCGATGAAATTGACACCCAGTTCGGCCGCCCGCCGCAGCACCCGCACCGCTTCGTCCCGGTCGGCGGGAGGACCCCAGACCCCCTTGCCGGTCAGACGCATTGCGCCGTAGCCGAGACGGTTGATGGTGAGATCGCCACCGAGGGTGAACGTTCCGGACGCTTGAGCGGGAGCCTGGGTAGTCACCTCGCCGACCGTACGCCGGCCGGGAAAAACCGGCCACCGCCGCATGGCAAGCTGGGCCGGTGGATTTGCAGACAATCGCTCAGTTGCCGTTCACCTACCCGGAGATCGGGGCCACCGCCGGGCCGTTTCCCCCGGGCTACAAGCACATCGGCTTCTCGGCCCACATCGGCATGGGACAACTTCGCTTCGAAGAGGCCGCCGAGCGGGTCATGCATTGGGGCATGCAACGCGGCTCGGGCCTGAAGGTCGAGCCCAGCAGTGAGCTCGTCACCGCCGGCACGGTGGTCGTGGTGAAGATAGGTTTCCTCAAGGCACCGTGCCGGGTTGTCTACGTCGTCGACGAGCCGCATGTGCGTGGCTTCGCGTACGGCACGCTGCCTGGCCACCCCGAATCCGGTGAGGAACGGTTCGTGGTGCGCCATGACCCCGTCACGTCGGCGGTGTTCGCCGAGGTGTCGGCGTTCTCCCGGCCGGCGACCTGGTGGAGCAGAGCGGGCGGGCCGTTCACCTCGCTGATGCAGCGGGTGATGAACAAGCGCTACGTGCGGGCCGTCTGACCCCAGCGCCCGAGAAGGTCATGCGCGCCGCTGCACAGGCGGTCGATGACCTCGGCCACCGGCGCCACATCGGTGACCATCCCGACTCCCTGGCCTGCGTCGACCGCCGCGATTCGGCGATCATCGGCAGTGATCGCGTTGGCGAGTTCGGCCTCGGCATCGGCGTCCTCGGCCAAGGCCTCCTCGTGCCCGGTCCAGCGCGCCACGAAGTCGTTGCGCAGTACGCGCGACGGAAACCGCTCGGCCCACGGCAGATGGCGGACGATGTCGTAGACCCGCGTGCTGGCGGTATCGGTTTCGCGCGCCGCCACCAGGGCTCGACGACCAGCGTCGGTGGTCAGCGCCTCCACCGAGGCCGACAGGCAGGTGCCCAGCCAGGCTCCGCTGGCCCCGGCGGCCAGCACCGCGGCGAGGCTGCGCGCCGATGCGATTCCCCCGGCCGCCAGCACCGGCACCGACACGGCGTCGAGCACCGCGTCGAGCAGCGGCAGCGTCCCGATGGTCGCGTCCCCGTGGCCACCGCCTTCGCAGCCACGCGCCACGATCACATCCATGCCGGCGTCCTGCGCCCGGCGCGCCTCGTCGCTGTTGTAAACCTGTGTGGCGGCGGCGATCCCGGCGTCGTGGACACGGCTCACCCAGGACAGGTCGGTCCCGAAGCTGACCGATATCAGCACCGGCTGCGCGGCCAACGCGGCCTCGAACAGACCCACTTCTTTGCGCATCACCCAGTCCACCAGGCCAATCCCGAACATGCCCGTCACCTGCGGCAGTTCGGCGTGCAGCGACGAGGTCGACCCGGCGGTGCCCATGCCGACCATTCCCAGCCCGCCGGCTGCGCTGACCGCGGCGGCCAACCGTCCGCCGGCAACGCCACCCATCGGCGCGTTGACGATGGGCACCCGAAGTCCCATCGCCGTAGACCAGGCGGTGGACAACATCACTACGCCGAAGGAACGTTCTTCACGACGGTGAGCACGACGACTGAGTCGTGGAGAGACAACAGCGAGTGACGGCGGGACGGAATCGTGACGTAATCGCCCGGCTTGCCCTCCCACGTTTCGTCGCCGGCACTCAACCGCACGTGACCCTGCAGCACCTGTAGCGTCGCCTCACCTGGGCTGTCGTGTTCGGCCAACTCGTGCCCGGATGCCAAAGCCACCACGGTCTGACGCAGTACGAGCGCATGACCACCGTGGATGGTGTGCGAGGCGCGCCCGCTGTGCGCCTGCCGCGCCTGATTGAGCTGTTCGGTGGCCAAGATAGTCAGCGAAACGGAGTCCATCATCAGTCCTTCGATCGGCCGGAACTCCTGAAAGTCTGTCAGTTGGATAGTAGAAGAGTCCCGCCCACGGTTAACGCGAGCACCTTGACCGCCTCCAGAGCGACGTAGACATGATGGCCGCGCGTCCTCGGCGCTTCCAGACCTGCGAGAACCTGGTCTGTACGGCGCGCCAAGCCGGGCCGCACCCCGATGATCTGCAGGGCCAGCGCGCCACCTGCTACGGCTAAGGCTGTGATGACGCGAGCCGGTGGCGGCCAGGCGGTGACCGAAACCAAGATCACGGTTGCGAGCACAACCTCGACGGTGTTGAGCGCTCGAAATACCAGCCGGCCGATTCCCAGGCCGATCGGCAGCGTGACGTTGGGTGCGCGAAATT
This sequence comes from Mycobacterium sp., assembly GCA_032159915.1. Taxonomy (GTDB): domain Bacteria; phylum Actinomycetota; class Actinomycetes; order Mycobacteriales; family Mycobacteriaceae; genus Mycobacterium. The sequence goes on from JAVHWH010000139.1 coordinate 6,546, forward strand.
TCAGTGGCGCTTCTAGGAACGAGATGGCTAACACCATGCCCAGCCAGACGAATACGGCCGCGACGGTGAGCGCCGAGCCCCGGCTCATGTCGCCGCGGCCCGCCGGGCGAGGTGCACCAGGCACACATCTGGCTCGACGAAGGCGTCCAGCCGATCCACTGTTACCGGGGCTTTCCAGCGTTCCAGCGCACCTCGCATGAGGCCCAGGTGGGTCAGGCAGACGACGGTCTTTTGCTTCTCCGCCACCTCGAGAAATGGGCAGTGCCGCAACTCGATCTGTTCGCCTGTCGGACGCTCGGGGGCAAAGCCGAGCTCGTCGAGCAGACCGACGAGTTGCTCGATCGACTCCTCCTCGGCCGGCGTGCCGGCGGCGGTTGGCGGCGGCTGTTGAAGCCTTGAACCCCAGTCGCGGCCGGCGGCCATCGCCCTGGCCGCGGCGTCCTGATCACCGGCCAAGCCGGCCGCGAAAATCTCGGCCAGTAGCCGATAGCGACGAAGACCGTGTGGGTCCATTCGCTGAATTGCACGGAACCGCAGCGCCGGCCGGCCCGGGCCTTGGCGTTTCGATGCGACCCGTTCGACCCGGCCCACCCTGGCCAAGCTGCCGAGATGAAAACGAACGGTGTTGGGGTGCAACTCCAGCGCCTTGGCGATGGTGGCGATGGTCATCGGGGAAGGCGCCTCTTTCAGCATCCTCAGGACGTCATGACGGCGACCGAGTGGCTGCTTTGCCGGCTTGGCGGCTGTCATTTTCCCAAACGGTCTGCTGTGCGGGAAAACTCGGCATCGACGCACGACTCCCCGATGGCGTACGTCTTCATGGCAACAGTTTACACAAGCACACATTGTAATAACTACATGCCACTGAGATCTCAAGGCGCAGACCGAATTAGACATGTGGTCGTGGCTGTGAGCCCGACAAGCGCTCGCCGATCTTCACCGCCCGTGCTCAGCCCTCGATTGCCGAATCGTTCAAAGCTGTTGCGGCTTAGTCGTTGTGAACTGCACTGCCGTTGCTTTACAGCGCCCGCAGCATGGCCTTCCTGCCCTTCACCCTCAGCTTGTGAACCGTCGAACCACGCAGCTCCTCGATGCGGGATGCCATCTTCTCGCCGAGGGCGACCAACTCTTCATCGGTGATTTTCACCGACGGTGGCACCGGGATCATATCGCGCTCTTCCTCGTCGGCGTGCGCCTCCAAAACTGTTGCGAAGGAGTGCCATTCATCGTCGTAGGTGGACGCAGCCGGCGACGTGTGCAGCAACACGGAGAGCTGATCAGTGACCTGACGATGCTCGGCGTGCGCGATGGCGATCAACGAACTGGCCGCAGAAAGCGCCGGGTAGAACAGGTCGTCTTCAATGCGGAAATGGATGTCGAGCTCGACGAGCAGATCGTCGAGATACTGCTGGCGCTCGGGGGCGACGGCTGGAGTCGCGGAAATTTTTTTGATCAGCCCCTTGAGCACCCTGTGGTGGTCTTCCAACACCGTATAGGCGTTCATTTCGCGCCCCCCGTTCCTGACCGGACCCTGGGTGGTGGCTCTGAATGCTGGCCGTTCCCGCGCAATTCGATCATCCCGTCGTTGATGCGCGTTTCGTAGCGCGGTAGCGGTGCCGCCGACGGACCGCGCAGGACCGCTCCTGAGCAGACGTCGAATCTCGAACCGTGCCAAGGGCAGACAAGCCGTCCCCGATCGACCCAGCCGTCGCTCATCGGGGCGGCCAGGTGCGGGCACAACTCCCCAAAGGCGGCAACATCGCCGTCGTTTCCGGTTCGGCACACCACCAGACCAAGTCCGTCGACTTCGACGCGCCGCAGCTTGCCTTCTTCAAGCGAGTCGACCGGCAATACCGGAGTCCATTCAGGGGCGCGCAGCCGCTGACCGGACTGATCGATACCGATACCCGAACCGAACACCAGCGCCCCACCCAGATAGCCGGCACTAACTGTGATGCTGTAACCGAGCGCGCTGGCCATGATCCCGCGCCCATGCCGCCCGCGGCGCCGGTTCATCCATGACATCACGTAGAGGCCCGTCGCGACCCCGTTCAACACGCCATGCACCAACCCGATGCGGCGGTCCTCCTGATGCGTGTGCTGCCAATCCGCAGCGCCGGTCACAGCTGAGCCCACATTCGCCACGATGCCCAGGCCCAGCGCGCGCGTAGCGAACCGCGAGGCATCGGTGCGCTCCGACCTGGACCTGCTGGGGAGCAAACTCAGTGCGTCCAGGCCGACCGTGGTTCCTATCGCACCGCTGGCCAACGACGCCATGGGCGGATGCGCGGGATGACCCAGCCACACCCCATTGAGTGCGTTCGCGACGCGGTCCCGGCTTTTGCCCAGCGAGTTGAAGGCGATGCCCAGCAGGTGCTCGAGGCGGTAACTAGGCCGATCTAGCCACTCCTGACGCCCGATAAGCGATAGCAACTGCGCCTCCCGAGTGCGTAATGGGCGTTCCGCCGACACCTCGACCACGGCATCGCTCCTTCCTTACGTGCGATGAGCGGCGGGCACGATGCCCGCGAATCTCACAATAAATACAAACCAGTTCCTCAACCACCCCGGCGTAGGAAAAAAGGCTGGTGGCACGGCGGTAGAGCACAGGAATGCTCCAGCATCGCAGCCCCGAGTCTTCCAGCAAACGTTAAACTGAGCCGGATAGTAGTGACAGTTGTTGTTGGGCAGTGAGTACGGGTGGCGGATGAGCAGCGACCGCAACTCGACAACGCACCCGAGACGATTCGTGGACGCCCTTGCTCACGCCGTTGGTCCGGCGCCCTGCCGTTTGATCTGCTGAATCGTATTCGGTAGTCGAGCGTAGTTTTCACAACCCTTACGTGAAGGTCTGCCGGCGGGCAACGTGTCGACTTTCCTGCGGCCGATGCCGCTCGTCCCGCCATGCAACATGGCTGGCGCCACCGCCCCTGATGGGCGGGTCGGGCATTGTTTAAGCCATGACGGTGGATGCCCTGCTGCAGTCGGTCCCCCCGCTGGCCGTCTACGGCATGGTCGGCGCCGTCGTCGGCGTGGAAAGCCTGGGTATTCCCTTACCCGGTGAAATCGTCTTGGTCAGCGCCGCACTCATGTCGTCTCGCCACGAGCTCGCAGTCAATCCCATCGGGGTGGGCGCCGCCGCGGTGATCGGGGCGGTGATCGGCGACTCGATCGGTTACTCGATTGGCCGCCGCCTGGGGTTGCCGCTGTTCGACCGGCTGGGTCGTCGCTTCCCGAACCATTTCGGTCCCGGACATGTCCGGTACGCCGAGCAGCTCTTCGGCCGCTGGGGTGCGCGGGCGGTGTTCTTCGGCCGCTTCATTGCGCTGCTGCGGATTTTCGCCGGGCCGCTGGCCGGGGCACTCAAGATGCGCTACCCCAGGTTTCTGCTTGCAAACGTCTCCGGCGCGCTGTGCTGGGCCGGCGGAACCACCGCGCTGGTGTACTCCGCGGGGATAGCTGCCGAGCGATGGTTGACGCGGTTCTCCTGGATCGCGTTGCTCGTTGCGGTGGTGTGCGGGGTGATTGCCGCAATAGTGCTGCGCGAGCGCACATCCCGTGCGATCGCCGATCTTGATGCCGAAGCAGCCGACGAATCAGGACCACCCGCCGCATAAACGGCGTCCGTGGCGTCAGGAATGCTTGGTGCGCTTTTTCATCCCACGGGTACTGAACCGGGGCTGTCTAGCAATGAAAAGTCCGAACTGTGCAAAATAGAGCAAAAATCTAGAAGAAATTAAAGCTTAAAATTCTTCAAGTTTGCCAGCGGCCCACTTCGTGTTGGGAACACCGGCGGCGACGGGACACGGCCAATCATCCCGATATCGTGTACTGCGATGAAACGACCAGTCTCCGTTCGTATTACAAATTTTACGGGAACGTCAAACCCGGCGCCGATCGGGGGCCACGATGCCTCGTATCCGCCCGCGAAAGTTCGCCCGGAAGGACTCCCGCTAAGCCTTTCTCACTCGATTCTCAGGCGCTTTCACATGGACATGGCCGATATCCATCTGTTATAAATAA
>JAVHWH010000150.1:0-4621 GCA_032159915.1 Mycobacterium sp.
CGGGTGGCGGTCGGGATGGGGGCCACGAATCCGATCGAGTTGGACGCCAGCTGGCGGGCCACCTCGTAGTTCACCGGCCCGGAGGACTGCCCGCCCATGCCGGAGCCGGCGCCGCTGAACATCTGCCCGAGCCGGGTGAACATTTGGCCCAGGTCGGCCACATTGAATTCGGCGCCCATACCGCCCAGCCCGAATGGGTCAGCAGATCCCGAGCCGGACTCGGGGTCGTTCTCACGGTCCGGGTCGTCTCCCGCGGAGAACCCGAAGGGCAGGTCAGCCATGCCCACAACGGTACTCATGGTCAGCGCCCGACGCGCGGCCCGGCGTCACGCTCTCAGTGAACCCGCCTGGCGCTGGCGTCTAGTGTTAGCGGAGTGAACAGGCGGATTCTGACGCTGATGGTGGCGCTGGTCCCAATTGTTGTCTTCGGTGTGCTGCTCGCCGCGGTGACGGTGCCCTATGTGTCGCTGGGGCCCGGCCCGGCCTTCGACACACTGGGCGAGGTCGACGGCAAGCCGGTCGTGGAGATCAAAGGCACCACGACCCACCCGACGACGGGTCATCTGGATATGACGACGGTGTCGCAGCGCGACGAGCTCAGCCTGGCCGAGGCGCTGACGCTCTGGTTGTCCGGGCAAGAACAGCTGATGCCGCGCGACCTGGTCTACCCGCCTGGCCAGTCGCGCGACGAAGTCGACAAGGCCAACGACGCTGACTTCAAGGAGTCCGAGCACAACGCCGAGTTCGCGGCCCTGGGCTATCTGAAATACCCGCACGCCCCGACCATCGTGACGGTCACCGACCCCGGGCCGTCGGTGGGCAAACTACAGGCCGGCGACGCCGTAGAGGCGGTCAACGGTAAGCCCGTGACCAACGTGGAGCAGTTCACCTCATTCCTGAAGACCACCAAACCCGGCCAGCAGGTCACGCTCGATTTCCGCCGCAAGAATGCGCCGCCGGGAACGGCTCAGATCACCTTGGGCCATCACCCGAAGGGCGACTACGGCTTCGTGGGCGTCTCGGTGACCGACGCGCCGTGGGCGCCGTTCGCGGTCGATTTCAACCTGGCCAACGTGGGCGGACCGTCGGCCGGCCTGATGTTCAGCCTGGCGGTGATCGACAAACTCACCACCGGCAATCTCACCGCCTCGAAGTTCGTCGCAGGCACCGGAACGATCAAGCCGGACGGTGAGGTTGGCAAGATCGGCGGTATCGGGCACAAGATGAGCGCCGCCCATGACGCCGGAGCGACGGTGTTCCTGGTGCCGGCCGGAAACTGTTACGAAGCGACCTCCGACAAAGTGCCCGGCTTGCAACTGATCAAGGTCGACACTCTCGGTGGGGCAGTGGACGCGCTGCACACCGTGGCCTCAGGCGGAATGCCGCCGAGTTGCTAGGCCAGTCGAATCGAGCCCGGGGCAGGTCACCGGGAATGCGTAGAGTCGAAACCAACCACCGACAGCGACTGTCGAGAACCGAGCAGGGAGCGTAGCTAGTGGGGATGCGGCCCGCCGCCAGAATGCCGAAGCTGACTCGACGCAGCCGAACTCTCATCGCGATCGCGTTGACGGTGATCGGGCTGCTGCTGGTCGGCCCCAGGTTTATCGATGCGTACGTCGACTGGCTCTGGTTCGGCGAGTTGGGTTATCGATCGGTGTTCACCACCGTCCTGGTCACCCGGCTGATCGTGTTCGTGGTGATCGGGCTGCTGGTCGGCGGCATCGTGTTCGCCGGACTGGCTATGGCCTACCGAACGCGGCCGGTGTTCGTGCCGAGCAACGGCGCCGATCCGGTGGCGCGCTACCGCACCGTGGTGATGTCGAGGCTGCGGGTGATCGGTATCGGTGTCCCGGTGACGATCGGACTGCTGTCCGGGATTGTCGCGCAGACATTTTGGGTGCGGATACAGCTTTTCTTGCATGGCAGCAGCTTTGGTGTCCGCGACCCGCAGTTCGGCAAAGACCTCGGGTTCTACGCCTTCGAGCTGCCGTTCTACCGGCTGGTGCTGAGTTTCTTCTTCGTCGCCGTTTTCTTGGCGTTCGTCGCAAATCTGCTGTCGCACTATATCTTCGGCGGCATCCGGTTGTCCGGGCGCACCGGAGCCCTGAGCCGGTCGGCGCGTATCCAGTTGATCAGCCTGGTCGGAACGCTGGTGCTGCTCAAAGCGGTTGCCTACTGGCTGGATCGCTACGAGCTGTTGTCACACACCCGCGCCGGCAAGCCGTTCACCGGCGCGGGGTACACCGACATCAACGCGGTGCTGCCGGCCAAATTGATCCTGCTCGCGATCGCGTTGATCTGCGCGGCAGCCGTGTTTTCCGCGGTTGTACTGCGGGACTTGCGAATCCCGTCTATCGGTTTGGTGCTGCTGCTGCTGTCGTCGATGGTGGTGGGCGCCGCCTGGCCGTTGGTCATCGAACAGTTCAGTGTCAAACCCAATGCGGCGCAGAAGGAACGCGAATACATCAGCCGAAGTATCACCGCGACCCGGCAGGCCTACGGTCTGACCGATGACGTGGTGACCTACCGGGACTACAGCGGCGACGCGCGGGCAACGGCCGAGCAGGTGGCCTCGGACCGGGCCACCACCTCCAACATCCGGTTGCTCGACCCGACGATCATCAGCCCGGCGTTCACCCAGTTCCAGCAGGGCAAGAACTTCTACTACTTCCCCGACCAATTGTCGATCGACCGCTACCGCGACCGCGACGGAAACCTGCACGACTATGTCGTCGCCGCCCGCGAACTCAACCCCGATCATCTGATCGACAACCAACGCGACTGGATCAACCGGCACACCGTGTTCACCCACGGCAACGGTTTCATCGCCTCGCCGGCCAACACCGTGCGCGGTATCGCCAACGATCCCAACCAGAATGGCGGCTATCCCGAGTTCTTGGCCAGCGTCGTCGGAGCCAATGGCAGCGTGACGTCCAGCGGTCCGGCGCCGCTGGATCAGCCGCGGGTCTACTACGGGCCGGTGATCGCCAGCGCGCCCGCCGACTACGCGATCGTCGGGCGCAACGGTGTCGACCGGGAATACGACTACGAGACCAACACCGAGACCAAGAACTACACCTACACCGGCACCGGGGGAGTGCGGCTGGGCAGCTGGCTTTCCCGCGGCGTCTTCGCTGCGAAATTTGCCGAACGAAACTTCCTTTTTTCCAACGTCATTGGATCCAACAGCAAGATCCTGTTCAACCGCGACCCCGCTCAGCGGGTGGAGGCGGTGGCGCCGTGGTTGACCACGGACAGCAGCGTCTATCCGGCGATCGTCAACAAGCGGCTGGTGTGGATCATCGACGGCTACACCACGCTGGACAACTACCCGTACTCCGAGCTCACGTCGCTGTCGTCGGCCACCGCCGACTCCTCCGAGGTGGCGTTCAACCGGCTGGCGCCCGACAAGCAGGTGTCCTACATCCGTAACTCGGTGAAGGCCACCGTCGACGCCTACGACGGCACGGTCACGCTGTACGAGCAGGACGAGCACGACCCGGTGCTGCAGGCGTGGATGAAAGTCTTTCCCGGAACGGTGAAACCGAAGAGCGACATCACCGCTGAGTTGGCCGCGCATCTGCGCTATCCCGAGGATTTGTTCAAGGTGCAGCGGATGTTGCTGGCCAAGTATCACGTCAACGACCCGGTGACCTTCTTCTCCACGTCGGATTTCTGGGACGTGCCGTTGGACCCGAATCCCACGGCCAGCAGTTATCAACCGCCGTATTACATCGTCGCGAAAAACATTGCCACCGGCGAAGATTCGGCGTCGTTCCAATTGACCAGTGCGATGAACCGGTTCAAGCGCGACTACCTGGCGGCCTACATCAGCGCCAGCTCCGACCCGTCGACCTACGGCAAGATCAGCGTGCTGACCATCCCGGGACAGGTCAATGGTCCCAAGCTGGCCAACAACGCGATCACCACGGACACCGCGGTGTCGCAAGACCTCGGCGTGATCGGGCGCGACAATCAGAACCGGATCAAATGGGGCAATCTACTAACGCTGCCAGTTGCGCAGGGCGGGCTGATCTATGTCGAGCCGGTGTATGCCTCTCCCGGCTCGAGCGACGTCGCGTCCTCCTATCCGCGGTTGATTCGGGTGGCGATGATGTACAACGACAAGATCGGCTACGGCCCGACGGTCGGTGATGCGCTGAACGGGCTGTTCGGACCGGGGGCCAGTGCCAACGCAGCCGGGCCTGCGCCCACCGATTCCGGTGCGCCCGCCAGAGCGCCACAGGGCGGCGAACCGCCCGCGAACCCGCCACCTCTGCCGGCCGGTGCCGTCGCGCCTGCGCCCAGCGCCGCGGTCAATTTGTCGCCCGCCAAAGCAGCTGCGCTCAAGGACGTCGAGACGGCAATGGGCGCGGCACGCGATGCGCAGAAGTCCGGCGATTTCGGTGCCTACGGTTCGGCCTTGCAACGGCTCGACGACGCGATCAACAAGTACAACGCTGCGAAGTGATCGTAACGGCCCTGGTGAGCGCGCGATTTGGTGGCCTCGCGTGGGTTCGGTAACCTGATATTCACCCGTCGCGGGGTGGAGCAGCTCGGTAGCTCGCTGGGCTCATAACCCAGAGGTCGCAGGTTCGAATCCTGTCCCCGCTACTAGTAG
>JAVHWH010000152.1:0-15338 GCA_032159915.1 Mycobacterium sp.
GTCGCGGTTTTCGATTCGACTTTGACCTCGGTCGGATCGTGCAGGTACTTCTTGGTGAGCTTGCGGATCGCCGGCGGCATCGTCGCGGAGAACAGCGCGACCTGTTTGTATTCCGGAGTCTCGGCCAGGATCCGTTCGACGTCCTCAGCGAAGCCCATCGTGAGCATTTCGTCGGCCTCGTCGAGCACCAGGTAGTCGATCTGGGACAGATTCAGGGTTTTGCGCTCGATGTGGTCGATGACGCGGCCGGGGGTGCCGACCACCACCTGCGCGCCGCGCTTCAGCCCGGCCAGCTGGGTCGTGTAGGACGCTCCGCCGTAAATGGGCAGCACGTTGATCTGCGGCAGGTGGGTGCCGTACCGGCTGAAGGCCTCGGCAACTTGGAGCGCCAGCTCCCGGGTCGGCGCCAGCACCAGCGCCTGAGTGGCCTTGCTGCTGGTATCGATCTTCGACAGGATCGGCACCGCGAACGCGGCAGTCTTACCGGTCCCGGTCTGGGCCAGTCCCACCACGTCCGAGCCCGCCATCAGGGCCGGAATGGTCGCTGCCTGGATCGCTGACGGCGACTCGTAGCCGACGTCAGAGAGCGCCTGCAGCACCGAAGGGTGAATCTGCAGGTCGGCGAAGGTCACGGTGTCATCATGCTGGGAATCCATTTCGAGGAAAGTTTACGGCGTGATCGACTGCCGCACGGCCACGCCTGCGCCGTCGATGAGGCTGGTCAGGGTACCGTGCGGCGTTGTGTGGACACGACAGCGCAGTCCGGGCAGCGTTGGCCTGGTGACCGGGCTCACCGCTGCCGCACTGCTGGCTGCGGCGCTGAGCGGGTGCGGATCAGGCGATTCGACCGTTGCCAAGACGCCGGAGCCCACCACCCATCCAACCGCCGCATCCCGGCCGGCAGCGCCTCCCCCGGCGGCCAGCGCCGCCCCGGTCACCCCCGGCCCGGTCGACCCCTGCACGGTCAACCTGGCCGACCCCGCGATCGCCCGCGGAGTGTCCGAGCTGCCGCACGACCCGCGCAGCCAGCAGCCGTGGAATCCCGAGCCGATGGCCGGCAACTTCAACCAGTGCGCACAGCTGTCGGCGGTCATCGTCAAGGCCAACACCAACGCCGAGAGCCCTAACACCCGAGCGGTGCTCTTTCATCTCGGCAAGCTGATTCCGCCCCAGGGCGTCCCCGACACCTACGGCTTCAACGGGATCGACAACTCGCAGTGCACCGGCGACACGGTGGCGCTGAGTTACTCCGGCGGAATCGGCCTGCCCAGCATCGTAAAGTTTCGCTGGAACGGCAACGGGGTGGAATTGGTCGCCAACGCCGGGCGCTGATTGTCGGTATCGCCGCTTAGAGTGGCTGCTGTGTTCATGGCAGGCGACAGCATCATCTACAGCGCGACCGATCTCGCGTCGGCTGCGCGCTGTGAATATGCCCTGCTGCGAGAGTTCGACGCGAAGCTCGGCTGGGGTCAACGCCTCACTGTCACAGACGAATTGCTGGAGCGCACCGCAGCTCTCGGGGACGACCACGAGCAACGCCGGCTCGACCAGCTGCGTGACGAACACGGCGGCGACGTTGCGGTGATCGGCCGTCCTTTTCCGTTCGCCGTCGCGAACATCACCGCGGCCGCGGCGGCCACCCGGCGAGCCATCGACCGCGGCGCGCCGGTGATCTATCAGGCCGCGATGTTCGACGGCCGCTTCGTCGGGTTCGCCGACTTCCTGGTCCGCCGCGACGGGACGTACCAGGTCTCGGACACCAAGCTGGCCCGCTCGGCGAAAGTGACCGCGCTGCTGCAGATCGCCGCCTACGCCGATACGTTGGCCCACTCGGGAATCGCAGTGCACCCGGACGCCGAACTCGTGCTGGGCAACGGCGTCGTGGTCAACTACCGCGTTGACGAGCTGGTCCCGGTGTACCGCGAACAGCGCATGCGACTGCAGCGCCTGCTCGACGAGCACTACGCCCACGGTTCTCCGGTGCGCTGGGACGACGAGCAGGTGCGCGCCTGCTTCCGCTGCCCGGTATGCGAGGAGCAGGTGCGCGTGACCGACGACCTGCTGCTGGTCGCGGGCATGCGGGTCAGCCAGCGCGCCACGCTGCTCGACGCCGACATCAGCACGGTCGCCGAACTGGCCGAGCGCGCCGCCCCGGTAGCCAACGTGTCCGCCCGTTCGCTCAAAGCACTGGTCGCGCAGGCCAGCCTGCAGATCCGCGAACGCGACACCGGCGCGCCACAGTTCGAGGTTGCCGACCCGCAGCCGTTGACCCTGTTGCCCGACCGGGACGACGGCGACCTGTTCTTCGACTTCGAGGGCGATCCGCTGTGGACGGCCGACGGCGCCGACTGGGGTCTGGAATATCTGTTCGGCGTTCTCGAAGGTGGCAAAGCGGGCACCTTCCACCCGTTGTGGGCGCACGACCGGCCCGGCGAGCGGAAAGCGCTCACCGATTTCCTCGCGTTGGTCGCCAAGCGGCGCAAGCGGTTTCCGAACATGCACATCTACCACTACGCCGCATACGAGAAGACGGCGCTGCTGCGTCTGGCCGGACGTCACGGTGTTGGTGAAGACGCCGTCGACGACTTGCTACGCAGTGGGACGCTAGTCGACCTGTATCCGATTGTCCGCAAGAGCATTCGGACCGGTAGCGAATCGCTCAGCCTCAAGGCGCTCGAGCCGCTGTACATGGCTTCGCAGTTGCGCTCTGGCGACGTTACGACCGCCACCGACTCGATTACCCAGTACGCACGCTACAGCGAGTTACGCGGCAACGGCGAGCTCGCCGAGGCAGCGGCCGTGCTCTCCGACATCGAGGACTACAACCGGTACGACTGCCGGTCGACTCGCGAGCTGCGCGATTGGCTGTTGCTCCGCGCCTTCGAATCTGGCGTCACACCGGTTGGCGCTCAACCGGTTGCCGATGGCGGCGGCATCCAGGAAGCCGACGCGCTCGCGGTGAAACTGCAGGAGTTCTCCGGTGTTGCCGCCAGCCCTGACCGTACCGCCGAGCAGACGGCGGTTGCGCTGGTGTCGGCCGCACGCGGTTACCACCGCCGCGAGGACAAGCCGTTCTGGTGGGCACACTTCGACCGGCTCAACTATCCCGTCGATGAATGGTCCAACGAGACAGATGTTTTCATCGTCGACCAGGCGAAGGTCGCGGTCGATTGGCATAAGCCGCCGCGCGCGCAGAAGTTGCAGCGGCGATTACAGCTGACCGGTGAACTCGCCCGCGGCGCGCTCAATTCCGAGGTCTACGCGCTCTACGATCCGCCGGCCCCGGCCGGCTTGACCGACAACCCCGATCGACGTGCCACCGGCCGGGCCCAGGTGATGGAGGTCAACGACCCGAGCGTACCGACCGAGGTCGTCGTGCTCGAGCGAACCCCGCCCGACGGCAACACTTTTCACCAGCTGCCGTTCGCCCTGACACCCGGCGCGCCGATCGGGACCAAGCCGCTGCGCGAGGCCATCGAAGCGGCGGCGGCCGACGTCGCGGACGGGCTGCCGCAACTCCCTCGCGCCGCGGTTGTCGACATCCTGCTCCGCCGGCGCCCCAGGAGTCGTAGTGGCGCTGACCTTCCCAGAACCGGCGACACGATCGACGACATCACCGCCGCCCTGCTCGACCTGGATGCGTCGTACGTGGCGGTGCACGGACCGCCCGGAACCGGCAAGACCTACACCGGCGCACGCGTCATCACCCGACTGGTCGCCGACCATGGCTGGCGCATCGGCGTGGTGGCGCAGTCGCACGCGGTGGTGGAAAACCTGCTCGACTGTGTGATCAAGGCCGGCATCGATCCGCTGCGGGTCGCCAAGAAGAAGTCCGACCGCGGCGACGTGCGGTGGCAGCAGATCAGCGAGACCGCGTACGCCGAATTCATCAGTGACACAGCGGGATGTGTGATCGGCGGGACCGCCTGGGACTTCGCCAACCCGGGCCGGGTCCCACCGGGAAGTCTCGACCTGCTGGTCATCGACGAGGCCGGCCAGTTCTGCCTGGCCAACACGATCGCGGTGGCCGCATCGGCGGCCAACCTGCTGCTGCTCGGCGACCCGCAGCAGCTGCCTCAGGTCAGCCAGGGCACTCATCCCGAACCGGTCGACGGGTCAGCCCTCGGCTGGCTGGTCGACGGCCACCGCACCCTGCCCGCCGAGCGCGGCTACTTCCTGGACCGCACTCATCGCATGCATCCCGCGGTGTGTGCGCCGGTATCGGCGCTGGCCTACGAGGGCAGGCTGCAGCCGCACAGCGAAGTCACCGCGGCGCGGCGCCTCGACGGGTATCCGCCCGGGGTGCAGGTGATTCGCGTTGCGCACCAGGGCAACTCGAGCGAAAGTCCCGAAGAGGCCGACGCCATCGTCGAGCTGATCCACACGCTGGTCGGCCGGAGTTGGACGACCGAAGGGGGCACCCGGCCGTTGACGGCCGCCGACGTGCTGGTGCTGGCACCCTACAACGCCCAGGTTGTGCTGCTGCGCCGACACCTGGCCCAGGCGGGACTCGGCGATGTGCGGGTCGGGACCGTCGACAAGTTTCAGGGCGCGGAGGCGCCGGTGGCCATCATCTCGATGACGGCCTCGTCCGTCGACGACATACCGCGTGGAATCCCGTTCCTGCTCAACCGGAACCGGCTCAATGTGGCGATCAGCCGGGCGCAGTATGCGGCTGTGATTGTCCGTGCGGACGCGCTGACCGAATACCTGCCGGCCGCACCGACCGGTTTAGTGGAACTGGGCGCGTTCCTCGCGTTGACGGCGCCTGCCGGTACGCCTTAACTGCTACCTGCCGGGATGGGAGTGCCGCCCGGTGCCTTCGTCAGGATCCGCGCGGCGCCGCCCGCCCGGTGCTGGCCGCCGATAGCGGTCACGCCCGTCGTCGTGGGTGAGCGACCCGCCGTAGGTGTCGATGTCGTCGAAGAACGGCTCGTCGGGTTCGACGTCGCGGTGGGGGGCCCGGGCCGGGAATTCCTCGACCGGATGAAAACGCTGTTCGTCGCCAACATGAGACCCGTTGTGCGCCTCGGTGATCGGCTCGATCTCGGTGGTCGTGGTGACGTCGTCGAGCAAGTGGTGCCACGACTCGACCGGCGCCGTGCGCCAGTTCTCCACCGACGCCGTCCGTGGATGCTCCTTGTGCGTCGACAACGGTTCGGTCTGCGGATCGCCGGCATGCCCGCGAGCCGGTGCTGCGGCGCGGGACTGCCGCGACGGCGCGGCCGGCGCCGGCGACAGCGTGTACTCGACATAGTCATCGTCGTCGTCGAAACCGTCCCGGAAGCCGTCGAACCCGCTCTCGAAGCCCTCCGCTGCACTCGGGCGCACCCGGACCCGCCGCATCGGCGCGTCCACGCTGTCGGTCCCGGTGGTCGGTGGCCCGTCGTCGGCAGCCGATGTCCCGCCGACCAGAAACAGCGCCGCGCCGATCCCGAACAGCGCGACGAACGCGGGCAACAGCATCGACTGCGACATCGCGGCGGCGAAGGGCTCGTGCAGAAACTCCGGCATCTTCACGCCGGCGCCGGGACCGCCCGGCGGGCCCGATCCGCCACCGGGCATCGGCCCCAATGCTGCGGAGATTCGCGACGTCATGAATGACGCCATAGCGGCGCTGCCCAGTACGGCTCCTACTTGGCGAGTCGCGTTGAACACTCCGGAACTGGCGCCGGCGAACCGCAGCGGCAGGTTGCGGGTCGCGGTCGCGGTCAATGGCGCCCAGATGAACGCCATCGCCGCCCCCATCACGAAGAAGGGCGACACCAATTCCCAGATCGGGGTGGACGGCGTCATCACGATAGACAGCCAGGTCAGCCCGATGGCCAGACAGGAAAACCCGAATCCGACCACCGGCCGCGGGTGGGTTCGGTCAACCAGCCGGCCGGCGACCGGCGCAAGCACGCCGCTGGTGATCGCCATCGGAGCGGTCAGCAACGCCGAGCGCGTCGGCGACAAACCGCACACCGACTGGGCGTAGAACATCAGCGGCAAAATCATGCCGGTGGCCGCGAAGGCGATCACCACTGCCCCGGCGTTGCACAGGCTGAAATTGCGGTCGCGGAAGATATCCAGCGGGATCAGCGGCTCGACGTTGCTGATCGACTGCCAGTACACGAATGCCGTCATCAGGCCGATGCCGGCGACGAGCACCGCCCAGATCCACGGCGCCCAATCGTGGGACTGCCCTTCCTGCAGCGAGAACACGATGAGGAACATCCCCACCCCCGATAGGGCGACCCCGATCAGGTCGAAGCGGTGGTTGTTGGTGGGCAGTTCGGGCACCAGCCACAGCGCCAGCCCCAGACCGATCAAGCCGATCGGGACGTTGACGAAGAAGATCCACGCCCAGCCCATCGCGTCCACCAGCACGCCGCCGGCCAGCGGCCCGACCAGCGTGGCAACGCCGGCGGTGGCACCCCACACGCTCATCGCCACCCCGCGGCGCTCGGACGGGAAGATGCGGGTGATGACCGACAGCGTCTGCGGGCTCATCACCGCGGCACCGATGCCCTGCGCCACCCGGGCGGTGATCAGCATGCCGATGGTGCCCGACAGGCCACACCAGAGCGACGCAGCGGTGAACAGGGCCAGGCCGGTCAAGTACAGATTCTTCGGACCGAACCGGTCACCGAGTCGGCCGGCCACCAGCAGCGGGACCGCGTAGGCGAGCAGGTAGGCGCTGGTCACCCAGATCACCGTGTCGTAGCTGGTGCCGAGCTTGACCATGATGCTGGGATTGGCGACCGCGACGATCGTCGAGTCGAGCAGGATCATGAAAAAGCCGACCATCATCGCCCACAGCGCGTGCCAGGGGTTGATGTCGTCGACGTGCTTCGTCGCCAAGCCGCCCAGTCGCCGACGAGGAGTCGCCGTGGTCATATCGTCACCCCATCCGTCTTGCGTTGGCCGCGGCGTCGTCACCTAGGATATCGATCTCGGCCGGCGCGGCGCCGAACTGCGGAGTCTCACGGGCCGGCACGGCGACCTGCCGCGCCACACGCAGCGCCAACACCGATATACCCAACGCGGTGAGTTGGTAGGCCATCGACTATCCGTCTTTGCTCGGCGGGTCGGCCGGCTCGTCGTCGAGTCAGGCGGCCCCGCATCGTCATCGCACGTGTCTGTGCCGGATTATAAGCGGGTGGACGCCTGGCCCCACCCCTGCCGGCGCCGGCGCTAGCCTGAAAGCACGGTCACAGCCCACAAGAAGCTGAGCCAACAGATGATGCGGAGGCATCCATGAGCGCCCGACGTACCAAGTCTTCGGCCGACTCGCTGCCCGCGACCATCGAGGGGAAGCCCAAAAGGTCGGCGCGGGCACTAGCCGGCATCATCGAGCGCAGCGCCCGTCTGCAGGGCCCCGCCGCAGCCGCGTACGTCGAGCGACTGCGCCGCGCAGATCCCGACGCCGGGCCGGCGACGATCGTGTCCAAGTTGGAGAAGCGGTACGTGGCCGCGGTGACGGCCAGCGGCGCCGCAGTGGGTTCGACGGCTGTGCTACCCGGATTGGGCACGCTGGCCGCGCTCTCGGCAGGCATCGGCGAGACCGCGGTGTTTCTCGAGGCCACCGCCTTCTACGTGCTGGCGGTCGCCTCGGTGTTCGGCGTGTCCACCGACGAGCGGGAACGACGTCGCGCGCTGGTGTTGTCAATACTGGTCGGCGACGACAGCAAGCACGCCATGGCCGAACTGATCGGCGGCGGCCGCACGAGCGGCGCGTGGCTGTCCGAAGGGGTGGCGTCGTTACCGATGCCGGCCCTGTCCCAGCTGAACTCGCGGTTGCTCAAGCGCGCCGTGCGACGGTTCACGCTGCGTCGCAGCGCGCTGCTGTTCGGCAAGATCCTGCCAGTCGGTATCGGCGCCCTGATCGGCGCTATCGGCAACCGCGTAGTGGGCAAGAAGATCGTGCGTAACGCCCGCAAAGCGTTCGGAACACCGCCGGCGAAGTGGCCGGTCAACCTGGTTCTGCTGCCGACCGCTTCCGACGCCGGCTGAGCGCGACGGCTGGTCAAAAGTCACATGGCGGATCGCGGTCGAAGGGTTAGCCTTTATGGTGCGGTCTGTCGAGGCCGCCGCAGGCGTCCGCCGACGATGCGGGCCGGTCAACGGGCCGAGAAGGAGCCGGGCGATCAGGTGAGACGTGCCGGACATCGCGAGGGCGTAGAAGATCTAGTGGCAAGCGCGGCATAGCGCTTTTTCGGACGAAGGAATCGAGGCGAGCAGCTGCCGTGAGCAGTACGAGTTCACCATTCGGACAGAACGAATGGCTGGTCGAGGAGATGTACCGCAAGTTCCGTGACGACCCCTCCTCGGTCGATCCCAGCTGGCATGACTTCTTGGTCGACTACAACCCCGACCCGGCGAGCGAGCCGCCGGTTGAGGTGAAGCCGGTCGCGGCGCCAACTCCGGCAGCGCCTCCGCCACCGGCAGCCCCCGCCCCGTCCGGCAACGGTTCGGCCGGCACTCCGCCGTCAACAGCCACCGCACCGGCACCGGCAGCCAAGCCGGCGCCGGCACCCAAGCCGTCCGGCCCGCCACCCGCCGAAGGCGACGAAGCTCAGGTATTGCGGGGCGCGGCCGCGGCCGTCGTGAAGAACATGTCGATGTCGTTGGACCTTCCGACGGCGACCAGCGTTCGGGCCATCCCGGCCAAGCTGATGATCGACAACCGCGTTGTGATCAACAACCAGCTCAAGCGCACCCGCGGCGGCAAGATCTCGTTCACCCACATCCTGGGCTACGCGTTGGTGCAGGCGCTCAAGAGCTTCCCGAACATGAACCGGCACTACGCCGAGATCGACGGCAAGCCGAACTCGGTGACGCCCGCGCACATCAACCTGGGTCTGGCCATCGACCTGCAAGGTAAGGACGGCAAGCGCTCGCTGGTGGTCGCCGGCATCAAGCGTTGCGAAACCATGAGCTTCGGCCAGTTCGTCGCCGCCTACGAGGACATCGTCCGGCGGGCCCGCGACGGCAAGCTGACTGCCGAAGACTTTGCCGGCGTGACGATTTCGCTGACCAACCCGGGCACCATCGGCACCGTGCACTCGGTGCCGCGACTGATGGCCGGCCAGGGCGCGATCATCGGTGTGGGCGCGATGGAGTACCCCGCTGAACTCCAGGGCGCCAGCGCCGAACGCATCGCCGAGTTGGGTATCGGCAAGCTGATCACGCTGACCTCCACCTACGACCACCGCATCATCCAGGGCGCCGAGTCGGGTGACTTCCTGCGCACGATTCACGAGTTGCTACTCGCCGACAGCTTCTGGGACGAACTGTTCCGGGAGATGGGCGTGCCCTATCTGCCGATCCGGTGGAGCACCGACAACCCCGACTCGATCGTCGACAAGAACGCCCGGGTCATGGAGCTGATCGCGGCATACCGCAACCGTGGGCACCTGATGGCCGACATCGACCCACTTCGGTTGGACAACACCAGGTTTCGCAGTCACCCCGACCTGGAAGTGGTCACCCACGGGCTGACGCTGTGGGACCTGGACCGGGTGTTCAAGGTCAACGGCTTCGGCGGCTCGGAAAACAAGAAGCTGCGCGACATCCTCGGCCTGCTTCGGGATGCCTACTGCCGGCACATCGGTGTCGAGTACACCCACATCCTGGACCCCGAACAGCAGCAGTGGCTGGAAGAGCGCGTCGAGACCAAGCACGTCAGACCGACTGTGGCGCAGCAGAAATACATCCTGAGCAAGCTCAATGCCGCCGAAGCGTTCGAGACGTTCCTGCAGACGAAGTACGTCGGGCAGAAGCGGTTCTCACTCGAAGGCGCCGAGAGCACCATCCCGCTGATGGACGCGGCGATCGACCAGTGCGCCGAGCACGGACTCGACGAGGTGGTCATCGGGATGCCGCACCGTGGCCGGCTCAACGTGCTGGCCAACATCGTCGGCAAGCCGTACTCGCAGATCTTCAGCGAGTTCGAAGGCAATCTCAACCCCGCCCAGGCGCACGGCTCCGGGGACGTCAAGTATCATTTGGGCGCCACCGGCGTGTACATACAAATGTTCGGCGACAACGACATTCAGGTGTCGCTGACCGCCAACCCGTCGCACCTGGAAGCGGTCGACCCGGTGCTCGAGGGTCTGGTCCGGGCCAAGCAGGACCTGCTCGACAAGGGCGAGGGTGAGCGCGGCAACTCCGTGGTGCCGATGATGCTGCACGGTGACGCCGCCTTCGCCGGTCAGGGTGTGGTTGCCGAGACATTGAACCTGGCCAAGCTGCCCGGCTACCGGGTCGGCGGCACCATCCATATCATCGTCAACAACCAGATCGGCTTCACCACCGCGCCGGAGTATTCGCGGTCAAGCGAGTACTGCACCGACGTCGCGAAAATGATTGGTGCGCCGATCTTCCACGTCAACGGCGATGACCCGGAAGCCTGCGTCTGGGTGGCCAGGCTGGCCGTCGACTTCCGGCAGAAGTTCAAGAAGGACGTCATCATCGACATGCTGTGCTACCGCCGCCGCGGGCACAACGAGGGTGATGACCCGTCGATGACCAACCCGTACATGTACGACGTCGTCGACGTCAAACGCGGCGTCCGCAAGACCTACACCGAAGCGTTGATCGGCCGCGGCGACATCTCGATGAAAGAGGCCGAGGACGCGTTGCGCGACTACCAGGGCCAACTCGAGCGGGTCTTCAGCGACGTCCGCGAACTGGAGAAGCACGGCGTGCAGGCGAGCATGTCGGTGGAGTCCAACCAGATGCTCGCGGCCGGCCTGGACACCGCGGTCGACAAGGCGTTGCTGGCCCGCATCGGTGACGCATTTCTGGCTCTGCCAGAGGGATTCGCCGCCCACCCACGCGTCACTCCGGTGCTGGAGAGGCGCCGGGAAATGGCCTACGAAGGCAAGATCGACTGGGCCTTCGGTGAACTGCTGGCACTCGGTTCGCTGGTGGCCGAAGGCAAATTGGTCCGGTTGTCCGGTCAGGACACCCGCCGTGGCACCTTCTCGCAGCGGCACTCGGTGATCATCGACCGCAACACCGGTGAAGAGTTCACCCCGCTGCAGTTGCTGACAATCGACAAAGACGGCAACCCGACCGGCGGCAAGTTCATGGTGTTCGACTCGGCGCTGTCGGAGTACGCGGCCGTCGGTTTCGAGTACGGCTATACGGTCGGCAATCCCGACGCATTGGTGTTGTGGGAGGCTCAGTTCGGCGATTTTGTCAATGGCGCCCAGTCGATCATCGATGAGTTCATCAGCTCCGGCGAGGCCAAATGGGGCCAGCTGTCCAGTGTCGTGCTGCTGCTGCCGCACGGCCACGAAGGACAGGGGCCCGACCACACCTCGGGCCGGATCGAGCGGTTCTTGCAGTTGTGGGCGGAGGGCTCGATGACGATCGCCGTGCCGTCGACCCCGGCCAACTACTTCCACCTGCTACGCCGCCATGCCCTCGACGGGGTGCAGCGTCCGCTGATCGTTTTCACCCCGAAGTCGATGCTGCGCAATAAGGCCGCGGTCAGTGACATCCGGGCGTTCACCGAGGACAGGTTCCACTCGGTGCTCGAGGAGCCCATCTACTCCGACGGCACCGGCGACCGCAGCAAGGCGACGCGGATGTTGCTGACCAGCGGCAAGATCTACTACGAGCTGGCGGCCCGCAAAGCGAAAGACAACCGGGACGACGTCGCGATAGTGCGCATCGAGCAGCTTGCGCCGTTGCCGTTCCATCGCCTTAGCGAAGCGTTCGAAAACTATCCGAACGTCAACCAGTACTTCTGGGTTCAGGAGGAGCCGGCCAACCAGGGCGCCTGGCCCCGCTTCGGCCTCGAGCTGCCCGAACTGTTCCCGGACACGTTGACCGGCATCAAACGGATTTCACGGCGAGCGATGTCGGCGCCGTCGTCGGGTTCGTCGAAGGTGCACGCCGTCGAACAGCAGGAAATCATCGACGAGGCGTTCCGCTGATCGGTTGAGCCGCAACAAGTTACAGCCGCCGACTGTGCGGGTTATAAGGGAGAACCGCGCGGAAGTCGTTCATCAGCTACCCGGTCGGCGCACCTATCGCGGAATTTAACGGCGAGAGCTGTGGCCCGTTGCCGCCAACGGCGCGGTGACGTCGGTCTGGTCCCCCTGCAGCTGCGGTGTGACCGGCCGGGGCCGGATCCGCGGTGGCCGCGACGTGACGTTCATCGGCCACCAGAACCACCGTCCCAGCATCGCCGCGATCGACGGCATCAGGAACGAGCGCACCACCAGCGTGTCGAACAGCAGACCCAGCCCGATCGTGGTGCCCACCTGACCGACCGCGCGGTTGTCGCTGACGATCATCGACGCCATGGTGAACGCGAACACCAGACCCGCGGCCGTCACCACCCGGCCGGTGCCGCCCATGGCCCGGATGATGCCGGTCTTGAGCCCAGCCCCGATCTCCTCCTTGAAGCGCGCGACCAGCAGCAGGTTGTAGTCGGACCCGACGGCCAGCAGGATGATCACCGACATCACCATCACCAGCCAGTGCAGCTTGACGCCAAAGACATACTGCCACAGCAGAACCGACATCCCGAACGAGGCAGCCAACGACAGTGCGACGGTGCCCACGATCACCAGGGCCGCGACCAGGCTGCGGGTGATCAGCAGCATGATGATGAAGATCATGCACAGCGACGAGATGCCGGCGATCATGAAGTCGTAGTTCGACGCTTCTTTCAGGTCCTTGAACGTCGCTGCGGTGCCCGAGACGTAGACCTTGGCGTCCTCCAACGCGGTTCCCTTGAGCGACTCGTAGGCAGCGGTCTTGATGACCTCGATCCGCGACATGCCTTCGCCCGTCGCGGGATCGCCCTTGTGCGAGATGATGAAGCGCGCGGCTTTGCCGTCCGGGGACAGGAACAGCTTCTCGACCCGCTGGAAGTCCGGGTTGGCGAAGACCTCGTGCGGCAGATAGAACGACTCGTCGGTCTTGGCGGCGTCGAAGTCCTTGCCCATAGCGGTGGCGTCGTCGCTGAGTTCGTTGGCTTGGTCGAACATTCCCGACATCGTGCTGTGCATGGTCAGCACCATGGTCCGCAGGCTTCGCATGGTCTCGATCTGCGGCGGCAGCAGCGCGACAAGTTGCGGCACGACGGCGTCGACGTTGTCGACGTCTTTGCTGAGCTCGCCCAGCTTTTCGCTGAGCTTGTCCACGCCGTCGGTGGCGCTGTAGGCGGAGCGGATACCCCAGCAGATCGGGATGTTGTAGCAGTGTGGGTCGGCGTAGAAGTAGCTACGCAGCGGGCGGAACGTGTCGTCGAAGTCGGCGATGTCGTCGCGCACTTCGTCGGTGATGGCTTTGGTGTCTCTGGTGACTCCGGCGACGTGATGGGTGGTGCCGACCATCTGGTTCATCAGCCCGTTGACCCGTTCGAGCGAGCGGATGGTTCCGCCCAGTTGATCGGCCAGCTTGGACATGTCATCCAGCCGCCCCTTGGCCACCTGCAGGTTCTGTAGCTGTCCGGCATTCTGCATGCTCAGCAGGAACGGGATCGAGGTGTGCTCCAACGGGGTGCCCTGCGGCCGCGTGATGCTCTGCACGCGGGCGATTCCCTCGACGCGGAAAATGCTCTTGGCCAGTTTGTCCAGCACCAGGAAGTCCGCCGAATTGCGCATGTCGTGATCGGACTCGATCATCATCATCTCAGGCAGCATCCGCGCCTGCGAGAAATGCCTTTCCGCAGCGGCCATTCCGACGTTGCCGGGGGTGCCCTTGGGGATGTAGTCACGGTCGATGTAGCTGACCTTGTAGCTCGGCAGGGCGAGCAGACCGACCATGGTGACCGCGCAGGTGGCGGCGAAGATCGGTGCCGGCCACCGCACGACCGCGGTGCCCACGCGCCGCCAGCCGCGCACACTGTGTAGCCGCTTGGGCTCCAGCAGACCGAAGCGGCCGGCGACCGCGATGACCGCCGGGATCAGGGTCAGCGCGACCGCGACAGCGACCAGCATGCCGACCGCGCAGGGCGCACCCAAGGTCTGGAAAACCGGCAAGCGGGCGAAGCTGAGGCAGTAGGTGGCGCCGGCGATCGTCAGGCCGGACGCCAAGACCACATGGGCAACACCGCGATAGGCGGTGAAGTACGCGGTGTTGCGATCCTCGCCGGCATGACGCGCCTCGTGATAGCGCCCGATGAAGAAGATCCCGTAGTCGGTGCCCGCGGCGATGGCGAGCGACACCAACATATTGGTGGCGAAGGTCGACAGTGTGAGCACGTCGTGCAATGCCAAGAACGCGACAATGCCTCGCGCAGCGGCCAATTCGATGCCGACCATGGCCAACAGCACCGCCACCGTGACGAAAGACCGGTAGACGAAAAGCAACATCACGAAGATCACCGCGACGGTGGTGACCAAGATCTTCACAACCGTCTTGTCGCCGCTGGTGAGACCGTCGGCCGCGATGGCGGCCGGTCCGGTGACGTAAGCCTTCACCCCGTTCGGCGCCGGGACACTGTCCACGATCTTGCGAACCGCGGCCACCGAGGTGTTGGACAACGTCTCGCCCTGATTGCCGACCAGATTCAGCTGAACATAGGCGGCCTTGCCGTCCGGGCTCTGGGCACCCGCCGCGGTGAGCGGATCACCCCAGAAATCCTGGATGTGCTGCACGTCTTTCCGGTCGGCTTTCAGCCGGCCGATGATGTCCTGGTAGTACCGGTGCGCGTCGTCACCGAGCTTCTTGTCGCCCTCGATGACGATCATCGCCATGGCATCGGAGTCAGACTCCTTGAACACCTTGCCGATGCGCGCCGCCGCCTTGACCGAAGGGGCGTCCTTGGTTCCCAGTGACACGGCGTGCTCGCGCGCCACCTGCTCCAGCGACGGAACAGCGAGACTGACGATCACGGTGATCGCCAACCATCCGAGAATGATCGGCACCGACAACCGGCGGACCATTCGCGCGGCGAACGTTCCCACGGCGTGCTCGTGACGGAGGTGGTGGCTGGTCATGCACCGTCGACCCGGCAGTAGGTGAACGCGTTCACTTCGTTCGAGATCCTCTCGGCTTTGACCTGACCGTCTAGCACGATCCGGCAGCCAATGCTGTCGCTGTCGCCCTGGCTACAACGTTGCCCACGACGGCTGGGCTGTTCGCCCTGATGTGTATGGACCAGGGTAGTCGTGCCCCATCGACGCGCCGGGGGGCGGAATCCACATCGAAGTAGCTGATGTCCGCGACCGCGCCACCGATGACCGCCAGCACGACCAGCGGTATCCATGCCCGCCTGAGCACTCCAGCGAACGCCATCCCTTGCCCCGTCCCGAACGCTTGTGGCGCCTCGATACGCAAGCGACCAGTGGGACGAGTATTTCACTCCTGCTCGGCAATGGGTCAGG
>JAVHWH010000192.1:0-6599 GCA_032159915.1 Mycobacterium sp.
AAGAGGTCGACCGGCTCGGACAGCCGCCGAGCGGCTACGGCGTCCTGCTGGGCACTCACGAGGACGACACCCTCGACGTGTTCACCTCCGGGCGCAAGATGCGCCTGACGTGCTCGCCGAACATCGACGTGAGCTCGTTGCGTAAGGGACAGACGGTTCGCCTCAATGAGGCTTTAACTGTCGTCGAGGCCGGCACGTATGAATCAGTCGGCGAGATTTCAAGTCTGCGCGAGGTGCTGGCCGACGGTCGCCGCGCTCTGGTGGTCGGCCACGCCGACGAGGAGCGCATCGTGTGGCTCGCTGAGCCCTTGGTGGCCGAGGACCTGCCGGATGGTCACCCGGATGCGCTCAGCGACGACACCCGGCCGCGCAGACTGCGTCCGGGCGACTCGCTCCTGGTAGACACCAAGGCCGGGTACGCCTTCGAGCGCATCCCCAAGGCCGAGGTCGAGGACCTGGTGCTCGAAGAGGTCCCCGACGTCACCTACAACGACATCGGCGGTCTGGGTCGACAGATAGAGCAGATCCGTGACGCCGTCGAGCTGCCGTTCCTGCACAAAGACCTCTACCGCGAATACGCGCTGCGTCCGCCCAAAGGTGTGCTGCTCTACGGTCCGCCCGGTTGCGGTAAGACGTTGATTGCCAAGGCGGTTGCCAACTCGCTGGCCAAAAAGATGGCCGAGGTTCGCGGTGAGGACGCGCGCGAGGCGAAGTCCTACTTCCTCAACATCAAGGGGCCCGAGCTGCTGAACAAGTTCGTCGGTGAGACGGAGCGCCACATCCGGCTGATCTTCCAGCGGGCTCGCGAGAAGGCGTCCGAGGGCACGCCGGTGATCGAGTTCTTCGACGAGATGTATTCGATCTTCCGCACCCGCGGCACTGGGGTTTCTTCGGACGTCGAGACCACCGTCGTCCCGCAGTTGCTCAGCGAGATCGATGGTGTCGAAGGCCTGGAGAACGTCATCGTGATCGGCGCCTCCAACCGTGAGGACATGATCGACCCCGCGATTCTGCGGCCCGGCCGCCTCGACGTAAAGATCAAGATCGAGCGCCCGGACGCCGAGTCGGCACAGGACATCTTCTCGAAGTACCTCGTCGAGACGTTGCCCGTGCACGCCGATGACCTCGCCGAATTCAACGGTGACCGTGGTGCGTGCATCAAGGCGATGATCGAAAAGGTCGTCGACCGGATGTATGCCGAGATCGACGACAACCGGTTCTTGGAAGTCACCTACGCCAACGGTGACAAAGAGATCATGTACTTCAAGGACTTCAACTCGGGCGCGATGATCCAGAACGTCGTCGACCGCGCGAAGAAGAACGCCATCAAGGCGGTTCTTGAGAGTGGTCAGCCCGGTCTGCGGATCCAGCACCTGCTGGACTCGATCGTGGACGAATTCGCCGAGAACGAGGACCTGCCCAACACCACCAACCCCGATGACTGGGCGCGGATTTCGGGCAAGAAGGGTGAGCGGATCGTCTACATCCGCACGCTGGTCACCGGCAAGAGCTCGAGCGCCTCACGGGCGATCGACACCGAGTCCAACCTCGGGCAGTACCTGTAGCGGCGGTCGCAAGCGCGGCGAAGCCGGGCGCCGCGGGCCGGCGCCAGAACCTGTAGCGGCGGTCGCAAGCGCGGCGAAGCCGGGCGCCGCGGGCCGGCGCCAGAGACAGAACTAGCCGGCCAGCAGCGAGTAACTGTTGGCCAAGTCGTCTTGAAGTACCTGCGCGGCGTGTGTCGTCGTGTCGATGCGCAGCGGCGCCGTCAGCGTCCGGCTTTGGTAGGTCCAGCCGGCGGGAAGAGTGAGCCGCTCGCCGAGCCTGGCAAGATCGGGCCGCGACAGCTCGGGGTCGACGATCTGGCTCCAGGTCTGCATCACCCAGCGCCGCAGTGCGGGGTCGTGCAGTTCGTAGACCTCTTCGCCGGCGTTGAAGGTGAACACGGTGTGCCGGTGTACCTGATTTGCCGTGTAGGGGGCCGGGTTCATCGCCGACAGCAAGACCTGCGCCTGCAGCAGCATGTCGATCCCGCCGAAGTTCTTGATGATGCGCGGCCCTTGGCTCATCTTCTCGATCTCGTTCATCAGCCAGTACCGCGGGCCGTTGAGTAACGCTGTGGCAGCGCCGTTCTCGGTTGCGATGACCTTGGCGTCCAGCGCCGACCACAAGTCGGCGGGACAGTCGTTGAGGCCATAGCTGTTGTAGACGGTGGCCTGGGGCCCGGCCTCGCCCGGCGTCACCAGAAGAACCTCGCCGTAGCGTTTCCCAGACAGATTTTCGGTGGACTCGAGCGCAGCGTGAGCGGGCACCAAGTGAAGGTAATCACTTCAGTCACCAGCGTCAACACCTTGGTTCGACGTCCTTGGAACGCACACCGGCGCCTGCTGCCCGCCGCTACGGTGCACAACCGTCTTCAGTCCAGGCGGCGCTGGCGACTCTGGTCCGTTCGTCGGCGGAGCAGGCGCTAACGCGCGACCGACGGTATGCGACCACTGCCGCGCCGAGCATCAGCGCGGCGTAGACCATAAGGTAGAGATTGCTGAGGCATTCCCAGGGCAGCCATTTGTCCGGAAACATATACAAGCCGATCCGTGGCTGCTCGTCGACGGAAAATCGGTACGGCCACGACCCCAGGGTCGCGAACAACGCTGCGGCCGCCAGCCACCACCACCTGTTCACCTGAGCGCGGTGTACGAAGTAGACCAGAACGGGCACCGTCCAGAGCCAGTGGTGCGTCCAGGACATGGGGGACAGCACCGTCGCGGTAAGGCCGGAGACCGTCACCGACAGTAACCGTTCGCCGATGCGATACAGGCGCACTGCGAGCCAGGTACTGAGTATCAGCACCACCGCGGCGGTCGGCAGCCACAGCCATGCCGGAGGCGGCCGGCCGGCCAGCGGAGCGACCACATTGGTCGGGTGTCCGCTCAGCAGCCGCCCGAGCGCGCCCCGGAGCGACTGGTTGGAAGGATGTAATTGGTCAGCGGCGACGCGGGACGGGTCCAGAAAGGTACCCGTCCAGTAGATTCGCGAATCCCGCGGTAGGACAAGCCATCCCAGGCAGGCCGTTGCAGCGAATGTGGCAACGGCGACCACCGCCGCGCGCCACTGTCGGAGGGTCAGATAGTAGAACGCGAAGTAGGCCGGAGTCAGCTTCACCCCGGCGGCCAGACCGATGCCGACCCCCTTGAGACGGCTACCCTGTCGACACGAGGTGTCCCACAGCACCAACAGCAACAGGACCAGGTTGATCTGTCCGTAGAACAGTGTCGTCCGCACCGGCTCGAGAAACACCAAGCTGACGGTCAGCAGGGCCGAGCCGCCCACAACGGCCGGGGTGATGTGGTAGCCGAGGAGTCGCCAACACAATCCGACAGCTGCGGCGAGCACAAGCAGGTTGACCGCCATCCAGATGTACTTGTCGGCATCGCCGGGAAGTAGACCAAATGGAAGGAACGCAATAGTCGAAAAGGGCGTGTAGGTGTAAAAATGCTCGCCCAGCACGGGCAATGTGTAGAGGTCAAGGTCGGCTGTCAGGTTGCGCGCCGCCTCGCGGTACACCCACAGGTCCTCGCCGCCGGCGAGTAGTCCGGCTCGTGGCGTCTTCAGAGGGATCGTGGCGAGCGTGAGGACGGTCGAGACCGCGGCCCATACGGTGAGCGCTGCCACGGTCGACCAGCGAAGGTGCAGCGGTGGTCGCGGAAGGTGGTTACACGCGTCACCGTCCGACGAGAATGCGGACGCGGAAAGACGCGGCATCAAGTGAACTTTAAGGCATCGGCCGCAGGCCGCATCGTCGTCACGCCGGGTCTGATTGCGCGACTCCTTCTCACCCCAGCGCCGCTCCGCGGCGCGAAGTCCCTAGTCGTCACGCGGGTCTGATTGCGCGACTCCTTCTCGCCCCAGCGCCGCCCCGCGGCGCGAAGTCCCTAGTCGTCATGCGGGTCTGATTGCGCGACTCCTTCTCGCCCCACTACGCGGGCCGCATCGTCGTCACGCCTAGGCTTGCGGGATGCAACGAATTATCGGAACGGAGGTCGAATACGGCATCTCGTCGCCGTCGGACCCGACCGCCAACCCGATCCTCACTTCGACGCAGGCGGTGCTGGCCTATGCCGCCGCCGCCGGGATCCAGCGCGCCAAGCGAACCCGCTGGGATTACGAGGTGGAATCGCCGCTGCGGGACGCCCGCGGTTTCGATCTGAGCCGCTCGGCCGGACCGCCGCC
Source organism: Mycobacterium sp. (assembly GCA_032159915.1). Classification (GTDB taxonomy): domain Bacteria; phylum Actinomycetota; class Actinomycetes; order Mycobacteriales; family Mycobacteriaceae; genus Mycobacterium. The sequence continues at coordinate 4,228 of JAVHWH010000192.1, forward strand.
GGTGGTCGACGCCGACGAGGTCGGGGCCGCCAACATGATCCTGACCAACGGCGCGCGGCTGTATGTCGACCACGCCCACCCGGAATACTCCGCCCCGGAGTGCACCGACCCGCTGGACGCGGTGATCTGGGACAAGGCCGGGGAGCGGGTGATGGAGGCCGCCGCCCGTCACGTCGCGAGCGTTCCCGGCGCCGCCAAGCTGCAGCTGTACAAGAACAACGTCGACGGTAAGGGTGCTTCCTACGGGTCGCACGAGAACTACCTGATGAGCCGCCAGACGCCGTTTTCCGCCGTCATCGCCGGTCTCACCCCGTTCCTGGTGTCCCGACAGGTCTTCACCGGCTCCGGACGAGTAGGAATCGGGCCCTCCGGCGACGAACCCGGCTTCCAGCTCTCGCAGCGCTCGGATTACATCGAGGTCGAGGTCGGGCTGGAGACCACGCTGAAGCGCGGAATCATCAACACCCGCGACGAGCCGCATGCCGACGCCGACCGCTACCGGCGGCTGCACGTCATCATCGGCGACGCCAACCTTTCCGAGACCTCGACTTATCTCAAGCTCGGCACCACGGCACTGGCCCTCGACCTGATCGAGGACGGCCCGGCGCACGGCATCGACCTCAGCGATCTGGCACTGGCCCGGCCGGTGCACGCCGTGCACGCGGTCAGCCGCGACCCTTCGCTGCGTGCCACCGTCGCACTGGCCGACGGTCGTGAACTGACCGCGCTTGCGCTGCAACGGATCTACCTGGACCGGGTGGCCAAGCTGGTCGACAGCCGCGACCCGGATCCGAGTGCGGCGAAGGTCGTGGAGACCTGGGCTCATGTGCTCGATCTGCTCGAGCGCGACCCGATGGAGTGCGCCGAGCTGCTGGATTGGCCCGCCAAACTGCGCCTGCTGGAGGGTTTCCGGCAGCGGGAGAACCTCGGCTGGTCGGCACCACGACTGCATCTCGTCGATCTGCAGTACTCCGACGTCCGGCTGGACAAAGGGTTGTACAACCGGCTGGTGGCCCGCGGTTCGATGAAGCGACTGGTCACCGAGCAGCAGGTCATCGACGCCGTCGACAACCCACCGACCGACACCCGCGCCTACTTCCGCGGGGAATGTCTGCGCCGCTTCGGCGCGGATATCGCAGCGGCAAGTTGGGATTCGGTGATTTTCGATCTCGGTGGTGACTCCCTGGTCCGGATCCCGACGCTGGAGCCGCTGCGCGGCAGCAAAGCGCACGTCGGAGCCCTGCTGGACTCGGTGAACAGCGCGGTCGAGTTGGTCGAGCAGCTGACCACCTGAGGAGCCGGACATAACGGTTTAACCCAGGGCATCAGCGCCGCTGACCGGTAGGGTGGAGAAACCGACGGACGTGTTTCACGGCCGATGATGACGCAGGAGGCAGCATGGCCCAGGAGCAGACCAAGCGCGGTGGTGGCGGCGGCGATGACGACGATCCCACTACCACCACGGCCGCGGGTCAGGAGCGTCGCGAAAAGCTGACCGAGGAAACCGACGACCTCCTCGACGAGATCGATGATGTTCTGGAAGAGAACGCCGAAGACTTCGTCCGCGCATACGTCCAAAAGGGCGGCCAGTGACCTGGCCCTCCCACAATCGCCCGGCCGGCAACTCAGCACTTCCCGGAATCGCCACAGGCGGCCTTTCCTCGTTCACCGACTATCTGCGCCTTGCGGCGCCGGAGCTGCTGCCTGCGCGGATGAATGCCGCCGACGCCATCACGCCCACGTCTGCGCTGCCGCACGGCACCACGATCGTCGCGATGAAGTATCCGGGCGGCGTCCTCATCGCCGGTGACCGGCGTTCGACGCAGGGCAACATGATCGCCGGGCGCGATGTGCAGAAGGTCTACATCACCGACGATTACACGGCGACCGGGATCGCCGGCACCGCGGCCATCGCGGTCGAGTTCGCCCGGCTCTACGCCGTCGAACTCGAGCACTACGAGAAGTTGGAAGGCGTGCCGCTGACCTTCGCGGGCAAGGTGAACCGGCTGTCGATCATGGTTCGCGGCAACCTCGCTGCCGCGATGCAGGGTCTGGTGGCGGTGCCACTCCTGGCCGGATTCGACATCGGTGACCCCGACCCGGAGAAGGCGGGACGCATCGTCTCCTTTGACGCTGCCGGTGGCTGGAACCTGGAAGAGGAGGGCTACCAGTCGGTCGGTTCGGGTTCACTCTTTGCGAAGTCGTCGATCAAGAAGCTGTACTCCCAAGTCACGGACGCGGATTCGGCGCTACGAGTTGCTGTCGAGGCTCTCTACGACGCCGCCGACGACGACTCGGCCACCGGCGGCCCGGACCTGGTCCGCGGGATCTTCCCGACTGCCGTCACTATCGGCGTCGACGGCGCAGTCAAC
>JAVHWH010000196.1:0-26149 GCA_032159915.1 Mycobacterium sp.
CGATGTTGCGGAACGCGGTGTTCATCTGACCCATGGTGTCGTGCGACGTCAGCTGCGCCGTACCACTCCAGCCGGCACCGGCGATGTTCTGGCTGGATGCCCACATCTTGCGGGCCTCGTCCTCGACAGTCTGCGCGTGCACGTCGAAACGTCCTGCCATGGACCGCATTTCGTGCGGGTCGGTCATAAAGCGTGTCGGCATATCCCTCTCCTTGGTGATACTCAGTTTCGAAACGTCGGTCGCCGTGACCGAAGATCAGTGATTTCCGTTATGGCCGTTGCCGTTATGGCCGTTGCCGTTGTGCCCGTTGCCGTTGTACCCGTTATGACCGTTGTTTCCGTTGTTCGGCAGATACACGATGTGCGGTGTGTACCCGGGGGCGGGCGGCAGGCCCGCGGGCGTCTGGTATGCGCCGGCGGGAGCCATCGGAACAGGCGAGTAGCCGGCGCCCGGCGAGCGCGTCAGCACCTTGAGGCGCGGCCCGTATCTGGAAGCAACTGCGCCGCCCACGCCGGCGGCGGCGGCCATTCCTGCTGCTTGGCCTGCGCCGCTCGGTAGGAACGGAATGCCCATCGGCAATCCACCACCTTCGGCCGGACTCATGCCGGGTAGCGGCGTCGCCAGCGGCATGCCGGCCAGCCATGTCGGTGTCGCAGCCGCGGCCCAACTCGGCGGCACCGACAAGGCGCCGACCGAGGCCGCCGCGCCCAACCCAGCGAAACCGCCTGCGCCGCCGGCGAAGCCGCCAACTGCACCGCCCATTGCGGCGGATGCAGCTCCCCCGGCGGCGGCCGCGGCGGGGGCAGCCGCGGCCGCAACAGGTGTCATTGCTTGGCTGAGCATGGTGCTGATTGGCGTACCCATCAGGGGCTGCATCGCATCAAGCGCCATGAACAGTCCAAAAAGGAGGACGTCGCTTTGTACGGTTTGCGTTAAGGATGAAGCATCCAGCCCCGGCAGGCCCGAGGTCCCGGTGGTACTCGACGTCGAGGTGAGGCTATTCATGAAGTTGGTCACCAACGACGACAACGATGTCGGTGTCGTCGTCGCGGCGGGCGATGCGAGATTCTGCAGCGACGTGGGAACGCTGGAGACCAGCTGCGACAGCGCCGACTGCACGCCCGTGCCGGTCGACGCACCAGCAGCCTGCGCGGTCGCAGCGGCCTGATTGGCGGTGCCTGCCGGGTTGGTGATCGTCGGCGGCGTCGTGAATGGCGTCAACCTTGAAGCGGCAGCCGAGTTGCCGGCGTAGCTGTACATGGCGCTTGCGTCCTGGGCCCACATTTCGCCGTACTGAGCCTCGACCGCGGAGATCGCAGGGGTGTTTTGACCATAGATATTTGTCGCCATCAGCTGCGCGAGCTGAATGCGGTTGGCGGCGACCATCTCTGGCGGCACCACCGATGCGAACGCCGCCTGGTAGGCGTTCGCCGCAGCTCCTGCCTGAGCAGCCGTCTGCTCAGCGCCTGCGGCGGCGGTATTCAGCCATGTTACGTAGGGGGCCGCCGAAGCTTCCATGGCTGCGGCCGACGGACCCACCCATGAGTCCTCTGTCAACGCCGAAATCACCGCTCCGTATGACGATGCCGTGGAACGCAATTCGGCGGCCAGCCCATTCCAGGCCGACGCTGAGACCAGCATCGACTCCGAACCCGGGCCGGCATAGATCAGCGCGGAGATGATCTCTGGCGGTAAGCCTCCAAAATCCATCGCGCAGCCTTCGGCTTACCTAGAGTGCCGCAGCCGCATTTGCGGCCTCGGTAGCGGCATAGGACGCCGCACTGGTACTCAGCGTGTTCACGAACGACTCGTGAATCGCCGCGGCCTGGGCGCTCACCGCCTGATAGAGCTGGGCGTGCGCGGCAAATTGCGCTGCGGTCAGAGCCGATACCTCGTCGGCAGCGGCGGGAATTACCCCGGTGGTAGGAGCCGCAGCGAACGCACTGCCGGCCATCATTGCAGAACCAATGCCCTGCAGGGTGCCGGCGGCCTCCCCCAGCGACTCTGGCTGCGTAGTCACAAAAGACATGCGTTCCTCCTTGCGGAAGCCGGGCCGATTGCGCGGCGCATTGCTTCCAATCGTGCGGATACCGACTATACACCTGAGTCGTATTTTACATACTTATTGACGGCTTTCAAGCGGAATTTATAACTCTAGTTTTGGCTCTCACGACGATGTGCTGCGCCGTCTTCGGGCACCGCCTGCGCCGCGGCCCGTCTGTCTGCAACATCGAATCCGCGCCAGTCAGCCACAACGTCAAGCACAGGAGATACGTTGGTGGCCAACCAGCTTGAACGCACCGACCCACCGGTGTTTCTACGCAGCAGCACAGCCACATAGTGGAGCCAGGTGAGCAGAATGGCGACGCGCTCATCGACGCGCTCTGAGGGGTTTGCGCCGGTTCCCGATTGACTGGACCCGGCAATGAGTGCATTCCGCTCCGAGTCGGACAAGCCGCCGGCCTTCAGTCGCCGGCTGACAACGGTCCCAAGATCGGCCCCCTCTACCTGGCAGCTCGTCGCCAAGATCATCAGGAACTCATCAATCAGCGCCAGCCTGTCCCCCCGCGCTTCATCCCAGCCGACGATTCGGTTCACCTGGGCGTGCCGACCCGCCAGCTGAACGTTGTCGGGGGTGTAGTTGCCGTGCGTCCAGCACACCGTCATACGCCGTCCGACAATCGCGCGCGTCAGCGTCGATTCCAGCCGATCCAGGATGGGCACGAGGCGGGCATCCATCCGGCTACAGACATCCGCGAGCCCCGCAACTGGTTCGACGATCCACTGCCGGACTGAGCTGAGGTTGTCGACGACGATCAACCTCGCCGTCGCCCGGTGCAGAGGCGCGACGGCAGCAAGCGCCAGGGTGGCCAGATCCTCGAAGCGGTCGGGGTCATCTGCAAGCACCTCCACGAGAGATATGCCGTGGCAGTAAGACTCGACGCACACCGTCTTATCGGGGCGTTCGTCGAAGGCCAGGACCCGCGGAAGCATTTCGCGCCAAACCTCCTCCAGCCCTGGTTGACTCGAAATTTCGGCGACCAACCTGCGTTGTGTGCTCAGTTGCATGGTTCCTCGGATATCGCGGGCGACCTTCACGACGGCGACGGCCGGTCCCCGCTCGGCGCGTAACTGGCTGAGCCGAACGAGTTGGCTTTCTATGGTGTTTCCCGCGGTCGGCGTTGGCCGTCGAGAGCGAGAGAGCAGGCCTAGCAGATGATCGGCCGTTTCGGTGAATTGCCTCAGCTGTATCGTGGTTTCGGCGTTATTCGACAGATTAATTCCGGAGTTCATACCGCTGGCCTCCCAGTTTTGTACCCCACATTGGTAAGCACGGTGAAGAGCCCGTCCGCGGCGTGATCGACGGCGAACGACTCTGCGTAATGCCGTGCCGCCGCTGCCCCTTGCAACGTCGCGGTGAACGGATCGGAGAGCTCGTCGAACGCGGCGGTCAATCCAGCGACGTCGTCGACCCCTACCGGGGGGAGTATCGGCGGTTGGTACTCGGGCAGACCACCGACTGCTGACACGATCGGCATCACGCCCAGATGCATCGACAGCATCTGCACGCCGCTTTGCGACGCACCGCGGTAGAGCGCAACTGAACCCTTAGCGGCGGCAATTGTTTTGACGACATCCGCATAGCGGTAATTGCCCGGGCGCCACCGCACATAAGCCGGAAGGGTCCTGATGACAAGCGGCCCATTGCCGATCAGCAGCAGCTCGTCGCCGCGCCAGCTCTCTCCGTCCACGTGACGCTGCCAGGCATCGAGCACTACGTCCATGTTCTTCTGCGAACCGAGTTGTCCGGCCACAACGAAGTCTTGCCGCTCTTCGGGGCCGACAAAAGGAGGAACCTTCGCCGGATCCAGGTCGCTGCAGAGCGGCAACACAGTCACGGGAGTGCCGGCAACATCGCGCCGGACTGCGACGGCGATGGCGGTGTAGTTGCTGTACGTCACGGTGGCCGCCGAGCGCGATCCCCAACGGTCGAGCAACGCGCGCACGATTGCTCGGCGTCGCCCGCCGCCGTCGTACCGCCGATCGTCATGGACCAACTGAATCCGCGGGATCCCTCTGGCCAGCGCGGTCCACCGCGGATCACGCACCTGCTCGGTGATCACCACGTCCGGTTGGAAGTCACGGATGCGGCGCCAAGCCGCAATCCAGGTCGCGACCGTCCGGAACCGCAGATCGAGCACCATCTCGTAGTCGCGCGCCATGTCCGATTCTGGATGTCGGTCGGTGGTCACCAACAGCACGTCGACGCCGCGCGCGCGTAGCGCTTCAGCCTGCACGCGCGCCAGTGGGCGCATCAGCGGCGAAAGCCAAACTGCCCGAATCGCACCGGGGCCTCGACGACAATTGCGTGGGATACCGGCTCCGGCCGACGTCGTCACCACACCGTTCCTTTACAACCGCGATTCCGCGTTCGACGAGTCATCACGGCGATTTCACCCCTTGCCGTTGCACGCCGACGCTGCCAGACGCAGCAGAGTTCGCGGGAATACCAGACGACCGCCCCACTCACCGATATAGCTCAGCTGCTCGGCGAGCTCGGATCCGAGATCGCACGACAGCGCCAAGACGACATGTGGCTGGTCACTGCCGATCCGCTTTGGGTCATGAATGGGAATGCGGGTACCCGGGGCGAAGCAACCATGTCGGTACGGATCGCGGTCCACGATGTACTCCAGTAGGTCGCTGCGGATTCCGCAGTAATTCAGCATGGTGGTCTCGGCACCAAGGGCTCCGTAGCCGACCACCCGCTCGCCGTCAGCGCGACACTGGAGCAGAAACCGTAGGAGGTTCTGGCGCAGCGCTTCAGCGCGTCGCCGCAATTGCACATAGCCTTCCAGTCGCTGCAATCCCGCGGCTTTCTCCATTCGCAGAACTTCTACGACCCGATCGCTGGGAGGAGCGGCGATTCGCGCCGGACGAGCCCAGATGCGAAGCGAGCCGCACCGAGTCGGCAACAATTCTGCGTCGACGACGGCAAGTCCAGCGGTCGCCAGGGCACGGGTGGCCGAGAGCAGTGTGTAGTAGTGCACGTGGTCGTGATCGATGGTTTCGAACTGAGCGTTCTGCAACAGCGTCAACGCGTGGCTTACCTCGATGCTCAGCCAGCCGTCGTCTGCCAGCAGCGCTCGCAGTGATCGGGTGAGTCCGCGTAGATCTGGTAGGCGCGAGTACACATTGTTTGCCACCACGAGATCGGCCGGGCCGTATTCACTCCGTACTTCACGTGCCAGCGCCTCATCCAAAGTAGCCGTTACCGTTCGGACACCGCGATCTCGGGCGATGAGCCCGGCATTCACCGACGGCTCGATTCCCAGACAGGGAATCCTTGCCGCTGCGACATGGCGCAGCAAATACCCGTCATTACTGGCGACCTCTACCACCAACGACTCGCCGGAAAGGTGCATCCGCTTGACGGTGTCGCCGACATACGTCTTCGCGCGCTCTGCCCAAGAGTCCGAAAACGAGGAAAAGTAGCAGTGTCCGGCGTCTGCGACCCCTGACCAGGCAAAGGCAGATGTCTGCAGCAACAGGCAGTTCTCACACACCCGCAGGTGTAGCGGGAACGTTGGTTCAGCTAGATCGAGTTCTGCAGGCTTGAGAAATCTGCCGCTCGGCGGAGTAGCACCGAGGTCTAGCACACTGCGCATTCGGATCGAATCGCACAGGCGACAGTGCAACCGCGACAACGGGTTCGGAGCAGGGTCTGCTGTGTCGCGCATCATGGCACACCGTGGGCAGGAAGTCCGGACCGCGGCGGGGGCACACCGCGGTCCGGACATTCAGGGGTGGCCCAGTCCAATTCGCGGATCACGCGATCAGCTGCTTTCGAGGCAGCGAGGCCGCCGTCGGCCGATTGACGGGGCCTGCCAGCATGGGTGAAGATTTTTGCTGCATCACAAAGCGGCTCTCGCTCAGCCGAACTCATTCAGTATGCCCCGTCGCTTGCCAAGACCGCTTTGACGGTCTTGGCAATGAGCAGGAAATCGCTTGCCATCGACCAGTTGTCGACATAGGACAGGTCAAGGCGCACCGATTCGTCCCACGGAAGGTCGGATCGGCCGTTCACCTGCCACAGTCCGGTAACGCCTGGCTTTACCAACAGCCGACGCTTTACATCGCCGTTGTATTGCAGCACTTCTCGCGGCAGCGGTGGCCGCGGACCGACCACGCTCATGTCCTGCCTGAGCACGTTGATGAACTGCGGCAATTCATCGACGCTGAGCCGACGCAGGATTCTTCCCACCGGCGTCACCCGGGGGTCTTCCCGGATTTTGAACAGCATTCCGCCTTTGCTCTCATTGAGCGACAACAACTGCTGAACCTGCTTGTCCGCGCCCTCGACCATGGTCCGAAATTTGAGCATGGTGAACGGCTTTCCATCCAAACCAATCCGCTCGGATGGGTAGAAAACCGGGCCTTTACTCGAGAGCTTGATGGCGATGGCCGCTGCGATGAGCAACGGGGATGTCCCGATAATCGCAGCCAACGCGAAGCAGAAGTCGAACGAGCGCTTCTGAAAGCTTTTAGCGCCTTGGTATTGCGGCTTCTCCACATGCAGCAGCGGGAAGCCCGCGACGGGCCGCAGCGCCAACCGTCCTTCAGCGACATCCATCACCCCGGGTGCCACCACCAGGTCGACATCCATGGTTTCCAGTCGCCACATCAGCTGGCGAATGCCCTGTGGGCCAAAGCGTTCTGCGCCCGTCAAGGCGACAGTGTCGGCATTGTGATGCGCTATCGCCGCCAACGCGTGTGCGTCATCGCCGAGGATCGGGATCTCCCGGCCCCTGACCACCAGCGTTTTGCCGCGCGATGGCCCATAGCCCGGAATGCCGGCCCCGACCACCACGAAGCCGTCACGCGGATGACGGGTCAACTCCTCGACCAGCTGAGATACCCCTTTGCGGTCCCCGATGGCCAACACCCTGGTCAGGCATTCGCCGCGACTCCGCTTGCCGGCGATGTAGTAGCGCCACAACAGCCGGCTGGCCAGCAAACCAACCGTGCCGATCGGCAGCGCCACCGCCAGATACCCACGAGCCAGAAATATTTTCGCCAAAACGGTCGCCATCGCGATGATTCCGAACGTCCAGAACGATGCGCTGACAATGCGCCGATACTCCTCGATTCCCGCTCCGATAACCCGTATCGACCGGGAACGAAAACCCGCGATCAACGAAAGCCACAGTCCCGCAAAAAGGACGGAGAACAGTGTCATGATCTGGCCGGGGTAACCCGAGGCATGGGGCGAATCACCGAAGCGGATGACCTGTGCGAGCGCCACCGCGCCGCACACAATCAGTGCATCGGTGATGCGCAGGCGGCGTGCGTACCGGTACTGCCAGCGACGAGCGGTTGCCGCCTTGATGGTCGGCGCCGGCCGGGCCACGACAGGCGGTCTGCCGTGTTGGCTGGGAACGTTTCGGGTGATCGAGATAGTCATACCGGCCCGGTTCCCCGCTTCGTCGTCACCTGGACGTATCGGGCTGCGGACATCACGACGCCGCTCTCCCAACCGATGTCAGCAGCGGCCAGCGAGCGTCTTCATCGGAGATGACGCTTACCGGTAACGGCCACTCGATACCGAATTCCGGGTCGTCCCAGCGGAATCCTTGTTGCTCGTCGGTGTCGTAGACACCGCTGAGGAGATAGAGAACCTCAGTGTTGTCAGCAAGAGTCTGGAAACCGTGCGCGATGAACGGCGGCAAGAACAGCGCGCGCCGGTTGTCGGCACTCAACTGCACCATCACATGCTCGCCGAAGCTGCTCGACTCCGGGCGCACGTCGACCGCCACCGCGGCGATGGCGCCCCGCGTGCACCTGACCATTTTGGCCTCGATGTTCGGAGGGGCCTGACGGTGGATTCCGCGCAGTGTCCCTCTGGCGTAGTTGTAGGCCACGTCCATCTGCGCGACGCTGGAGATCAGGCCGTAGTGGGCGAATTCGCCGGCGCAGAACAAGTGCGAGGAGAATCCACGGTCGTCGCGATCCGGTTCGATGTCGACAACCGTCACTCCGCCGATATCAGTGGGCGTGTACTTCACTCGGACTCTCCCTTCATAACTGGATCTATCTCGCCGCGCATAGTTGCTGCCATCAAGAAGCGTTCTAGGAGAGTGCAGGTGGGCCGTTGATCGGTCGTGCTGACCAGCATTGGCCCTCCCCTGTTTCATTCGTTTGCTCGGTACCTACCTGCGCTAATGCACGAACGCCTCGTCGTCGAACGACCGTTGGCAGGTCCGGGACGAAGAGCGCCGGTTCAAACCGATCATTATTGTTGCGGTCAGTATACATACTTTTTGAATGTTGTCACGCTATTTTAGCGTCTCGTGGTATGCACGAAACCGACGTGCTTCAGCCTGCGGATACCGGGCGCTGCACCATGGCAGGACGGACGTTGTAGCGGGCAGCCAGCGGAGAGCGGGCGACGCCCTGCTCGGCGGTTTGTGCCCGCGGGGCGCCAATCGGACCGCCAGAGCCACCTGACGCCGACGCCGGCGTAACGGGCATCCCGCCGCCGGCTGGCAGCGCGGAGGCTACTTGGCTGAAAGCGGGAGCCGCCGAGGTCCAGCCTTGGGGCACTGACAGGACCCCGAGCGAAGCCGCTCGCCCGGTGGCGGCGGACACCGCACCGCCGGGAGAACCCAAGGCACTCGCGCCAATGTCGAGTGACGACTTGACCATCGGGAATCCACTACCGAAGGCGCCGGCCGCCGGTCCGAGCGACTTCACCAGCGAACCCGGAGAGCCCAGCATCGCGATACCGGACGTCAGCATCGACGCCGAAGAGGTAGCGCCCGAGGTCAGTCCTTGCCCCACCGCCAGTGCTGTGCTGGACGACGACGATGTCGGGGCGGTCAGCGACGACAGCGGCGCGGTCGCAGTCGACGACGACGTCGCCGATGACACAACTGACTGCAGTCCACCTGGCGCCGTTGCAGTGCTCAACTGTGACGCCGTTACAGTGCTCAACTGTGACGCGGTTGCGGTGCTCAACTGTGACACTGTCTGGGCGCCGGTCCCGGCCGCCTGGGTTACCGAGGCGAGCGCCCCGGCAGCTCCAGATGGGTCGGTAGTGGTCGGCTGCGGAGGGGTGAAAGGCTCCATGGCCGACGCGGCCGATGACGCGCCGGCATAGCCGTACATCGCGGCGGCATCCTGTGCCCACATTTCGATGTAAAGCGCCTCAGTGGCCATGATCGCCGGGGTGTTCTGGCCGAAGAAGTTAGTCGCGACCAGCGCCAGCAGCAACGCGCGGTTAGCCGCAATCTCCGCCGGTGGCACGGTCATCATGAAGGCAGCCTCATAGGCGGCCACGGCCGCTTTAGCTTGGGCGCCAGCCTGTTGCGCCTGCACAGCGGTGGCGCTGATCCACGACACGTAAGTGGCGCTCGCGGCGGCCATCGACACTGAAGAAGGACCGAGCCACGACGACGTCAGATCTGTGATCGCCAACTGGTAGGCCGCGGCCGCCAGATACAGATCGTCCGCCAGGGCGTCCCAGGCCGCCGAGGCCGCCGTCATCGGCGCTGCGCCCGGCCCCGCGTACATCAGCCCCGAATTGATTTCCGGCGGCAGCGCCTCGAACCCGAACATTCACCAACCACCGCTTCTGGCGGCGACGGCCTCGCCGGTGGTGATCGGGACGGCCATTTTTGCTGAGTCCGACCGTGCACGCACCTCGAGCACATCCAAGATTGCCAGACCGGACGCTCGCATGGAGATAGTTTACATACTTTTTGAATCGTGCATAGGTTTGGAACAAACCGCAAGTTTTGCTACAGTCCGTTCGGCTATAACGGCTCAGGAGTGGCTTGACAAGCCGCGTCGGACCGGTTTGTTGACTACCGTTGAACTAGACTGATCGATAACGCCTCTCGCCCGGAGGCCCAACCGAAATTCGCTGACAACCCCCGCCGCAACGGGGTCCGATCACGCCTGACCAACAACGCCTCGAAAACAAGGGGGGCCGTTGCCGAACCCGCGCCGCGGAGCATGACTAGGTGGCCAACCATGACCGAGACGACCGACACCCGAGCTGACTCCACGCGCCAGCAGATCCTGCGCGCCGCCGCACGCCAGTTCGCCCGGCTTCCCTACCACCAGGTCGGCCTCGACGACGTGCTCGCCGAGGCGGAATTGACCAAGGGCGCAATGTATTTCCACTTCCGCTCCAAGCACGCGCTGGCGTTGGCGATCATCGAAGATCAGATCACGCGATCCGACGCGTCGATCACCGATCTACTGGCAAGGAAGTTGTCCGGCCTGGAGACGCTGATCGACTTCTCCTATCAGTTGGCGGTACGCGACATCAGCGAGGACATTTCGCGGGCGGCTTTGCATTTGGTTGAGTCAATCGGTCGGGTCGAGGGGCTGCAGACGAAGTTGCATCACCGCTGGATCGACAACCTGACGGTCGCCGTGCAGCGCGGCATCGGTGAAGGCGACGTCATCTCCGACACCGACGCCCACGATGTGGGACGCCTGTTGGCGTCGGCATACATGGGCCTGCGTCAGACTTCTGACCTCGACGAACCGGGCCCTTTTCTCACCGACTTCGAGAAGTTGTGGGCGCTGATGCTGCCCGGCTTCGTGCGTCCCGAGCGGATCGATTACTTCCGCCAGTTCATCAAGAGACGCACAAAGATCGCCATCGGCAGCACGTCGGCGCTGGCAGGTTCGAGCTGACCTTGGCGTCCAGTTTTTTGGACGTCGACCGCTCGAGCCCCCCGGCCGCCCTGTTAGGATTTGCGGCCGGGTCAAGCAAAGGCACGCGACCGACGGTCCGGAATTTGAGCCCGCAACCGGAACTCCGGAGGTATTAGTCGATGGCCCGCCAGGTCCGATCGGAAGCAACACGGCGAAAGATCCTCGACGCCGCGGTCGACGTGTTCACCGAGGTCGGGTTTGCGGCTGCCGATCGCGGCGCGATCATCGAGCGCACCGGGATGACCAAGGGAGCTTTCTACCACCACTTCGACTCGATGGAGTCACTCGCCTCGGCCATCATCGATGACGGCTCCAAACTGGTGGTGTCGGAGTTGAGCTCGATGTCGGACTCGTTTTCGCCGGCCTTGGAAAACATCCTGCACGGCACCTTCGTCACCGCGGACCTGTTTGCCACCAACAAAGTCGTCCGGACCGCCGAGCAGCTGACCCTGGCGTTCGCCAAGTTCAACGACAGCGCCCGCGCCGCCTACGCCGCCTGGATCGAAGCGATGACGGTGGAGGCGCGACGGGCGATCGCCGAAGGCGACATCCGGGAAGAGCTGGACGCCGCGATCGTCAGCGAGTCGATCATCGGCGCGACCTTCGGCGCCCGGATGATCGGCCAGAAATCGGGCGACGGCAACGATCTGGTTCGCCGCCTCACGCAGATGTGGGAGCTGCTGTTCCCGGCGATAGTCACCGAGACGTCGCTGGCCTACTACCGCGAATTCCTGGCGCGCGAGGCGCTACGACACGTCGATCACAGCGCCTCGGCCTAGCTCACCGCTCGTTGGCCCACAGTTCTTCGGTGAGGTCCTGGAACGTGGCGAGCGCGATCGCGTCGTCGGCACGGCGCAGTGCCGACCTGCTCATCAGGGCCCGAACGGTCGAACCGTCCTTGTGCGCCAGCTCGACGACCATATTCGCCAGGCCGTCGACAACCGAGAGCGCGGATTCCGTTTCCAGCGCGCCGTAGAAGATGTCGTAGAACTTCAGCGCCACGACCTCCTCGGCGTCGCGGCCCAGAATGTCGGCAAAAGCCCTGTTCGCGAAAACGATGGTGCCGTCTTGGAGCACCGCCAGGGTGGGCACCGGGATCCGCTCCAGTAACACCAGCGCCGGAAGCTGCTTGAGCGCTTCGAGTGCCGATGGGCTGGCCTGCGCAGTTCGTCGACGGTCCACCGCCTGATTATTGTCCATCGCGGTGTTCGTCGCCGAATCCGGCGTTGCCGGTCTGTTTTGCCGGAGGCGTGCGGATAATGACACGCTTAGCGGATGGCGTACCGCGAGGAGGATGGATGACGACAAACGGCGAATCAGCGGTCCTCGTCCTGGCAGCCGGGGCCGGCACCCGGATGCGCTCTGACACCCCGAAGGTGCTGCACAACCTGGCCGGTCGCAGCATGCTGGCTCACACACTGCACGCGATCGCCAAGATGGCCCCGCAGCACCTGGTCGTGGTGCTGGGCCGCGACCATCAGCGCATCGAACAGGCCATCGGCGACGTGGCCAGGGTCGTGGGCCGACCGATCGACACCGCGACCCAGGAACAGCAGCTCGGCACCGGGCATGCGGCGCTGTGCGGTCTGGCAGCGCTGCCCGACGACTTCGCCGGCGTCGTCGTCGTCACCTCCGGCGACATCCCGCTGCTCGACGCCGACACACTGGCCGACCTGGTCGCCGCGCATAACTCCCGCGGCGCCGCCGTCACCGTGCTGACCACCACGCTGAGCGACCCCACCGGGTACGGCCGCATCCTGCGCACGCAGGACCACGAGGTGATCGCGATCGTCGAGCAGGCTGACGCGACCCCGTCGCAGCAGGAGATCAGCGAGGTCAACGCCGGTGTGTACGCCTTCGACATCGCGGCGTTGCGCTCGGCACTGAGCCGGTTGTCGGCCGACAACGCGCAACGGGAGCTGTACCTGACCGACGTGGTTGCGATCGTCCGGCAGGACGGGCAGGTGGTGCACGCCCGGCACGTCGCCGACAGCGCGCTGGTGGCCGGCGTGAACAACCGCGTGCAGCTGTCCGAGCTGGCCGCCGAGCTCAACCGCCGCATCGTGGCCGCCCACCAACTCGCCGGTGTCACCGTCGTCGACCCGGCCACCACGTGGATCGACATCGACGTGAGCATCGGCCGCGACACCGTCATCGCGCCCGGAACACAGCTGCTGGGCGGCACGCGCGTCGGTGGCCGCTGCTCCATCGGCCCCGACACCACGCTGATCGACGTCACGGTCGGCGATGGGGCGTCGGTGTGCCGCACCCACGGCACCGACGCCTCGATCGGTGACGGCGCCGCGGTCGGCCCCTTCACCTATCTGCGGCCCGGATCGGTACTGGGCGCCGAGGGCAAGCTGGGAGCTTTCGTCGAGACCAAAAACTCCACCATCGGCGCCGGGACCAAGGTGCCGCACTTGACGTACGTCGGTGACGCCGACATCGGCGAACACAGCAATATCGGCGCGTCGAGCGTTTTCGTCAACTACGACGGCACGTCCAAGCAGCGCACAACGGTCGGCTCGCATGTCCGCACCGGCTCCGACACCATGTTCGTCGCGCCGGTGACCGTCGGGGACGGCGCCTACACCGGTGCCGGAACGGTGGTGCGCGCCGACGTTCCGCCCGGCGCGCTGGCAGTCTCCGGGGGTCAGCAGCGCAACATCGAGGGCTGGGTCCAGCGCAAGCGGCCTGGTAGCGCCGCGGCACAGGCCGCTGAGCAGGCCCGCACCGGCGGAGACGGGGCACCACCGGCGCCGAACGAGGACACATGAAGCCGACGGAGCGGCGGACCCGCCATTCGATACCTATCATTCCTGAAGCAGCCAAACGACCCCAAGCAGCGAGGGCAGCCCGTGAGTTACGACTGGACCGATAACCGAAAAAATCTGATGCTCTTCTCGGGTCGCGCACACCCCGAGCTGGCCGAGCAGGTCGCCAAGGAGCTCGACGTCCACGTCACCGCGCAGACAGCGCGGGAATTCGCCAACGGCGAAATCTTCGTCCGCTTCAACGAGTCGGTGCGTGGGTGCGACGCCTTCGTGCTGCAGTCGGCCCCGGCGCCGGTGAACGACTGGCTGATGGAAGCGCTGATCATGATCGACGCGCTCAAGCGGGGCAGCGCGAAGCGGATCACCGCCGTCTTGCCGTTCTATCCCTATGCGCGGCAGGACAAGAAGCACCGCGGCCGCGAACCGATCTCGGCGCGACTCGTCGCCGATCTGCTCAAGACCGCCGGCGCCGACCGGATCGTGACCGTGGATCTGCACACCGATCAGATCCAAGGGTTCTTCGACGGGCCCGTCGACCACATGCGTGGGCAGAATCTGCTGACCGGCTACATCGGGGACAACTACCCTGACGGCAACATGGTGGTGGTCTCGCCTGACTCCGGTCGGGTGCGGATCGCCGAGAAATGGGCCGACGCGCTAGGCGGCGTTCCGCTGGCCTTCATCCATAAGACCCGCGATCCGCGGGTGCCCAACCAGGTGGTGTCCAACCGCGTGGTGGGCGAGGTGGCCGGGAAGACCTGCGTGCTGATCGACGACATGATCGACACCGGCGGGACCATCGCGGGCGCGGTGAAGCTGCTGCACAACGACGGCGCCAAGGATGTGGTCATCGCGGCGACGCATGGGGTGCTATCGGATCCGGCCGCCGAGCGGCTGGCGGCGTGCGGTGCCCGCGAAGTCATCGTCACCAACACGCTGCCGATCGGCGAGGAGAAGCGGTTCCCGCAACTCACCGTGCTGTCCATCGCCCCGCTCTTGGCCAGTACCATCCGCGCAGTCTTCGAAAACGGTTCGGTCACAGGATTGTTCGACGGGGACGCTTAGATTGTTGCCCGAGATCCTATGAGGCCACCGGTAAGACTCGCGGCCGCCCTGGCAGCGTTGAGTGTCGCAGCGGCCGGATGTGGTTCGAAAAGCCCTGACTACCAGTCCCTTTGGTCGTCGAGGCCGACCACCACCACGGTCGCACCGACCGACAACCCGGTCCCGTTCTCGCAATATCTGGAAAGCAACGGGGTGTCCGGTTCGCCGGTTCAGCCCGACTCGCTGACCGACCTCACCGTATCGATTCCGATACCGCCTGGCTGGCAACGGATCAACCGGCCGAACATCCCGGCCACCACCGAGCTGATCGCGAGGGCCGACGCGTTCCCCAACGCCATGCTGATCGTGTTCAAGCTGGGCGGCGATTTCGATGCTGCCGAGATGGCCAAGCACGGCAACGACGATGCCCGGCTGGCGCAGAACTTCAAACAGCTCGAGTCGTCCAACGCCGACTTCCACGGCTTCCCGTCGTCAATGATCGAGGGCAGCTACAACCTGGGCAACCAGCGGCTGCACACCATCAACCGGATCGTGATCGCCCACGGGCCGGGCGAAGACGCCGACCGCTACCTCATTCAGCTCGCGGTCACCAGCCTGGCGGACAAGGCCGTCGACGACGCGGTCGACATCGAGACGATCATCCGTGGATTCACCGTCGCGGCGAAGTAGACCGCGGCACCTGATCGGGCCCCGATTACTGTAAGTGCCATGACGTCGTGGACCGCCGCAGACCTGCCCTCGTTCGCCGGACGTAGCGCCATCGTCACCGGAGCCAACAGCGGACTGGGCGCGGTGACGGCCCGCGAGCTGGCCCGAGTCGGCGCCAAGGTGATCCTGGCCGTGCGCAACGCCGGCCGGGGTGAAGCCGCAGCCCGGGAGATGACCGGCGACGTCGAAGTACGCCAGCTGGACCTGCAGAACCTGGGGTCGGTGCGGCAGTTCGCCGAAGGAATCGACAGCGTGGACGTGCTGGTGAACAACGCCGGCATCATGGCAGTCCCGCATGCCGTCACCTCGGACGGGTTCGAGAGCCAAATCGGGACCAATCATCTGGGCCACTTCGCTCTGACCAATCTGCTGCTGCCCAAGGTGACCGACCGGGTGGTCACGGTGTCATCGATGATGCACTACCTGGGCTACATCAGCTTGGGCGATCTGAACTGGAACTCGCGGCCTTACTCGGCGTGGCTGGCCTACGGCCAGTCCAAACTCGCCAACCTGCTATTCACCAGCGAGCTGCAACGCCGGCTGCAGGGGGCCGGCTCGAAGCTGCGGGCGGTGGCCGCCCACCCCGGCTACTCACGCACCAACCTGCAGGGGCATTCCGGTCGCCGAATCGGCGACGCGCTGATGTCCTTCGGCGGCCGGTTGGCCAGCGACGCCGACTTCGGCGCCCGGCAGACACTGTTCGCGATATCGCAGGACGTCGCAGGTAACAGCTTCATCGGACCGGCATTCGGCACGTTCGGCCGCACCAAGCCGATCGGCCGCAGCCCGCTGGCCAAACGGGACGCCACCGCCGCTGCGCTGTGGGAGCTGTCCGAGCGGCTGACCGACACAAAATTTCCACTCTGAGGTGCTGATGCGCTAGCCTGACCGGGCGTCACGGCGAGGGTGGCTTGTGCAAGCCGCCGTTATCGACGGGGACCGACTCACAGTCGCGATCCTGGCCGTGCCCCGGAATCTCACACAGGAGCGACATCATGGCTAGAGCCGCAAACAAAATCGCCGCGTCGGTACGGACGCAAACCGGCAAAGGCGCATCGCGGCGGGCGCGACGCGACGGCAAGATCCCAGCGGTGCTCTACGGTCACGGCGCTGACCCTCAGCACTTGGAGTTGCCCGGGAAAGATTTCGCCGCGGTGCTGCGCCACTCCGGCACCAACGCCGTGCTGACCCTCGACATCGAGGGCACCGAACAGTTCGCCCTGACCAAGGCGCTCGACATCCACCCGATCCGGCGCAGCATCACCCACGCCGACCTGCTGGTGGTCCGGCGCGGCGAGAAAGTCACCGTCGAGGTCAACGTCGAGGTGGTCGGCGAGGCGGTACCCGGCACCCTGGTCACCCAGGAGATGAACACCATCGAGATCGAAGCCGACGCCATGGCGATCCCGCAGTCGGTGACCGTGTCGGTTGAGGGCGTCGAGCCCGGCACCCAGTTCACCGCGGGACAGATCGAGTTGCCGCCGGGCGTGAGCCTGATCGCCGACCCCGAGCTGCTGGTGGTCAACGTGGTGAACGCGCCGACCGCCGAGGAGCTGGAAAGCGAAGGCGGCGGCGAGGCAGCCCCGGGCGACCAGCCGGCCGACGAGGCTGCCGACGGGGACGATTCGGCCGAAGCCGGGTCCGACTCCGAATAGTCCGTGGGCGAACCACGATTGGTGGTCGGCCTGGGCAACCCCGGGCCGAACTACGCGCAGACGCGGCACAACCTGGGATTCATGGTTGCCGACCTGCTCGCAGCGCGGCTGGGCTCGAAGTTCAAGGTGCACAAGCGTTCCGGCGCCGAGATTGCCACCGGCCGGCTCGCCGGACGTTCGGTCGTGCTGGCCAAGCCACGCTGCTACATGAACGAGTCCGGCCGCCAGGTGGGTCCGCTGGCAAAGTTCTACTCGGTGCCGGCCGCTGACGTCGTCATCATTCACGACGAGCTCGACATCGAGTTCGGCCAGATCCGGCTGAAGCTGGGTGGCGGCGAAGGCGGCCACAACGGGTTACGTTCGGTCGCAAACGCGCTCGGCACCAAAGACTTTGAGCGGGTGCGGATCGGGATCGGGCGTCCACCCGGACGCAAGGACCCGGCGGCCTTCGTGCTGGAGAACTTCAGCGCCGCCGAACGTCCCGAGGTGCCCACGGTGTGCGAGCAGGCGGCCGACGCGACGGAATTGCTGATCGAACTCGGCCTCGAGCCGGCTCAGAACCGGGTGCACGCCTGGTAGCTCTCCCGGCTAGGTGACCAGCGTGACGGAGTTGGCCCGGCGCAGCTTGCCCGACGACGTCTTCGGAATGGTGCCGGGGCCGAGCACGACCACGTTGCGCGGTCGCACGTCGACCTCGGTGACGACTTCGTGGGCCACCTGATGCTCGATGCGCCGCACTTCGGCGGGGTCCTGCCAGGCGTTGGACTCCACCGCGACGGCGAACGTCTCGCGCGAGTGCCCGGCGTCCAGCCGGACCGCAACGGCGCAGCCGATGCGCACACCTTCGACGCGGCCGGCGGCCCGCTCGATGTCGGTCGGGTAGATGTTGCGGCCGGCCATGATGATGACGTCCTTCACGCGGCCACACACCACGATGTGGCCGTTCTCCATCTGATAGCCCAGGTCGCCGGTGTCATACCAGCCGTGCTCGTCCTGCGCGGGCAGGAACCCGCCCATGGTGATGTAGCCGGGGGTGACGCATTCGCCGCGCAATTCGATGACGCCGACGCCGCGAGCGGGCATCACTTCGCCGTTCTCGTCGACGATGCGGGCCTCGAGATCCTTCAGTAGCGGACCAAGCGATGCCAGTCGCCGGGTGTTGCCCTTGCTGGAGGGCACCGCGCGGCGCAGCGCAGCCAGCAGGTCGGCGTCGACCTCGTCGACGACCAGGCCGGCGTTGCACTCCGAGAACGACACCGCAAGCGTCGTCTCCGCCATGCCGTAGGCGGGCAGGATGGCCGACGGCTTCAACCCGAAGGCCTTACCCGCGTCCAGCAGGTCCTCGACATCGGCAGGGTCGACCGGCTCGGCGCCGGATAGCGCGAACCGCAGCGTCGACAGGTCGTACTGCCCCGGCTCGGCCTGCTTGCGCAGCCGCTTGGCGAACAGCGCGTACGCGAAGTTCGGCGCCGCGGTCATCGTGCCCTGGTATTTGTCGATGAGTTTGGCCCACAGCAGGGTGTCGCGAAGGAAGTCCATCGGCGTGACCTTGACCAGCTCGGCGCCGAAGTACATCGGGATGGTCAAGAACCCGACCATGCCCATGTCGTGGAAGCAGGGCAGCCAGCTGACCATGACGTCTTTGTCGACGTCGTACTCGGCGCCGATGAACATGGCCTCGGCGTTGGAGTAGATATTGCGATGCGTGATCTGGACAGCCTTGGGAGAGCCGGTCGATCCGGACGTCAGCTGCATCAGCGCCAGGTCTTCCTCGTCGGTCTCGATCGGGTCGATCGGCTCGCCCTCGAGCAGGTCGCTGATCTTGATTACCTTGATGCCCTTCTGCTCGAGCACCGGGATGGCGACGAGGAACGGCTCGGAGACGATGACGGCGTTCGCCTCGATCATCGCGATAACGTTCATGGTGTCCTCGGCCCACACGGCGAGGTCAGTGCGCGGGGTGGGCTGGTGCAGCATCGTCAGGCTGGCACCACGCATCCAGAGGGCCTGCGCCATCGGGGCGATCTCCACCGGGAATCCGGCCAGCACGCCGACAGCATCGCCGTGTCCGACGCCCGCGGCGGCCAGCCCACCGGCGATGCGGCGCGCCCGCTCATGCACCTCGAGCCAGGTATGCCGGATCGGCTCGTACGGCTCGCCGGTGACCATGCCCCGAGTGCTCTGGTGAGCGTTGCGGAACATGTTCTCGGTAAACCTGCTCACGATTGCCTCCTCGGTTCCGGCGCCATCGCCCAACTTTTAATGTTGCTCCTGCTCAAGCACACATTGGGATAGCCGCACGCCCACAATTGGGTAGCGATTTCGTCTCGAATCGGTGGCGACGCCGTCTCCCCGCGCAACCCGGCTGGGACGTCGTCGACACGCCCGCCGATACCGAGGGCGGGCGAAGGAATCGGGTTCGTTGCTTGACCGGAAATCGTCACCGCCGATTATCTTAAACTCCTCTTAAAGAAGTGCCAAACCGTGGGGCGAAAACAGTGCACAGCGGCTTGTCGTCATGCCCTGTCGGTGGGCGCGGGCACCAACCGGGCGCCGTGCACCGGGCCACTGGCGACGCGGACCGTCCGGCAGACGCCCACTCCGGTGAGTTCGGTCCCCACGTCGAGGGCCGACGGCGCTGACCGGCACAGAAACGCGCATGTCGGCCCGGATCCCGACACAATGCCCGCGAGTGCGCCCGCCTCGACGCCGGCCCGCAAGACCCGCCGCAACGCCGGCTTCATGCTGAGCGCGGCCGGCTGTAATTCATTGCCCAGCAACGGCGCAAGCTGCTCGGGGTCACCGGCGGCCAAGGCTGCCACCAGCGGTTCGGGGTGGGCCAGCCGCGGCGGTTCGCCGACTTTCCTGAGCCGGTCGAGTTCTCCGAACACCTTCGGGGTGGACAAGCCGCCCTCAGCGAAGGCAAGCACCCAATGAAAAGTGTTGCGGGCCAGCACGGTAGCGAGCTCCTCGCCGCGTCCGGTGCCCAGCGCGGTACCGCCGTGCAAGGCGAACGGCACGTCGCTGCCGAGCTTCGCGGCCAGGGTGTGCAGATCGCGGCGGGCCACGCCGAGTTCCCACAGTGCGTTCAGCGCCACCAGAACGGCCGCCGCGTCCGCGCTGCCGCCGCCCATTCCGCCGGCCACCGGAATGCACTTGTCGATCGTGATCGACACATCCGGGGCCCGGCCGACGTGCTCGGCCATCAGTTCGGCTGCCTGCCAGGCAAGATTGCGCTCGTCGAGGGGAAGCTGGTCGCCGCCCTCGCCGGTGATCTCCAGCGAGAGCACGTCGGCGTTGCGAACCGTGACCTCGTCGACCAGCGACACGGCATGGAACACGGTCGTGAGCTCGTGATAGCCGCTGTCCAGCAGATCCCCCACGGCCAGGTGGAGGTTGATCTTGCCCGGCGTACGAACGGTCACCGAACCAGTAGGCACCCACTGAGCTGCGGTGCTCGCATCGATCGGCACCGAACGAGACTATCGTCCGCCGGTCAGCTCGCTGACGCGTGCCGCGCCGATGTGCTGCCGCCCCGCGGCCCGGCTTCGCCGACATCGCCCGAGCGTTGGTAGAGCCGGACGAACTCGTCGACAGTCAGTGTCTCGCCGCGGCGCGACGGGTCGATACTGGCGGCCAGCAGCCGGCTCGCAGATTCGTTGCCCGAACCCGCCCACTCGACGAAGGCATTGCGGGACGTCTTGCGCCGCTGCGCGAATGCGATGTCGATGAGCTTGAACACGTTCTGACGGAACTTGGCGTCGGTCGGCCAGGGCGGGTTGGTGTGCCGGTCGATGCGCACCAGCCCGGAGTAGACCCGCGGGATCGGCCAGAACACCGTCGGCGACACCGTGCCGTGCCGGCGGACCTGCCCGTGGAATCGGACCTTGACACTGGGCACGCCGTACTCTTTGCCGCCCGGCTCGGCGGCCAGCCGTTCGGCGACTTCGGCCTGCACCATCACCATCACCGTTCGCAGCGAAGGGAATTCACCGAGCAGGTGCAAAATGGCCGGGACCGCGACGTTGTACGGCAGATTGGCCACCACCGCGGTCGGCTCGGAAGCCAGATCCTCGGGGCCGATGGACAGTACGTCGCGGTTGATCACGTTCAGTCGCTGGATCTCACTGTTCGAATGCTCGGACACCGTCTGCGGGAGTCGCTCGGCCAGCACCGGGTCGATCTCGACGGCGCTGACCGTACAGCCACGGTCCAGCAGGGCCAGGGTCAGCGAACCGAGGCCGGGACCGACTTCCAGGACATGGTCGTTGCGGTTGACTCCGGAGGCCGCCACGATCCGACGCACGGTATTGGCGTCGTGAACGAAGTTCTGCCCCAACGATTTGCGCGGCCGGAATTCGAGTTCCTTGGCCAACCGTCGGATTTCGGTCCGCCCAAGCAACTGGATGGTCAGCGGGCACCCGCTCGTCCGCTGCAGACCGGCCAAGCCCCCCAACCCTGACGGGCCTGCGTTACCTGGGCGACAGCGATCTGCTCTTCCCGGCTGGCCAGGTCGGCGCGCGGGGCGAACCGCAAGCCACCGCTGCGCTCCCAGGTGTTCTGGTCGAACTGGACGCCGCCGTAGTAGCCGTTTCCGCTGTTGATCGCCCAGTTGCCGCCGGCCTCACAGCGTGAAATGGCATCCCATACCTCGCCGTTGGCGATCGCCGGCAATTCGGTGCCCGGCTTGGTGCCGACCCGCACGACCGCTTCGCGGGCGGGCGTTATGACGTGGCTGGCCACCGGCAGGCGACCGGTCTCGATGCCGTTGACCTTGGACACGGCGAAGGTCATGTCCTGGGTGCCCGGCGTGCCCTTGTCTTCGACGATCTCTTTGCTGATGTTCATCTGCGGGTCTTCGATGCGGCGCCGTGGCGGGTTCAGCGGCACCCGCTCGGTGATTTTCTCTATCCGGTTGCGGGTGACCTGGATGTGCATGCCGTCGATCACCGGCACCAGTGCGCCGGGGGTGACCTGGTCGCTTTGTTCCAGCGGGGCCCCGAGGCCGGCCAGCAGATCGCCGACCCGCGCCG
The DNA here is from genome assembly GCA_032159915.1 of Mycobacterium sp. Taxonomy (GTDB): domain Bacteria; phylum Actinomycetota; class Actinomycetes; order Mycobacteriales; family Mycobacteriaceae; genus Mycobacterium. The sequence goes on from JAVHWH010000196.1 coordinate 21,968, forward strand.
CGGCCAGGTGGACGTTGCGCACGGTGCCGCCGTCGTTGAGTTCGACACTCTTGGCGCTGACCACCGGCAGGGCCATTCCGGCCAGCGGGACGCGGCTGCCGCGGGACGCCGCAGCCGGCGCGGTGTCGGTCATCGCCAGTTGGGCCAGGGCCTCGTCGACCGTGGAGGCCGTGGTCCACACCTGCTTGGTGTTCTGCCCGTCCAGGGAGATCTCCAGCGGGCGGCTGCGCCGCAGCACGATGTTGGCGGCGTTGGGCACCCGGTCATCGGCTGCCGGATACAGGTCGTCCCGGTCGCTGACGCTGAACCCGTTTTCCTTGATGATGTCGATCACCCGCGACTTCATCGTGGTCACGGTCATCGCGGTGCCATCGACGCTCAGCGTGACGGTCTTGTAGTCGGCGACCGCGACGGCGCCGGCGAACGCCAGGACCAGCAGAAGTCCCGCAACCAGAAAACGCAGAGCCGGAGAAGGAGCCTGATGAAGTTTCGTAATGATATTCAACGCGCGTGTATCCCGACCTCAAATAACCGTGAGTGACAAATAACGGGGCCCACGAGGGCACCCTCCGTTCGATCACAAGACGGTAACGAACTGCCTTGGGTAGAGCAACTCGGCCGGGCCACATTAACCGACTGTTAACCCTGCCCGGCCAACCGGTAGGCCCGCCGGGCGTTGCCGCTGGTGACCTCGGCCAGCTCCTCGGCCGGCCGGTCGATCAGCTCGGCCAGCGCCCGCACGGTGTAGGGCAGGCAGTACGGCTCATTGGGCGCGCCGCGGTACGGGTGCGGAGTCAGAAACGGTGCGTCGGTCTCTACCAGCAGCTGCGCCGTCGGGACCAGCGGGACGGCGTCGCGCAGCTCGCGGGCGTTGCGGAAGCTCACCGTGCCGGACAAACTGATCAGCCACCCGGCGTCGACGCAGGCGCGCGCCAACTCAATGCCCGACGAAAAGCAGTGAAAGATCACGGTTTCCGGGGCGCCCTCGACCCGCAGCACGTCGAGCACGTCGGCGTCGGCGTCGCGATTGTGGATCATCAGCGGTTTACCGGTCCGCTTGGCCAGGTCGATATGCCACGCGAAGGCCTCCCGTTGCACGGCCGGGTCGGCGCAGCCTTCGAGCTTGCCCGGCCAGTACAGGTCCATGCCCGTCTCCCCGATCGCCACCACCCGCGGGTGCGCCGCCAGCCGCTCGATCTCGGCGCGGGCATCCTGGGTCAGCGCGTCCGCACGAGTGGGATGTAACGCCACCGCGGCGAAGACGCGCGGATCCCAATCTGTGGCCTTTGTCACCCAGCGGGCCGATGGCAGGTCGTCGGCGATGGTGACCACCGCCGTCACACCGACCGCCGCCGCGCGATCGAGGATCGCATGCACGTCGTCGGAGTCGGTCGCCCCGCAGGCATCCAGGTGGGTGTGCGCATCGATCAACGGGCTCAGCCATGGCGGCGCGGGTGGCGGCGGACGTTTGGAGCTCACGCGCACACCCTAGGACGCCCGCCAAATAAGGTATGAGGCGATGAAGCCGTACTACGTCACCACCGCGATCACGTACCCCAATGGCGACCCGCACGTCGGGCATGCCTACGAGTACATCGCCACGGATGCGATCGCCCGGTTCAAGCGCCTGGACGGCTTCGACGTCCGGTTCCTGACCGGCACCGATGAGCACGGCCTCAAGATGGTCGAGACCGCGGCCGCCGAAGGCATTCCGACGGCCGAGCTGGCCCGTCGCAACTCCGACGTCTTCCAGCGCCTGCAGAAGAAGCTCAACATCTCCTTCGACCGGTTCATCCGCACCACCGATGCCGACCACCACGAGGCGTCCAAGGAGATCTGGCGGCGGATGCAGGCCGCCGGCGACATCTACCTCGACACCTATTCGGGCTGGTACTCCGTGCGCGACGAGCGGTTCTTCGTCGAATCGGAGACCACGCTCGTCGACGGCACCCGGATCGCGGTCGAGACCGGCACCCCGGTGACCTGGACCGAGGAGCAGACCTACTTCTTCCGGCTCTCCGCGTATGCCGACAGACTGCTGGCCCACTACGACGCCCACCCGGACTTCATCGCACCGGAGGTGCGACGCAACGAGGTGGTCAGCTTCGTCTCGGGCGGTCTGCGGGACCTGTCCATCTCGCGCACCTCGTTCGACTGGGGGGTCAAGGTTCCCGAGCATCCCGACCACATCATGTACGTCTGGGTCGACGCCCTGACCAACTACCTGACCGGCGTCGGCTACCCGGACACCGAATCGGAACTGTTCCAGCGATATTGGCCGGCCGACCTGCACATGATCGGCAAGGACATCATCCGGTTCCACACCGTCTACTGGCCGGCGTTCCTGATGTCGGCCGGAATCGAATTGCCCAAACGGGTCTTCGCGCATGGGTTTCTGCTTCACAAGGGCGAGAAGATGAGCAAGTCGGTGGGCAACATCGTCGACCCCAGTGCCCTGATCGACACGTTCGGCGTCGACCAGTTGCGTTATTTCCTGCTGCGCGAAGTCCCGTTCGGCCAGGACGGCAGCTACAGCGAAGACGCGATCATCACCCGGATCAACGCCGACCTGGCCAACGAGCTGGGCAACCTGGCTCAGCGTTCGCTGTCGATGGTGGCCAAGAATCTCGGCGGCGTGGTGCCGGCACCCGGTGAGTTCAGCGCCGAGGACACCGAGCTGCTCGCCGTCGCCGACGGGCTGCTGGAGCGGGTCCGCACCGACTTCGACAACCAGTCAATGCATCTCGCACTGGAAGCGATCTGGCTGATGCTGGGCGCGGCCAACCGGTACTTCTCGGCGCAGGAGCCGTGGGTGTTGCGCAAGAGCGAGTCCGAGGCAGACCAGACACGCTTCGCCACCGTGCTCTACACGACCTGCGAAGCGGTACGGATCGCGGCGCTGCTGGTTCAGCCAGTGATGCCGGATTCGGCCGGCAAGCTGCTCGACCTGCTCGGCCAACCGCCTGACCAACGCAGCCTCGCCGCCGTCGGCGCACGACTGGAGCCCGGAACCGCGCTGCCGGCACCCACCGGCGTCTTTCCGCGCTACCAAGTTGACTGAGTTCATCAGTCGGTCAAGCGAATATGGACCTCCACGCGCCCGTCGGCGTCTCGGTGCGCCACCGCATGTCCGGCGCGTTCGGTGCCATCCAGCGTCAGGCTGACCGGACCGCCCGCACCCAGGAAGTTGCGCCACCAGGTCTTGGCGTCGGGCAGGTTCGCGGCAACCTCGATCTCGTCACCGCGACGGCGGTATGAGACCGGGATGCTGAACGTCCGCCCGGATCGTCGTCCCGTATAGGTGATCACCGTGACATTGCCACGCAGTCGCGCCCCGAGGCGCGGAGACGCGGCGATCGCCCGAACCGGCGCGTTGAACACCGGGGCGGCCCGCATGATGAGCCGGGTGAGGTTGACCATAGTCGTTGACCTTTCACATCAGCAGCGCTGCGCACAACGCTGCTAGCGCCGAACCTTGCAGAACCGCCCTGATCGTGATGACGGCGTCCCAATCTCTTTGTAACCCCCGGGCATCCACCGCGGCACCGGAGCGATCGACCGCGGCGACGAGTTGACGGTTGATCGGTGCGCTCACCCGCAGGTAGATCACCAACCACACCACCAGCAGTCCGACGGCAAGACCCGCTGCGCCGGCTTGCGGCCAGCGGCCGGACACCGCGGCCAGTGCCGCACTGATGGCCGCGGCGAGTATTCCGAGCACCCCCGGCACCGGCATCCGCCGATCGCCGTAGCGGTGGATGTTACCCATCACCACGAGCAGCGACCCGTCGTCGACATGAGCCATCGCGGGCCGTTGCACCATCGCGCAGAAGACGTCGGTGCCATAGACGACCGCGGTGGCCAGCACCGCGATCAATGCAAAAAATTCGGCGGCCATGATGCGCTCCTCAGCTAGGTGTTAGCAACGCTAACCCCGGTCCGGCCGCGTGTCAATAGCACCGCTAGTCCTTATATCAGCGCTAGCATGTGGCTCATGGCAATCGAGGACCGCCGAGCGCGAGAGCGGGCCGCGCGTCGCCGGCTGATTACCGCCACCGCTCGCAGACTGGCCGAACAAGAGGGCTGGGACGCCGTGACCACCCGCCGGTTGTCCGCCGAGATCGAGTACAGCCAGCCGGTGCTCTACAAACACTTCGCCGGCATGGAAGGCATCGTCGCGTC
>JAVHWH010000203.1:0-9933 GCA_032159915.1 Mycobacterium sp.
CTGCATGTCACGGTGACCACGGCCGGTGGCGGTATCGCCAAGCGGACGATGTCGAAGTCCGGTCCGCACGATCTCGAGTCCTTCCAGTCGGTCATCGATCTCAACCTCGTCGCCACGTTCAACATCAGCCGGCTGGCGGCCAGCTACATGAGCCAGAACGAGCCCGAGGATGACGAGCGCGGCGTCATCATCAACACCGCCTCGATCGCGGCGTTCGAAGGCCAGATCGGGCAGGTCGCCTACACCGCCGCCAAAGCCGGCATCGCCGGCATGTGCCTGACCATGGCGCGTGACCTCGGTTCGCTGGGCATCCGGGTGCTAGCCATCGCGCCGAGCCTGTTCGCAACCGGGCTGACCAAGGGCATTCCGGACGAGTACGCCAGCGCGCTGACCAAGGATGCGGCGTTCCCGAAGCGGCTGGGCCGCCCAGAGGAGTACGCCAAGCTGGTCGCGGCGATCGTTGACAACCCGATGCTGAACGGTCAGTGCCTGCGACTGGACGCCGGCCAGCGGTTCGCGCCCAAGTAGCCGTCGACACCCAAGACTGGGCTTTAGGTTGCCGAACGTGAAACCAGTTTCACGTTCGTGCACGAGCGTGAAACCAAGTTCACGTTCGCGCAGGATCTCGGCCGGCGGGCCCGACCGACCAGCTGGTCGGGCGATGGCCGTATTTGAGTACACTCTTTCCGACCGGCCAATGGCGTCCAAGAGGAAGGCCCTGCAATGGGTATCGCACTGACCGACGACCATCGCGAACTCGCCGATGTCGCTCGCGGGTTTCTCGCCTCGCAGAAGGCCCGCGCCGCCGCGCGGTCGCTGCTGGATGCTCCCGAGGAGGACCGGCCGCCGTTCTGGCCGGCGCTGGCCGAACTCGGCTGGCTGGGCCTGCACGTCGACGAGGAACACGGCGGCTCGGGATACGGGCTGCCCGAGCTCGTGGTCGTGATCGAGGAACTCGGTCGCGCGGTTGCGCCGGGGCCTTTCGTGCCGACCGTCATCGCGTCGGCGGTGATCGCGAAAGACGGTACAGCCGAACAGAAGTCGCGGCTGCTGCCCGGGCTGATCGACGGCACGGCGACCGCCGGCATCGGACTGGGCGGCAATGTCAGCGTGAGCAACGGTGTGGCCGACGGTGATGCCGGCATCGTGCTGGGCGCCGGTCTCGGCGACCTGTTGCTGCTCGCGGCGGGCGACGACGTGCTGGTGCTCGAACGCGGTCGCTCCGGCGTCACGGTCGAGGTGCCGGAAAACCTGGACCCGACCCGACGCTCCGGACGTGTCCGGCTGGCGAAGGTGAGCGTCAGCGACGACGACATTCTGTCTGGCGCGCAGGACTCGGCCCTGGCGCGCGCCCGGACCCTGCTGTCCGCCGAGGCGGTCGGCGGGTCCGCTGACTGTGTCGACTCCGCTGTCGACTACGCCAAGGTGCGCCAGCAGTTCGGCCGAACCATCGCCACCTTCCAGGCCATCAAGCACCACTGCGCAAACATGCTCGTCGCCACCGAGTCGGGCATCGCCGCGGTGTGGGACGCCGCCCGCGCGGCATCCGAAGACGAGGACCAGTTCAGGCTCGCAGCGGCTTCGGCTGCGGCACTGGCCTTTCCGGCCTACGCGCGCGACGCCGAACTCAACATCCAGGTGCACGGCGGTATCGGTTTCACCTGGGAGCACGATGCGCACCTGCACCTGCGCCGCGCCCTGGTCACGACAGCCCTGCTCGGCGGCGACGCACCTGCTGATGACGTCTTCGAGCGCACCGCCGCTGGTGTCGCCCGGGAGAACAGCCTGGACCTGCCGCCGGAGGCGGAGGAAATGCGGACCCGGATTCATGCGGAGGTCGCCGAACTCGCCGGGCTCGACAAGCAGGCGCAGCGGGACCAGCTGATCGAAACCGGCTACGTGATGCCGCATTGGCCGAAGCCATGGGGATTGGCCGCCGATCCGGTGGAGCAACTGGTGATCGAGGAAGAGTTCCGCGCAGCGGGTATCAAGCGCACTGACTACGGGATCACCGCCTGGGTGATCCTCACTCTGGTTCAACACGGAACACCATGGCAAATCGAGCGATTCGTCGAAAAGGCGCTGCGCAAGGACGAGGTCTGGTGCCAGCTGTTCTCGGAGCCCGACGCCGGTTCGGACGCGGCGTCGATCAAGACCAAGGCCACCCGGGTGGACGGTGGCTGGAAGATCAACGGTCAGAAGGTGTGGACCAGTGGGGCGCACTACTGCGCCCGCGGTCTGGCCACCGTGCGCACCGACCCGGAGGCGCCCAAGCACGCCGGCATCACCACGGTGATCGTCGACATGAACGCTCCCGAAGTCGAGGTGCGACCGCTGCGTCAGATCACCGGCGGGTCGGATTTCAACGAGGTGTTCTTCAACGACCTGTTCGTCCCTGACGAAGACGTCGTCGGCGAACCCAACACCGGCTGGACGGTGGCGAGGGCGACACTGGGCAACGAGCGGGTCAGTATCGGCGGCAGCGGGTCTTTCTACGCGGGTTTGGCGGCGCAACTGGTTCAACAGGTCAAGGATCACCCCGATCGGTTGGTGGGCGGGCGAATTCGGGTGGGCTCCTACCTGGCCGAGGAGAATGCCCTGCGGCTGCTGAATCTGCGCCGCGTCGCGCGCAGCGTCGAGGGAGCGGGCCCGGGACCGGAAGGCAACGTCACCAAGCTGAAACTGGCCGACCACATGATCGAAGGCGCCGCAATCACGGCCGCCTTGGCGGGACCGGAGGTCGCCCTTCTCGATGGCGCCGGCGCGCTGTCCGGCCGACTCGTGATGGGGGCCCGGGGTATGGCGATCGCCGGCGGCACCTCCGAGGTGACCCGCAATCAGATCGCCGAACGGATACTCGGCATGCCGCGCGACCCGCTGATCAACTAGCGCTCAGGCGGGCGCGAAGCGTGCGGCGCCACCCGGACCGTTCTCCGGCAGGGCTTCGACACGCATACCGCATGTCACCGAATCAGGCTCGCAGTCAACGATATTGGCGGCCACTCTCAGCCCACTCTGCTCGGCAAGCTCGACCAGCGCGATGACGTACGGGGTCGGGATTTCCGGGTTGAACGCGTGGTAGTTGACCGTATAGGTGAAGACCGTTCCCTGCCCGGAAACTGGCTTTGCGGTCAGCGTATTGCCGCAGTCGCGGCATGTGCCGGCGGCGGGATGGACCCAGCGCGCACAGGTGTCGCAGTGCTCGATGAGTAGCTGTGACGTCGCCTCGGTTGACACGGGCAATACAGTACACTCAATTTTTTCGGGTTGGTCTAACGGACGGCGCACATGAGCTACTTCGAAAAAGACGCGATCATTTCCGGTATCGGCATTTCCCGAATCGGCCGTCGCACCGGCATTCCCGGTTCCGAGCTCACGATGGAAGCGGTCCGCACCGCGATCGATGACGCCGGCTTGGCCGCCACCGACATCGACGGCATCGCCACCTTGGGTGACACGCCTGCCGCCGAGGTCAACGCCGCACTGAGTATCAAGGCGTCCGACTGCGGGACGGGATTCCACACCGGCGGTTTGCTGAATCCGGTGATATCGGCGTGTCGCGCGGTCTCGGAAGGTCATGCGCGGCACGTGATCGTCTATCGGACCATCCAGATGCTGGGCGGCACGGTCCCAACCAAACCGGACGAGAACGCACCCGTTCCACCGATGGCAAAAATGTTCGAGACTCCCGAAGGCGAGACCCCACCGGCCGTCGGCCCGATGGATGACGTCAACGACCTCGTTGCCGCTCAAGCGTATTCGGCCGCGAATTGGCTGGCCCTGACGTGTCGTCGACACATGGAGCTGTACGGGACCACCAAGGAACAGCTGGGTTGGCTGGCGATCAATAGCAGGCGCAACGCGGCGCTGAACCCTCGCGCGGTGTACCAGGATCCGATGACCATGGCCGACTACCTCGGCGCGCGGCCGGTCTCTTCGCCACTTGGGCTGCTGGACTGCGACGTGCCGATCGACGGATCGGTTGCGGTGGTGGTGTCGGCCGCCGACTACGCCGGGGACTGTCCGCACCGGGCCGTGAAAGTCGAAGCGGTCGGCGGCAGTAACGGTGCGGGCGGCTGGTTTCACCGCGCCGACTACCCGAAGATGGCATCCGCCGACGCGGCGGCACAGATGTGGTCGCGAACCGACCTGACGCCGAAAGACTTGAATCTCGCCGAACTCTACGACGGGTTCACCTTCCTCACCTTCGCCTGGCTGGAAGCACTGGGCATCTGCGGTGACGGCGAGGCCGGTCCGTTCGTCGAAGGGGCCGAGCGGATCGCGCTGAACGGTGCACTACCACTGAACACCTATGGCGGCCAGCTTTCGGCGGGACGTATGCACGGCTATTGGCTGCTGCACGAAGCCTGTCTGCAACTGCGCGGTGAGGCAGGGGAGCGGCAGGTGTCCCGCCGGCCGGAGGTCGCTGTTGCTGCGGTCGGTGGCGGGCCGATCGCTGGATGCATGTTGCTGACGTGCTGAGTTCCCTTGAGCGGGAGCGCAGTTGAGCGGTGACGCTCGTGGAGGTGGGAAAGCCGGCACGGCCACCGAGCCGGGCAAGCGGGCGGCACAGATTGCCCGTCGCATCGAGGCCGACATCATTCGGCGCGGTTGGCCGGTCGGGGAATCGCTGGGCTCGGAGCAGGCGCTGCAGGAGCACTACCAGGTCAGCCGATCGGTGCTGAGGGAAGCCGTTAGGCTCGTCGAGCATCACCGTGTCGCGCGGATGCGTCGCGGACCCAACGGCGGTCTGCTGATCCGAGAGCCGGACGCCGCGCCGGCCACCCACGCGATCATCATCTATCTGGAATATCGGGGCATCACGATCGACGACCTGCTGAATGCCCGGCTGTTGTTGGAACCGCTGGCCGCAGCGCGGGCCGCGCTGCGAATCGACGAAGCGGGCATCGACCGACTCCGCGCTGTGCTGCGTGGCGAACAGGACCGCCGGCCCGACCCGACGGCGCCGAATGACGAGTTTCACGTTGCGCTGGCTGACCAGTCGAAAAACCCAGTGCTGCAATTGTTTGTCGACATTCTCATGAGACTGACCGTCCGGTACGCCAAAGGGTCCCGGTTGGATTCTGCCAGTGACGCGTTCGAGGCGATCGAGCACCGGCACCGCGACCACTCGGACATCGTCGCCGCCGTCACTGCCGGCGACGCTGCGCGCGCAATGACATTGAGCGAACAACATGCGGCGGCGGTGACGAAGTGGCTGCAACACCACCATCACCCCGATGCTCGCTCACCGGCACACAGCGCTGATGGCGACGCGCCACAAGCCAAGCTGGCCGAAGTGCTGGCTGCCGCGATCCGCGATGACATCGCCAGCAGGGGCTGGCAGGTGGGCGAGGTGTTCGGGACCGAAGTCGCTCTGCTGCAGCGTTACCAGGTGAGCCGGGCGGCGCTTCGAGAAGCAGTGCGGCTCTTGGAATATCACGCTGTCGCCACCACGCGGCGGGGACCCGGCGGCGGGCTGGTGGTGGCAGAGCCTCAGGCGCAGGCCAGCATTGACACCATCGCGCTGTACCTCCAGTACCGCCAGCCGCGTCGCGAGGACCTCACCGTGGTTCGCGATGCCATCGAGATCGACAACGTCGCCAAGGTGCTCGCACGCCACGATGCGCCCGAGGTGCGCGCGTTCCTGGACAGCCAACGCCTGATGATCGAGCAGGCCGGCGATGATCCGGCCAAAGCCGGCGTCGAAGAGTTTCTGTTCCACGCCGGGCTGGCGACGCTGGCAGGCAACCCCGTGCTGGAGTTGTTCCTGCGAATCCTGGTCGAGGTCTTTGGCCGGTACTGGGCCAGCACCGATCAGCCGGTTCCGAGCCACGCCGATCTGGTCGACGTCAGACATGCTCACCTGCGCATCATCGACGCGATCGCCCTCGGCGACGACAGCTTGGCCCGTCACCGCATCCGACGGCACCTAGACGCCGCTGCGGCCTGGTGGTTGTAACGTGGCCCGAAAAGAAGTTGCACTCTTCGGGCATCAGCGTCTAACCTCGGCGATCGTGCATCATCTTCTCGTAGTAGCCAGCACCCGCAGCGGGGTCTGATCCAGACCGACCCCCCGCTGTGGGTCGGAAGCTACTACCTGTCGGTCACTCCTAAACGACCAGAGAAGACCGGCACATGACAATCACCCTCGCTCCACTCGAATCGTCGACACTCTTGTTCGACGGGCTTCCGCTTCCGCGAGGACTTCGAGAAGACGCCGACACCATGTCGTGGAGCACTTTCAGTGCCACCTACGCGCCGAGCGCCGGTCCGCTGCGACTCGGGCAGTGGCACTGCGCCGACACCGACCGCCCGGCCACCCGGCTGGGACCTCGAACATTTCAGGCCACCTTGGCGCTCGGTGATCGCATCGAAACCGCCACCGCCACCGCGAACGGCCCGGTCGGCGCGCTCACCGCAATGCTGCACGAACGCGGAGTCGCGGTCGAGACGTTGCGGTTCCATCAGCTGCAGTCACACGACGCGACGGTGACCTTCATTCAGGGCACCGACGGTTGTCGGTCCGCGTGGGCGATGGGCTACTCGAAGGATCGGACTCAGTCCGCCCTGTCGGCGGTCATCGCCTGCGCGAATCGCTTGTACGCCAAGGAAATCGGCTAGAGGCGGCGCAGCACGATCGGCATGCCGTCCATCGGCAGCGGGATGGTGCGGTAGTCCCACTTAGCTTGGTAATTCGGCTTGGGCAGCTCTAGTCGGTAGCGGCGGAGTAACCGATGCATGATCGTCTTCACTTCCAACTGGCCAAACGTCATCCCGATGCACTTATGCGCGCCGCCGCCGAACGGAGTCCAAGCATATCGGTGGCGCTTGTGCTCGTTACGAGGCTCGGTGAAGCGTTCCGGGTCGAACTTCATTGGGTCGGTCCAAATCTCGGGTAGGAGATGATTAACCCCGGGAAACGCGGTGACGTTAGTGCCTTCAGGTAAATAGTGGCCCAGCAGCTCGGTGTCGCGCACAGTCCGCCGCATCGCCCACTGAACGGGCGTCACCAACCGAATCGACTCATTCATCACCAAGTCCAGCGACTCGAGCTTCTCTAACGACTCGATGTCGAGCGGCCCATCGCCGAGCCGATCGGATTCGTCGCGGCAGCGCTCCTGCCACTCTGGATTAGCGGCTAACTGATAGGCCATGTTCGTCGCGGTCGTCGTGGAGGTGTCGTGGGCGGCCATCATCAGGAAGATCATGTGGTTGACGATGTCGGTGTTGGAGAATCGGTTGCCGTCCTCATCCTGCGTTTGGCACAACACACTCAGCAGATCGTTGCCAGCACTACTGCGTTGGTCGCGGACGCGCTCTTCGAAGTAGTTCTCCAGCAATTGGCGTGCCTTGAGCCCACGCCACCACGTGAATGGCGGCACACCCGTGCGGATGACGGCATTGCCGGCCCGGACCGTCATGGTGAAAGCCTTATTCACCTTTGTCACGAGTTCTCGGTCAGTACCGGGCTCATGGCCCATGAACACCATCGATGCGATGTCGAGAGTGAGTTCTTTCATCGCCGGGTACAGCAGAAAGCGCGCGTCGTCGGCAACCCAGTCGTTAGCGATGACTTGCGAGACGACCTCATCCATTTGTTCGAGGTAGCCGACCAGCCGGGACCGAAGGAATGCCTCCTGCATGATCCGCCGGTGAAACAGGTGCTCCTCGAAGTCCAGCAGCATCAAACCGCGGTTGAAGAATGCGCCGATCACCGGGGTCCAACCCTGCTGAGAGAAGTCCTTGTTGCGGTTGGAATAGATTTCCTGCGCGGCGTCTGGGCCCAGCGCCGCGACGAACGGCAGCACGGGGGAGTCCCCGAAAACAAGCGGGCCCTTGTTCTCGTAAAGGAACAACAAATAGTCGGGTCCACCCCGCAACATCTCGATCATGTGGCCGAGGATCGGCAACCCTTTATCGCCCACAATCGGTTTGAGCCCGCTGCCCGGTGGCGGCTCGGCGAGAACCGTCTCCGGAAATTGGGTGTTTCGCAGCTTGTCGTCGATAAGTCCCATGCCTGGGAAATTGATGAACGACGGGGTGAGTCGGCGCTTGGCCTGATCGAGCAGGTAGTCGGTGGTCCTGATGGTCGTCGTGGACAAATCGAGACACTCCTTTGGGGCGTGCGGCCAAGGCCGATCTACGGTGTGGCAGACGTCACTAGCTGTCATCCTTCGGTGCAACTTGACGGCTGTCAAGTTTCCTTTTGCCAGTGGCGTGGTGCAAGGTCTTAGGGTGCGCATCGAACAGGAAGCCGACCGGCCGACTGAGCCGGCTGCGGTTGTGCCGGTTCCGCGGCGACGGGGTGACCGGCAGCGCCACGCCATCGTCCAGGCGGTGCGAGAGTTACTGGAGGAGAAGCCGTTCGCCCAGCTGTCGGTCAGCACGATCAGCGACCGCGCCGGCGTCGCGCGGTCGGGGTTCTACTTCTATTTCGACTCCAAATACGCCGTGCTGGCCCAGATCCTGGCCGACGCCACCCGCGAACTCGAGGAGCTCACCGAGTACTTTGCGCCGCGCGGGGCCGACGAAACCCCGGCGGCGTTCGCCAAGCGGATGGTCGGAAGCGCGGCGGCGGTCCACGCCCACAACGACCCGGTGATGTCGGCCTGCAACGCCGCGCGCAACACCGACGCCGAGATCCGCGAACTGCTCGACCAGCAAGTCGAGGGCGTGGTCCAGCAGATCATCGGCATCGTCGAAGACGAGTTGCGGGCCGGCACCGCCCACCCGATCAGCGACGACATTCCGACGTTGGTGCGTACCTTGTCGGTTACCACCGCGCAGATGCTGTCCGGCGACACCGCTTATCTGGGCGACACCGGTGATGTGCAGCGCGGCGTGCGGGTGATGGAGGCGTTGTGGCTCAACGCGCTGTGGGGTGGATCGCTGGAGGCGTAGCGGTATCGTCAGCTGCCATGTCGAAGAAGACGTTTGCGGGCAAGCGGTGTCTGGTAACCGGTGCGGCCAGCGGTATCGGCCGGGCGACCGCGCTGCGGCTCGCGAGCCGTGGCGCCGAGCTCTATCTGACCGATCGCAACGCCGACGGTCTGGCCGAGACAGTGAACGACGTTCGTGCCCTTGGGGCCCAGGTTCCCGAGCACCGCGCGTTGGACATTGCAAACCACGACGAGGTCGCGGCTTTCGCCGAGGCGATCCACGCCAACCACCCGAGCATGGACATCGTGATGAACATCGCCGGGGTCTCGGCCTGGGGGACCGTCGACCGGCTCTCGCACGAGCAGTGGGAAAAGATGATCTCGATCAACCTCATGGGTCCGATCCACGTCATCGAAAACTTCGTGCCCCCCATGGTGGCGGCGCGAAACGGCGGACACCTGGTGAACGTGTCGTCGGCGGCAGGCCTGATCGGGCTGCCGTGGCATGCCGCCTACAGCGCCAGCAAGTTCGGACTGCGCGGGCTTTCCGAGGTACTGCGATTCGACTTGGCCCGCTACCGCATCGGGGTGTCCGTCGTGGTTCCCGGGGCGGTACGGACCCCGCTGGTCAACACGATCGAAATCGCCGGCGTCGACCGCGACGATCCGCAGGTGAGCCGCTGGGTCGACCGCTTCAGCGGACATGCGGTGTCGCCGGAAAAAGCCGCCGACAAGATTCTTGCCGGCGTCGCCAGAAACCGATTCCTGATCTACACCTCGAGCGACATCCGCGCCCTGTACGCGTTCAAACGCGTTGCCTGGTGGCCTTACAGCGTCGCGATGCGTCAAGTGAACGTGGTGTTCACCAAGACGCTCAAGCCCGCGCCGGTCGCGCCTCGTCAACTGCCCCATCCGGCATCTGCAATTCCAGCCGAACCCCCAGCAGCCTTACCGGACGGTCGAGTTGGAACAGATCCAGTACGCGCAACGCCGCCGCGGCAATGACGCCGGCGTCGGTGGTGGGCTCGTCGAGTTTGCGGATCTTGGTCCG
>JAVHWH010000224.1:0-5599 GCA_032159915.1 Mycobacterium sp.
AGCATGTTCAGCGCCGCCTTGGCCATGTTGGTGTGCGGATGTCCGGGCCCCTTGTAGGCCCGGCTGAACTGCCCCTCCATTGCCGAAACGTTCACCACATACGTGCGCCGCGACGGTGAGGCGGCCAACGCCGGGCGCAGCCGGCTCACCAGAATGAACGGCGCGGTCTGGTTGCACAGCTGAACCTCGAGCAATTCCATCGCGTCGACCTCGTGCACACGTTGAGTCCAACTGTTGATCGACGCCGTATCGGGCAGCAGACCACCGGCGTCGATAGCGGTGCCGGCGGCGATCCGGTCCGGCGACGCGCTGCGGGCGGCGAGGGCCAGTTCGGTCACCGCGTGCGGCGCATGACGCTCGGCGAGGCTGCCGGCAAGCGCCGCAGGATGAGCGTCGCTGATGCGGTCGAAGGTGACCACGTCGACAAGCTCCGGCGACGGCGTGCTCTCCGCCTCGACGAGCGCCGCGTAGGACCCAGGGGCCCGGCGGACCGTCTGCGCAGCGTTGTTGATCAGGATGTCCAGCGGTCCCTGGGCGGCGACGGTGTCTGCCAGCGCGACGACCTGAGCGGGATCGCGCAGGTCGATCCCGACGACGCGGAGCCGTTGCAGCCACTCGGAACTGTCGGGCATGGCGGCGAATCGCCGAACGGCGTCGTTCGGGAAGCGGGTCGTGATGGTGGTGTGGGCGCCATCGCGGAGCAGCCGCAGCGCGATATACATGCCGATCTTGGCGCGTCCACCGGTGAGCAGAGCTTTGCGGCCGGTGAGGTCGGTGCGGGCGTTGCGCTTGGCGTGGCTGAGTGCCGCGCACACCGGGCAGAGTTGGTGGTAGAACGCGTCGACGACGGTGTAGTGGTTCTTGCACATGTAGCAGGCACGCGACCGAAGCAACGTGCCTGCGCTGGCGCCCATCGAAGTGGACACCAGGGGCAGACCTTGAGTCTCGTCGTCAATGCGGCCCGGCGCGCCGGTGGCGGTGGCCGCGATGACGGCGTGATCGGCGGCCGCCAGCGCGTCGCGCTTGGCATGGCGGCGAGCTTTCTTCACCGACTTAAAGATACCCGCGGTGGCCCGACGCACCGCAACGGCATCGGGGTGCTCCGGCGGCAACGACTCGATGTCGGCCAGCACCTGCAGGCACATGTTCAGCTTGTCCGGATCGATCGCGTTCACCGTGGAAGAGTACGGGCTTGCGACCGGTTGAGGCGCCACCGGGCGAGTTGCTCCATCTCCGTCGGTTTCGCTCGTTAAGTATTGGCTGAATGACGCCGCCCGCGGCTGGTCGCCGACCGCCACGACCGTCCGCCGTGGCCTTCACTAATAACGGACCTCACCACTGCAGCACTGCACTACCAGGGAGCTATCGGTTCGAGTCGCCGCCGCTGTCGACTGGTTGCGTTCCTGTTGACGCATCACCATCGTCACCCGGGTGACGTCCTGGACGCTGTGGCAGGACGACAAGCAACGCGACGATGATGGCCGCAATTACCGCCGAGGCCAGCGGTCGGCTCAGGGCGAGACCCCCGTGGGCGACGGGCTTGTCAATGAAGTCCCCCACGGTTGCACCAAGAGGTCGCGTCAGGATGAAGGCGACCCAAAACAAGGTGGTGCGTGAAACACCGGTCCAGAGATACAGAGCTACGACCGCTAAGAGCGCCGCGCCGAACACCAACGCGCCGCGTTCGTAACCGAACCCGCGGGTGTCCGCGAGCCAATCGCCGAGCGCGGTGCCCAGCGTCTGGGAGAACGTGATCGTGAGCCAGTAGAACGTCTCGACTTTTGGCGTCGAGACCGTATTCACCGCCACCGTCCCCTGCGACCACCGCCACAGTCCGAGGGTGCCCAACAGACAGCCGAGCAGCAGAAGCGATCCACCCGTGTAACCGATTCCGAGCGATCGGTCGGCGAAGTCGGCCAACGTCGTACCGAATGTCGTGGAGGCGATGATCGTCGCCCAGTAGAGGAACGGGTGGAAGCGCTTGGCGAAGATCTGCGCGACGACGAGCGCCACCAGGATCCCTCCGAACAGCGCGACGCCGGCCGCATAACCCCAATTCAGCGTCATCGTCACGGTGTCGCCGCCCGTCTCACCGAGCGTCGTCGCTAGCACCTTGATGACCCAGAAGCCGAGAGTGACGGCTGGCACCTTGCTCAACGAGTGGGTCCTAACGTCATTCACAAGTTATCGCCTGTGCTTTCGTAGCTGGCCCGCTCGACGGGTGCGGCTGGCGGATTGGTGGGCGGCTCACGAAGCTGACGGTACTTGCACGCGAAAGCCTGTGGCGGCGGCGGAACCGGAGTCTAGGATTTCCGATGGCGGCCAGTACGCGCCCGGGTCAGCTGTCCGGGTGCAACGCGCGTCGGGCTTCGACCGCGAAAGGGCCGACCAATGAGCGCTAAGCCGAATGTCCTGATCATCTGGGGCGACGACATCGGACAGAGCAACCTCAGTTGCTACACCAACGGGCTGATGGGCTACCGGACCCCTAACATCGACCGCGTTGCCGCTGAAGGGGTCCTCTTCACCGACTATTACGCCGAGCAAAGTTGCACCGCTGGACGGGCCGCATTCATCACCGGCCAGAATCCGTACCGCACCGGCCTGACCAAGGTCGGTATGCCTGGTGCGCCGCTGGGTCTGCAGGCGCAGGACCCGACGATCGCGACGGCGCTCAAGGCGCAGGGTTACGCCACTGGACAGTTCGGCAAAAACCACCTCGGCGACCGCGACGAGCACCTACCGACGATGCACGGCTTCGACGAGTTCTTCGGCAACCTGTATCACCTCAACGCCGAAGAGGAACCGGAACTGCCCGACTATCCGAAGGATCCGGAGTTCCGCAAGAAGTTCGGGCCTCGGGGTGTGCTGCACACCTGGGCCAACGGCGACGGAACCCAGCGTGTCGAGGACACCGGCCCGCTCACCAAGAAGCGGATGGAGACTTGTGACGGCGAATTCCGTGATGCCGCAGTCGACTTCATCAAGCGCCAACACGAAGGCGACACTCCGTTCTTTGTGTGGTTCAACACCACGCACATGCATTTCCGCACCCACACCCAGTCCGAGGATGTAGGCCGCGCAGGGCGCTGGCAGTCGCGCTACCACGACACAATGCTTTACCACGACGACACGGTCGGCGGCCTGTTGGAACTGCTCGACGAGCTAGGCATCACCGAGAACACGATTGTCATGTACTCCACCGACAACGGTCCCCACATGAACAGCTGGCCGGACTCCGGGATGACCCCGTTCCGGAACGAGAAGAACTCCAACTGGGAGGGCGCCTACCGCGTCCCGGCGATGGTGCGCTGGCCAGGGCACATCCCGGCCGGCTCGGTGTTGAACGGCATTGTCAGCCATGCTGATTGGTTCGTCACGCTCTTGTCGGCGGCGGGTGTGCCCGACATCGCCGAGCGGCTGCGGGCGGGCACAGATCTGAACGGCACGACCTACAAGGTGCACCTCGACGGGCATGACCAGTTGGCCTACATCACTGGCCAGGCCGCCGATAGCGCGCGCCAGCACTTCTTTTATGTCTCCGATGACGGCGATCTCACCGCGATGCGGTTCGACAACTGGAAGTTCGTCTTCCTCGAGCAGCGCTGCAACGGCACCTTGCAGATCTGGGCGGAGCCCTACGTCCAGCTGCGCGTGCCCAAGCTGTTCAACCTGCGCACCGATCCCTATGAGCGCGCGGACATCACGTCGAACACTTACTTTGACTGGATGTTGGACCACATCTTCCTGTTCATCCCGGCTCAGGCCTACGTCGCGGAGATGCTGCAGACGTTGGTCGAGTTCCCCCAGCGACAGAAATCTGCGAGCTTCAATCTGCAGCAGGTGATGGCCAAGTTGCAGGACGCCACTACCCGCAGCAGCTGAGCAACTTCGATGCAAGGCAACGACTTTCTCCCGTCTTGGCGCGCCGGCGACTCGCGGGACGCAGTGGAGGCGTTCTTGGCGGCGGCCGAGCAGGTGCCGGTTGCCGATCGGGTTGCCTACTTCGACAACGACGGCACGGTGTGGTGCGAGCGGCCAAACTATATTCAGCTCGACTTCTTCCTCGACGCGCTGCGCGAACATGTGGTGCAGGACCCGTCGATCGGCGAGCGTGCCGAGTTCGCCGCCCTGCTCAGCGGTGATCGGGCGGCGGTGGCGGAGATCGGCCTGGAACGCATCGCGCTCGCACTCGCCGGGCTGTTCGAAGGCATGACGCCGCAGGAGTTCACCTACGTCGCAAGGGAATTCATGAGCACTGCGACGCATCCAACGCTGGGGCGGCCGACGCGCTCGGTGACCTATCGGCCGATGTCAGAACTCATCGCTGAGCTGCGGCGCCGGGACTTCACGGTCGGAATCGTGACCGGCGGGGGCACCGAGTTCGTCCGGGCGATCAGCGCCGACCTTTACGGTGTGCCGGCCGAATTGGTGGTAGGCACGCTCATCGGCTACGACGTCAGCCGTGACGGCCAAGGGCCACCGGTCATCCGGCGCACCAGCGGCCTGTTCGGCGTCGCGAACGAGGGCAGTGCAAAGGTCGCCAACATCCAGACCCAGCTGGGCCGCCGGCCGATCCTGGCCGCCGGTAACTCCGGTGGGGACCGCGAGATGCTGGAATGGGCGCAGGCCGCCGGCTGTCCCAGCCTCGCGTTGCTGATCGACCACGACGACGCTGAGCGCGAATTTCAATACGTCAGTGCGGCACAGACATTCGCCGAGACCGAGCCGATCACCGACGTCGGAGCACGCCTGGGATGGACCGTAGTGAGCATGGCCAATGATTGGGAGTCCGTGTTTGCGCCGGTATTTTGATTCGAAAGTACCGAAGGGTTTCCGCATGGCAAGGGTAAAAGATTGGGTTTTTTTCGCTGCGGTGTTCGGCTTGGCATCCAGATCGCCGCAATGGATCCGGGCCAGATGAATGACCAAATTCGCTTCCCGGCATCGTCGACTCAGCAGTGCAGGAGGTCTTGCTGACGACTAGCGCTGGCCGGTGCTTTGTCATTGGCCCCAACAGCTAGCTTCCGGCTCCATCCGTGGAGCACCAAGCCTCGTGTTCTGCAGCTGCCGGAGTCAGCCCTCGACGGCGAACAGTCCCCACTCGCCCGCCACACCTTTGAGGTTGTGCTCGCCGCGGGCGGCAAAGCTGAGGCCCGACCCGGCAACTAGGTCAACGACGATGCGTGAAACGAGGACCTCGCCGGCCGCGGCCGCTCCCGCCACGCGAGCGGCGATGTGTACGGCGATGCCGCTGATGTCGTCGCCGCGGAGTTCGACCTCGCCCGTATGTACGCCTGCCCGCACCTCCAGACCCAGGCTCCGCAGCACGTCGCGGATCGCTACGGCACATCGGATCGCGCGGGCGGGCCCGTCGAACCGGGCGAGGAAGCCGTCACCCGTCGTGTTGACCTCACGGCCTTGGAAGCGTGCGAGCTGTCGACGGACCAGTGCGTCATGCCTTCCGAGCAGCTCTTTCCACCGCTGGTCACCAAGCTCGACCGCTCGCTTCGTGGAGTCGACGATGTCGGTGAACAGCACCGTGGCCAGGACCCGCTCGACCACTGGCAACGGCCGGATGCCGGTAAGGAACTCCTCA
>JAVHWH010000292.1:0-4513 GCA_032159915.1 Mycobacterium sp.
CGCACCCACCGACCGTCGCCGAATACGAGAACGCCACCGACGGCTATGCCGACGTCGTGGAACTGCAGCTCCCCCGACAATTGCCGACACTGGCGCCCGGTCAGGAATGGCGCACGGTGTGGGATTCGGCGCTCGATCGCAACGAACTCGGTGAGGGCATCGAGTCACGCTTCCCCGGCACCGTGACGTACTACGACCGGACCGAGGTGCCGCGTGGCTGGAAGTTCTGGCAACGTCGCCGCCGAGCGCTGGAGACCAAGGTGGTGCTCGACTGGGCGTCGCTGCCACCGGTGCAGCGGATTGAGTTGATGACCAACCATGACTTGGCCAAGCGGGAGAAGCAGAAGTTGGAGCTGCTGCGCAGCCTGCTCACCTACTTCCACTACGCCACCAAGGAAACCCGGGCGGACGTGTTCCGCGCCGAGATCGAACGGATCAACCGCGCGGTGGACGAGACCAAGGACCGCTGGCGCACCCGACAGATCGAAGCGCCGCCCACCGATGTCAGCCTGCGCTGGGGTAACGCCGAAGAACAACTCGGCAGGCACCGCGGCGAACGGGTGTAGCGGGACCGGCTTTTTGTCGGTCTGATTCAATCGACTCCATGAGCGACGGTCCGGTCAGTTATCGCCTCGACGAGTCCATTGCGTTCATCACCATGGATGACGGCAAGGTCAACGTCCTCGGTCCGGCGATGCAGCAGGCATTGCAGGACGCACTCGACCATGCCGACCGCGACGACGTCGGCGCCGTCGTGATCGCTGGAAACCACCGCGTTTTCAGCGCCGGATTCGACCTCAAGGTCCTGACCTCCGGCGAGGTGCAGCCCGCCGTCGACATGCTCAAGGGTGGCTTCGAGCTGTCCCACCGGCTGCTGTCCTATCCCAAGCCCGTGGTGATCGCCTGCACCGGCCACGCCATCGCGATGGGCGCGTTCCTGCTTGCCAGCGGTGATCATCGAATTGCCGCTCACGCGTCGAACATTCAGGCCAACGAGGTCGCGATCGGTATGACGATCCCGTACGCGGCCCTGGAAGTGATGAAGCTTCGGCTGACTCGGGCGGCGTATCAGCAGGCGGCCGGTCTGGCGAAGACGTTCTTCGGGGAAACCGCGGTGGCCTCCGGCTGGATCGACGAGATCGCGTTGCCCGACATGGTGCTCAGCCGCGCTGAGGAAGCTGCGCGCGATTTCGCCACGCTCAAGCAGCACGCCCATGCCGGGACGAAGCTGCGCGCCCGGGCCGAAGCGCTGGCGGGCATTCGGGCCGGAATCGACAACATGGCAGCCGAATTCGAGCTGTGAGTTTGGCGATATGCCCTGCTCGGGTACGCCCCAAGCATGGTCGCCGTTGACCCGATCGCGGACCCGTGGGGAATCCGTACACCGTACGGTCCGGGCGAGGCGTGGCCACAGCGAGTGGACTGTCATCTGGCCGACGGGATCAGCCCAGAATCGGTAGATCGCTGGGTGCAGTCGGCGGCGGTGCTGCACTCCAATGGCGACGGCCTGGACATCGCGGTCTCCGGCGGGCGCATCGTCGGCGTCCGCGGTCGCGCGGTGGATCGGGTCAACCACGGGCGGCTCGACCCCAAGGACATGTTCGGTTGGCAGGCCAATGCTTCCCCGGACCGATTGGCCACCCCGCTGATTCGTCGACGGGGACGGCTGCAAGCCTGCGACTGGGACACGGCGATGGACCGGATCGTGGCGCGCAGTCGCGAGCTGCTGAACACTCACGGCCCCGGCTCCATCGGGTTTTACACCTCGGGGCAGCTGTTCCTGGAGGAGTACTACACCCAAGCCATCATCGCCCGCGGCGGAATCGGCACCCATCACCTGGACGGCAACACCCGGCTGTGTACGGCGACTGCTGCTGCGGCGCTGAAGGAATCGTTCGGCTGCGACGGCCAGCCCGGCTCCTACACCGATGTGGACCATGCGGACGTGATCGCGTTGTTCGGCCACAACGTCGCCGAAACCCAGACCGTGTTGTGGGCGCGGATGCTCGACCGGCTGGCCGGTCCGAAACCGCCGGCGATCGTCTGCGTCGACCCGCGGCTCACCCCGGTGGCCCGGCACGCCACCGTGCACTTGGCGCCGTTGCCGGGCACCAACGTGGCCTTGATGAACGGGTTGTTGCACGAGATCATCGCCAACGATTGGGTAGACCACGACTACATCGACGCCCACACCGTCGGTTTCGAGGAGCTGAGCAAGCGCGTCAATGACTATCCGCCGCAGCGAGCCGCCGAGATCTGCGGTGTGCGCGCCGATGACATCCGGCACGCGGCCCGCGTGATCGGCGCCGCCGAGCGGCTGTTTTCCACAGTTTTGCAAGGGTTTTACCAATCCCATCAGGCCACCGCAGCCGCCGTCCAGGTGAACAACATTCACTTGATCCGCGGCATGCTGGGCAGGCCCGGTTGCGGTGTGTTGCAGATGAACGGTCAGCCGACCGCCGAGAACACCCGCGAATGCGGCGCCGACGGTGACCTGCCGGCGTTTCGCAACTGGGCCAATGACAGCCATATCACCGACCTGGCCCAGGTGTGGAACGTCGAGCCGCAACAGATTCCGCATTACGGGCCGCCGACGCACGCCATGCAGATGTTCCGTTACGCCGAAGAGGGCACGCTGCGGATGTTGTGGGTCAGCGCCACCAATCCCGCGGTGTCGCTGCCCGAACTCGCGAGAATCCGGCGCATCCTGGCTCAGGACCGGCTCTTTCTGGTGGTCCAAGACATCTTCATGACTGAAACCGCCGAGCTGGCCGACGTGGTGTTGCCCGCGGCCGCGTGGGGCGAGAAGACCGGTACGTTTACCAATGCCGATCGCACCGTCCATCTTTCCGAAAAGGCCGTCGACCCGCCGGGCAGCGCGCGTTCCGACCTCGACATCTTCCTCGACTACGCGCGACGGATGGATTTCCGCGACAAAGACGGCGAGCCGCTGCCGCAGTGGACTGACGCGGAGTCCGCATTCGAAGCGTGGAAGCAGTGCAGCGCGGGCCGGCCCTGCGACTACACCGGGTTGAGCTACGCCAAACTTCGCGGCGGCAGCGGGATCCAATGGCCCTGCAATGCTGAACATCCCGAGGGCACCGAACGACTTTACGCCGACGGGAGCTTCTGGGCCCAGCCGGACTACTGCGAGGCGTACGGCAGAGACCTGATCACCGGGACACCGATGGAGCCGGTCGAATACCGCGCGATGAACCCGCATGGCAAAGCCGTCATCAAGGCCGCCCAGTACCTCACACCGCATGAAACGCCGAGCACCGAGTACCCGTTCGCGCTGATCACCGGGCGCACCCTTTATCACTTCCATACCCGCACCAAAACCGCACGCGCGCCGCAACTTCAGCGTGCCGCACCCGAAGTCTGGGTCGAGGTCTCCGAGCGCGATGCGCGTCGGCTCGGAATTGCCGAGGGCGACGCGGTAGAGGTGAGCACTGCGCGCGGCAGCATCCGTTGCGCCGCCCGGATCAGCGGTATCCGCGACGGCACCCTTTTCGTGCCGTTCCATTACGGCTACTTCGACGCCGACGGCAACGGCCATCGCCGGGCCGGCAACGAGTTGACGATCACCGACTGGGACCCGGTGTCCAAGCAGCCGATCTTCAAGACGGCCGCCGCGCAGCTGTGCCGTCGCGGCAGCGCTTCCCACGGTGCCGCCGCCGCGCCGACCACCGCAGCGTCGGCTCCGGTCCACGGCCAGGTGCCCGCGACGGTGGGCGGACCGACCGCAATGGCCACGGAACTCGTTGCGACACAGGAGAAGCCGTGAAGATCAAGCTTGCGATCCGCGAGCTTCACCGCTCCGAACGCAAACTGGCCCACCGTTTCAACGTGGTGGCGGCGCGGCACACCACCGATCAGGAAATCTATCATCTGGCCCACGACATGGCCGGGTGGTCACAGCATCACCTGCGCGAACTGGCCGAGCACGGCCGCCATTATGGGCTGCACCTATCCGCCAACCCGCGGACCGGCGCGGCCACCGGCTTCCTGCAAGCTCGCCTGGCCGCCATGTTGCGCAGCCGTCCCGAGCCCGGGCTGCTGTTGTTGGCCGACCTGCGGCGGATACACCGACTGGCCGCGGGCACATCGGTGGATTGGGAGCTGCTGGGCCAGGTTGCGCAGGCCGCCAAGGACGAGGAACTGCTGAGCCTGACCTCACGCTGCCATCCCGAGACGCTGCGCCAGATGCGTTGGGCCAACGGCATGCTCAAGGTAATCTCGCCGCAGGTCCTGACCAACTAGGGCGTCACGCGGGGCGCCGGAACCGCTCGAGGTACTCGTCCCAGTTCCACGATTCCAGGAATTCCTCTGCGGCGTTGTGGCCGCTTTGGTAGAGCTCCTGCATCTGCGTGGGCCTGATTTTGAAGTCGAGGAACCCGACCTTCGAAGAGTCGACGCGGATGGCCCGCGAGTCGACCCAGGGCTGGTTCAGATAGGCCTGGTCGCGGCCGACGATCATCGTGGTGATCAGCGCTTCGATCAGCGGCGGCCC
>JAVHWH010000363.1:0-10749 GCA_032159915.1 Mycobacterium sp.
CGCCGGGGCAACGGGTGGAAACTCAGGTCATCGACGTGTCCGGAGCTAGGGAAGTAAACGTGATGGTAGGCGTCATCAACACCGACCCCAACGTCAGCTGGGAGATCCACTTCGGCCCGACAACGAACAATGGGTACGCGCTGTGCCGAGAGGGCACATTCGGGTCAATGGAGGGCGGCGTCGCGGTTTCGGTGCCCGTGTTCGGGACCGGCATGCTCGTAGTGGTGACGAACAACGGCCACAACAATCAGAATGTGGACGGCAAAGTGTATTTCATCCGCGAAAAGTAAAGGAATCTGGCTACGGTGGCGGCTCCGTGTCGGTCGGGATGATCTCACGCGCCGCTGCCGTGAGGCCGGAACGGTAACGACAGGCCGCACGTCCAAGACTGTTGTGGATGTGACTCATCAAATGTTTCTCTTCGGGATGTAATCGACGTGCTGCCCGGCGGAAAATCGTGGGCACGGGTGGTCAGGCCAGCCGATAATCGTTTGCTGGGACTACACGTCTAGAAGTTCCAATCTTCGTCTTCGGTGTTGACGGCCTTGCCGATCACGTAGGACGAACCCGATCCGGAGAAGAAGTCGTGGTTCTCGTCGGCGTTGGGCGACAGGGCCGACAGGATCGCCGGGTTGACGTCGGTCTCCTCGCGCGGGAACAGCGCCTCGTAGCCAAGATTCATCAACGCCTTGTTGGCGTTGTAGCGCAGGAACTTCTTTACATCCTCGGTCAAGCCGACCTCGTCGTAGAGGTCCTGGGTGTACTCGGCCTCGTTCTCGTAGAGCTCGTAGAGCAAGTCGTAGGTGTACTCCTTGAGCGCGGCCTGCGTCGTCGCATCCTCGAGGGCCAAGCCCTTTTGGTACTTGTAGCCGATGTAGTAGCCGTGCACCGCCTCGTCGCGAATGATCAGCCGGATCAGGTCGGCGGTGTTGGTCAGCTTGGCCCGACTCGACCAATACATCGGTAGGTAGAAGCCGGAATAGAATAGGAAGCTCTCCAGCAGCGTCGAGGCCACCTTGCGCTTGAGCGGCTCGTCGCCCTTGTAGTACTCCATCACGATCTCGGCCTTGCGCTGCAGGTTCGGGTTCTCCTCCGACCAGCGAAACGCCTCGTCGATCTCGGTGGTCGAGCACAGCGTCGAGAAGATCGAGCTGTAGCTCTTCGCGTGCACCGACTCCATGAAGGCGATGTTGGTGTACACCGCTTCCTCGTGCGGCGTCAGTGCGTCGGGAATCAAGCTGACGGCGCCGACCGTGCCCTGGATGGTGTCGAGCAGCGTCAGCCCGGTGAACACCCGCATCGTTAGCTGCTTCTCGATGGGCGTCAGCGTGCCCCAGGACGGGATGTCGTTGGACACCGGCACCTTTTCCGGCAGCCAGAAGTTCCCGGTCAGTCGCTCCCAGACCTCGGCGTCCTTTTCGTCTTGAAGGCGGTTCCAGTTGATCGCGGCGACCCGGTCGATCAGCTTCATTCCATCGGTCACCAGAACCCCACCTCACCAGGACGGATAGTCACGTTACGTAAGTCACAAACACTACCCCTGGGGTACGACAAGGCGACGGAACACAAGAAGTTGTGTTCGCGTGTCGCGCGCCGGTTCATATTCGACAGCCGCGGCAACACCGGACAGCAGTCCGCAAGACCTGTCCACCCCTAGACACTTTCCATTTTACGGATGTACCATTTGGTACATGTTTACCGAAGACGCCATCGAAATCGACGCTCCGGCGCAGCTGGTCTGGGACGTCTTCAGCGACGTTGAGCGCTGGCCGGAATGGACCGCGTCGGTGACGTCCCTGGTCGGCGAAGATGGCGCCAACTTGGCTGTCGGAAGACGATTTTCGATCAAGCAGCCCGGTATGCCGAAGCTGATCTGGAAGGTGACCGACATCGATCCGGGCCTGTCCTGGACTTGGGTGCAAACCGCACCTGGCGCGGTGGCGAGCGCCCGCCACGAGGTCATCGCCCAGCCCAACGGGCGCACCCTGGTACGTCAGCAACTCGATCAGCGGGGTTTGCTCGGCGCGCTGGTCGCGCGGTTGATGGTTGAAAAGACCAAGCGGTTTCTCCAACTCGAAGCCCGGGGCCTCAAGCACCGTTCCGAACAACTCCGCCGTGTCGATGGCACGCTCTCCTGACTGGAGCCGGCGCCGTCAGCTACTCGACACGCTGGTCGAAGAATTCGCAGCCGGCGGTGTCGGCGATCGCTCCTTGCGCGATGTAGCCGCCGCGGTCGGTACTAGTCATCGAATGTTGTTGCATCATTTCGTGTCTCGCGAATCGATGCTGGTAGCAATCGTCGAGGAAGTCGAGCGCCGCCAGATGGCCGTCCTGCCCGGTCTACCAACGACTCCGGCCGATCAGTTCTCCGCGATGTGGGCTGATGTCCGCCGGCCAGACCTGCGCCCGTTCGAACGCCTTTTTTTTGAGTGTTACTCGCGAGCGGCCAACGGGGAAAAGCCATTCGACCGGATGCTTCCGGGGGCGGTCGACGACTGGCTAGGGCTCACCGAGGGTCTCGCCGAGCCCGCCGCGGCACGACTCGGACTGGCCGTGATTCGGGGGTTGTTGCTCGACCTGGCCGCCACCAACGACGACGTCGGCGTCGACGCTGCCGCGGAGGTATTCGTCAGCCTGCTGCGCAACCAACCAGATGTGTTGCGCTAAGCGGCTACAACTCGGCCGGTTCGCTCCCGAGGCAAGTCAGCCGAGCGCAGCGCGCACTGCTTAAGCGTTCGCCACCGCGCGCGAACCCGTGCCCACCCCGAAGAACTTGTACTCGGCCATCTTCAGCGAGCGGGTCTCCCGCCAGTACTGCCAGGTCATGCCGCTCCACAGCGTCCGGTTGACGCCGTGCTCGTCGAGATACCAGCTGCTGCAACCACCGGTGTTCCACACTGAACCCGACAATTTGGCCTGCAGTTCCGCATTGGACCGGTCCTGCGCAGAACGGCTGGGCGCCAACGCTTGTGCGCCCGATTTGTCGACCGCCGCGATCGCCTGGGCGACGTAGTGAATCTGCGACTCGATCATGAAAACGACCGACGTGTGCCCCAGCCCGGTGTTCGGCCCCAGCAGGAAGAACAGGTTCGGCATGTCAGCCACCGCGATGCCGCGATGCGCGGCGAGTCCTTCCCGGTTCCAGCGGTCCACCAGATTTTCACCGTGCGGGCCCTTGACGTCGACATAGGTATAGGAGTCGGTGGTGTGGAAGCCGGTGGCGTAGACAATGACATCGGCGGGATGCTCGACACCGTCGTCGGTGACGATGCCGTCGGCGGTGATGCGGCTGATGCGGTCGGTGATCAACGTCGCCTTCGGATTGGCCACTGCCTGGTAGTAGCTGCCGGAATAGAGAATTCGCTTGCAGCCGGCCCGGTAAGTGGGGGTGAGCTTGCGGCGCAGCTCTTTGTCGCGAACGTTGCGGCGAATGTTCCACCTGCCGACCAATTCGACGGCACGCAGCAGGCTCGGACGTTGCGTCATCGCGAACCCGAGACCCTCGAGCCCCCAATAAATTCCTGACCGCACCGCGAACCGCAGACCGGGTACATACGCGAAGGCTTTACGTACAACATCGGGTAACAGGCTGTTCGGCCGCGGCACTACCCATGGCGGTGTGCGCTGGTACAGCTGCACCTCGGCGACCCCGGCGTCGCGGCGGACCATCTCCGGCACGATTTGAATCGCGCTGGCACCGGTGCCGATGACCGCGACCCGCTTGCCCGTCACGTCGACGCTGTGATCCCACTGCGCGGAATGGAAAGCGGCGCCGCGGAATTCGTCCATACCCGCGATGTCCGGCATGCTCGGGATGTGCAGCGCGCCGGCGCCCGAGATTAGGAACTGGGCGACGTACTCATCCCCCGACTCGGTGAACACGTGCCAGCGGTATTCGCTGTCGTCCCAGTGCGCCCGACTGACTTTCTGACCGAACCGGATGTAGCGGCGCAGGCCGTACTTCTCGGCGACACCCTTGAGATAGTCCAGGATCTCAGGTTGCGGTGAAAACAGCTTGCTCCAGGTGGCTTTCGGCTCGAAGGAAAACGAATACAGGTGGGACGGGACATCGCAGGCGCAGCCGGGATAGCTGTTGTCCCGCCAGGTGCCGCCGATGTCGTCGGCCTTCTCCACGATGACGAAATCCACGCCTTGGCGTTGTAGCGCGATCGCCATGCCGAGTCCGGCGAACCCCGTTCCGATGATCAACGCGCGGGTTCTTACGGGCGGCGCCGCCGCATCGGGCTCGACAGCGGATTCCGTGATACTCATGTGCGTCGCTCCTCGTCCTCGCGTACCCGGTACCGAGGGTATCAACAACGCCCGATGCTAGCTGGCAGCGGACTTGTGCGGCATGACGTCGCGGATCGGCCGGTCGGGATCCATCTTGATGCCGAGCATCTCGGCGGTGCCGCTGATCACGCCCAGCGTGATGGTGGCCAGGTGTTCGACGAACTGAGCGTGCGGCATCCGGCGCGGACTGTCGACGTCGGAACCGAGCCACCAATCGGTGGCTGCCGCGGCGCAACCGTAGGCCGCGAACGCCGCGAGTTCGAACGCTCTCGGGTCGAGCTCCATCTCTCGCAACTCGTTGTTGAACATCTCCGCCACCGCCAGCGTGATCTCCCGGCCTTCGTTCAGGGTCCGGGTGGTCGTCTCTGATTGCTCGGGGAACCGGCCCTGGATGAAGAAGCGCAGCACATTGGGATGTTCGTCGACCAGGTTGACGTGCTCCTCGGCGGTGCGACGGACGATCTCGCGGACCGAGTCGTTGGCGAAGTCGATCGACGGGATGACCGCGGCCCACAGCATGTCGCGCAGACGTTTCCCGATGGCCTGGAACAGGTCGGACTTGTCGGTGAAATGCCGGTAGATCTTGGGCTTTGCGGTGCCGGCCTCCTCGGCGATCTCGCGCACGCTCAGGTCGGGGCCGAGTCGGTCGATGGCGCGGAAGGCCGCCTCCACGATCTCCGCGCGCACCTTCTTGCGGTGCTCGCGCCAGCGTTCGCTGCGCGCGTCGACCTTGACCGCAGGCTTGGACCCGGCGTGCGGCAGCGGAGGCCGAGGAATTCTGACCACGTCGAACACCATACCTCGGTGCAGCTGCTGACCTGGGCAGACTGGCTACCCACACCCCGGCACGCGGGCCGTTGTGGCCGCCAAAATGCTCACTGGCGGGCACTATCTGGCCGCTCGACGCCGCCGGGCGTCACAGCATGCAGGAGACGCAACCCTCGACTTCGGTGCCTTCCAGCGCCATCTGCCGCAGCCGGATGTAGTACAGCGTCTTGATGCCTTTGCGCCAGGCGTAGATTTGCGCCTTATTGACGTCGCGGGTGGTCGCGGTGTCCTTGAAGAACAGCGTCAGCGAAAGCCCTTGGTCGACGTGTTGGGTGGCCGCCGCGTAAGTGTCGATGATCTTCTCGTAGCCGATTTCGTAGGCGTCCTGGTAGTACTCCAGGTTGTCATTGGTCAGGTATGGCGCCGGGTAGTAGGCCCGCCCGATCTTGCCTTCCTTACGAATCTCGATCTTGGACGCGACCGGGTGGATCGACGACGTCGAGTGGTTGATGTAGGAGATCGATCCGGTCGGCGGCACCGCCTGCAGGTTCTGGTTGTAGATACCGTGGGCCTGCACCGACTCCTTCAGCCGCTTCCAGTCGTCCTGGTTCGGGATGCGGATGCCCGCGTCGGCGAAGAGCTGACTCACCTTGTCGGTCTTGGGTTCCCAGAGCTGCTCGGTGTATTTGTCGAAGAACTCCCCTGACGCGTACTTGGAGTTCTCGAAACCCTTGAAGTGCGAACCGCGTTCGATCGCAATGCGATTCGAGGCACGTAGTGCGTGGTAGAGCACCGTGTAGAAGTAGATGTTGGTGAAGTCGATGCCCTCTTCGGACCCGTAGAAGATGCGCTCCCGGGCCAGGTAGCCGTGCAGGTTCATCTGGCCGAGTCCGATCGCGTGCGAGTCGTTGTTGCCCTGCTCGATCGAGGGCACCGACCAGATGTGGGTCTGGTCGCTCACCGCGGTCAGCGCGCGGATCGCCACCTCGATGCTCTGGGCGAAGTCCGGCGAATCCATCGTCTTGGCGATGTTCAGCGAACCGAGGTTGCACGAGATGTCTTTGCCCACCTTGGAGTACGACAGGTCGTCGTTGAACAGCGACGGGGTGGAGACCTGCAGGATCTCCGAGCACAGGTTCGAGTGGGTGATCTTGCC
Source organism: Mycobacterium sp. (assembly GCA_032159915.1). GTDB lineage: Bacteria > Actinomycetota > Actinomycetes > Mycobacteriales > Mycobacteriaceae > Mycobacterium. The sequence goes on from JAVHWH010000363.1 coordinate 6,218, forward strand.
CTCGATCGGGTTGGCCCGGTTCACCGTGTCCTCGAACATGATGTAGGGGTAGCCCGACTCGAACTGCAACTCGGCCAGCGTCTGGAAGAACTCGCGCGCCTTGATCTTGGTCTTGCGGATGCGCGCGTCGTCGACCATTTCGTAGTACTTCTCGGTGATCGAGATGTCGGCGAACGGCATGCCGTAGACACGTTCGACGTCGTACGGCGAAAACAGGTACATGTCATCGTTGTTCTTGGCCAATTCGAAGGTGATATCCGGAATCACCACGCCCAGGCTCAGCGTCTTGATCCGGATCTTCTCGTCGGCGTTCTCCCGCTTGGTGTCCAGGAAGCGGTAGATGTCGGGGTGATGAGCCTGCAGGTACACCGCGCCGGCGCCCTGGCGCGCGCCCAACTGGTTGGCGTAGGAGAACGAGTCCTCGAGCAGCTTCATGATCGGGATGACGCCCGACGACTGGTTTTCGATGTTCTTGATCGGGGCGCCGTGCTCGCGAATGTTGCTCAGCAACAACGCGACTCCCCCGCCGCGCTTGGACAGCTGCAATGCGGAGTTGATCGAGCGGCCGATCGACTCCATGTTGTCTTCGATGCGCAGCAGGAAGCAGCTCACCGGCTCACCACGCTGCTTCTTGCCGGAGTTCAGGAAGGTCGGCGTCGCCGGCTGGAACCGGCCGTCGATGATCTCGTCGACCAGCTTCTCCGCCAGCGCGGTGTCGCCGGAGGCCAGGGTCAACGCAACCATCACGACGCGATCCTCGAAACGCTCGAGGTACCGCTTGCCGTCGAACGTCTTCAGCGTGTACGAGGTGTAGTACTTGAACGCGCCGAGGAAGGTCGGGAAGCGGAACTTCTTGGCGTACGCGCGATCGAGCAGCGTCTTGACGAAGTTGCGGCTGTACGCGTCGAGAACCTCGCGCTCGTAGTAGTTCTCCTTGATCAGGTAGTCGAGCTTCTCGTCCTGATTGTGGAAGAAAACCGTGTTCTGGTTGACGTGCTGCAGGAAGTACTGGTGCGCGGCCTCGTGGTCCTTCTCGAACTGGATCTTGCCGTCTGCGTCGTACAGATTGAGCATCGCATTCAGCGCGTGGTAGTCCGTTTCATCGGGCATCCCATGAGCGCCGGTGGTTACAGGCTCTGCAGCGACGGTTGTTGGCACGTCTGTTCCTTCCAGAAGTCGGCGAGACCGCTGCGGACGGCTTCCACGTCGTCCGGGGTCCCCATCAGTTCGAAGCGATAGAGGTAGGGCACACCGCATTTGCGGGACACAACGTCGCCCGCGTAGGCGAATTCGGCCCCGAAGTTGTTGTTGCCTGCGGCGATGACGCCGCGGATCAACGACCGGTTGTGTTCGTTGTTCAAGAAGGCGATCACCTGTTTGGGGACATAGCCGCCGTCATTGATATTCGGTGTCGGCCGGCCGCCCCCGTAGGTCGGCAACACCAGCACGTAGGGCTGGTCGACCTCGATGCGGCCGTGCAGCGGGATCCGCGTTGCCGGCATGCCCAGCTTCTGCACGAAGCGGTGGGTGTTCTCCGAGACGCTGGAGAAGTACACCAGGCTGCAGGATGGCACGGCGATCCTCTCCAGTCGTGCGGCGTCGTCGGGCTATGCGCTCAGCACGGCCGTGGTGAGCGACTTGATCCGGTCCGGCCGAAAACCCGACCAGTGCTCGTTGCCGGCCACCACGACCGGCGCCTGCAGGTATCCCAGAGCCATCACGTAGTCACGCGCCTCGGAGTCGAGGGTGATGTCGACGATCTCGTAGGCGATGCCTTGCTTGTCCAGCGCCTTGTAGGTGGCGTTGCACTGTACGCAGGCCGGCTTGGTGTAAACGGTGACGCTCATCGGCGGTACGACCCCTCTGTCAACGGTGGAAAAGTCAAAGACTGGCAACTACTCATGTACTGCTATTCAGCGAACCGTCGCGCCGCAGAATTCCCGTCTCGCCGGTCCGTGTCAGCCTGGCTTTCGCCGCCGGCTGGTGCGTCCCGACCGACCAGGCAATCCTGGGGTCCGTCGGTGTCGGAAACACTACACCTAGTGGTCGACAATAAGTCTAGATACAAGATGTTCTGAAAAACAATCATGGAATTCCCTGGTCGTAAGCCCTCGGCTCGGTGTGTCATCGGCGTGTCGCAGATCACAAATAGGCCTCGCGGCGGTATACAAACAGGTGTACCACCGGGCACCGACAACAGCCGCCTGAGGACTCCGCGCAGCAAAGCGCCCCAGCGGCCGGTGAACCGCTGGGGCGCGTGCAGAAATCAGCTGATCTCGGCAGCCAGCTTGCCCACCGCGTCGCGTACGTTCGCCGACACTTCCGCGTGCTCGCGCGGGTGCCGACCATCCAGCGTCTTGAACGGCACCGACAGTTTGATCGTCTCGACCACGCGGGCGCCGGCAATGCCGAACGACTTGCGGGTGTCGTCGTGGGCCCACACTCCCCCGTACTGGCCGAACGAGCCCCCGATCACCGCCAGCGGCTTGCCCTTGAGGGCCCCGTCGCCGAAGGGCCGCGAAAGCCAGTCGATCACGTTCTTGACGACGGCCGGGTAGCTGCCGTTGTACTCCGGGGTGACCACCAGTGCGGCGTCGGCTTCGGCCGCGGCGGCGCGCAATGCGGTCACCGGAGCCAAGGCTGGCGCATCGGCGTTCATCGCTGCGTCGATCTCCTCGTTGTAGAACGGCAGATCGCCAAGGCCTTCGAAGATCGTGAGGGTGACCCCGTCCGGGGCCACCTCGGCGGCCAGCTCCGCGATCTGGCGATTGATCGACGCGGCACGCAAACTTCCCACCAGCGCCAACACTTTGGTGTCCGGCATGTCTGAAATCCCTTCGGTGGTTGACATACATCTTTGCATCGGTTCAACCGGACTACGGTCCGCTTTGTTCCGATGACGCTACAGTAATTTTGTGAGCGCCGTCGACCCGCTTTGCCACCTGCCGGTTTCCGTACCGCAGGAACGCGGCGACGCCGCACGCAACCGGGTCCTGTTGTTGGACGCCGCCCGGCGGCTGATCGACGAGCGTGGCGCCGACGCAGTCACCATGGATGACATCGCCGCGGCGGCGGGAGTCGGCAAGGGCACGGTGTTCCGCCGTTTCGGCAGCCGCGCCGGGTTGATGATGGTGCTGCTCGACGAGGACGAGCAAGCCAGCCAGCAGGCGTTCATGTTCGGCCCCCCGCCGCTGGGCCCGGACGCGCCGCCGTTGGATCGGCTGCTGGCGTTCGGACATGCCCGGTTGCGATTCGCCCACACCCACCGCGAGCTACTGGTGGCCGCCAACCGCGACCCGCAGTCCCGCTACGGCGCCGCGGCGACGGTGCTGCGCACCCATGTCCGGATGCTGCTGGCCACAGCCGGCACGACGGGTGACCTCGACGCCCAGACTGATGCTCTACTGGCGATGCTGGAGGCCGACTACGTCGAGCACCGGCTGACCGAACGTGACACATCCCTGCGCGCGTTGGGTGAGGCCTGGGAAAGCCTGGCGCGCAAGCTTTGTGGGCGATGAAGCCGCGTTGGATCCTGCACGTCGACATCGACCAGTTTCTGGCGTCGGTCGAACTGGGACGCCACCCGGAATTACTCGGGCTGCCGGTCATCGTCGGAGGCAGTGGTGACCCGACCGAGGCACGCAAAGTGGTCACCTGCGCGTCCTACGAGGCCCGCGAATTCGGCGTGCACGCCGGCATGCCGTTGCGCACTGCGGCCAGACGATGCCCCGACGCCACCTTTCTGCCGTCGGATCCCGAGGCGTATGACGCCGCCTCCGAACAGGTGATGGCCTTGCTGCGCGACCTTGGCCACCCGGTGGAGGTCTGGGGATGGGATGAGGCATATCTCGGCGCCGATGTGGAGGACCCCGACGCGCTGGCCCGGGAGATCCGCGAAGTCGTCACCTCAGCCACCGGCTTGTCGTGCTCGGTCGGCATCAGCGACAACAAACAGCGCGCCAAGGTCGCGACCGGCTTCGCGAAGCCGGCCGGAATCTACACGCTCACTGACTCGAACTGGATGACTGTGATGGGCGATCGGCCGGTCGACGCACTGTGGGGCGTCGGCCCCAAGACAGCGAAAAAGCTTGCCGGCCTGGATATCACGACGGTGTGGCAGTTGGCGCACACCGACGCCGAATTGCTGACGTCGACGTTCGGGCCCCGGACCGGGCTGTGGTTGCTGCTGCTGGCCAACGGCGGCGGGGACGACACGGTCAGCTCCGCACCGTGGGTCCCGCGTTCCCGCAGCCACGTCGTCACCTTCCCACAGGACCTCACCGATCGAGCCGAAATGGAGTCCGCCGTAACGCGATTGGCGAGACGAGCACTGAGCGAGGTGGTGGCGGAGTCGCGAATCGTCACCCGGGTGGCGGTGACGGTGCGCACCGACACGTTCTACACCCGGACCAAGATCCGCAAACTCGACGAGCCCACCACCGACGCCGGCGTCATTGCCGCGGCGGCGTTGCGCGTACTGGATCTGTTCCAACTCGACCGTCCGGTAAGGCTGCTGGGGGTTCGGCTGGAAT
>JAVHWH010000338.1:0-5200 GCA_032159915.1 Mycobacterium sp.
CAACGGGCAGGTGCGAGCCAAGTACGGCTGGACCGACGTGTCGCGTTTTGCCGCCCGCGGAACCGCCGCGGTCAACTACGGCCCCGGCGACCCCAACCTCGCGCACACCCGCGACGAGCTGGTGCCCATCCACCAGATCACCGACGCCGTGACCATGCTGCGCACCTACCTGAGCAGTTGAGCTCGCGTTCACGGGCGCAGCGTCAGGTGGATACCAAAGGTATGGCAAACCGCGATGAATCTGTGTGCGTCGAACTGGGTGAGGATCCGTAACAGCGTCGTAACCTGGATCACATGGCGAAGTCGGCGTCGTTGCGGGTCGCGCGCGGCCTATGCATGGGAATGATTGCGCTGGCCTGCGCGGTGCTCATCGGGCCGGCGCCACTCGGCCAGGCCAGTGTCCCCGCGTGGTCGCCTGCGGCCTCGGATGTCGAGCCGTATCTGGACCCCGACCCTTCGGCACCGGAACCCGGGGATCCGTCCGCCATCGGCGGCCCGGTGGATCAAAACCCCGGAAGCACAACGCCTCCGGTACACCGTCACCGCAGCCACCATCGGGCTCCGAACAGTACGTAGAACTACAGCCGCTCGGCTTGTCGGGTCGCGTCTGCAGCGGCCGGATGCAGACCCCGGTCGGCCAGGTCGGCGGCGACATCGGCCAGCGCCGCCGCGTCGCCGTGAGCCAAAGCCCGGGCGTGGGCCACCGTCAGCCGCGCCAGCACACAATTCACGTCGCCGGCCAAGCGTCCGGCCCGCTGCACGGCGCGCACATCGCCGAGGCGTGCACAGTCCTGCAACGCGCGCACCGCGATGGCCGACTGGCCCCCGCGCTCGGCAGTCTGCACCGCTTCCCGGGCGGCTTCGATAGCGCCGGTGGCGTCGCCGCGGGCCGCCTTCGACCACGCTTTCGCCAACGCCAACTCTGGAGCGAACAACGACGACTTCAGCCCGTGCAATGACTCCGCCCGGCTGAGAACCTTCGCCGCCTGCAGCTGTTCCCCCTGCTGGCCGAGCGCCTGGGACAGCAGCATCAACGACAGCGGACCCCAGGAGTAGCCGGTGCGGGCCAGCGGGCCGGCGGCCCGGCTCAGCAGCGTCACCGCGGTGTCGAAGTCGCCCTGGGCGATCGCGACGTAGCCCACCAGCGTCTCGCCGATCGCCCGGCCCGGCTGCTGCAACTCGGCGAAGTCGGTGTAGCGCTGAGCCAGCATCCGGGCCTCGGTCAGCCGGCCGGCCATCACCAGGGCGGTGATCCGGCCGAAGCCGCTGGTGAACCGCAACAGGCCGGGATGGTCGGCGGCGGTCGCCCGCCGGGCCAGGGCTTCGACGTGCTCGAGCGCTCCGGTGCGGGCCGAACTCAGCGCCGCCGCCGAGGCCGCCCACCCCACCGCCACCGCGTCGGCGTGCGGCGACGCCAGCACCTCATCGGCAATCCGCAGGGTGCGCAGTGGCGTGCCGGCGTTCATCGCAAAGGTCGCCGAGAGCGCGTCGAGGGTCGCCTGCGCGCCCGGTGCCGCGACCCGGTTGCGGGTGGCGTGCAGGAATGCGGTGGCCTGCGCCGGCTGGCCGAGCATCCAGAACTGGTTGGCCGCGCGTGGCAGCGCCCACGCCATCAGCTCCGGCTGCGACAACTGCTCGGGATCCACCGCGGCCAGTACCGCGTCGGCTTCTCGTCCGCGGCCCTGCCAGGCCAGCGCGTAGCCGAGCGCCAGCCGCGCGGCCAGCCCGTCCGAACGGTCCAGCGCCGCGCGGGCCAGCCGCTCGGCCAGAGTGAGCTCGCCGAACCGCAGCGCCTGCTGAGCCGCGGCCACCAGGTCGGCACCGGACGTGTGTTGGTCGACGCCCAGCACCGCGAGCCGCAATTGGTCGCCGATGTGCCCGGGCGGGGCGGCCGCGAGTCGTTCAACCAGCGACATGCGTAGCGCCCGCCCGGTGTCCGGGGCCAGCACCGCGGCCGCTCGGGCCACGTAGAGCGGATGCGCCGAGTAGATCAGCCCGTCGTCGTTCACGGTTACCGCGCCGGCGAGTTGGGCCTGTTCGACGGCCTCCTCGCCGGCCAACGCGGCCAGGTCGTCGCGCCGCAGCGGCTCGGCCATCGCCAGGTAGTCCAGTGTCGTGCGGGCCGGCGGCGGCAGGCCGGACAGGTAGGCGTCGATCACGCCCGGCAGCGCCGCCGTCGCCGCCGCGTCCAACGGGCCGACCTCGATCAGGGTCAGCAGCCCGTCGTCCCACAGCGCCTGGACGGCGTCCAGCAACTCGGTATCGGAGCGGACCGTGACGATCAGTCGTGCCGAGCCGCTCAGGGCCAGCTGATAGATCAGCGTGGCGGACATCCGGTCGAGGTAGTGCGCGTCGTCGACGACGAAAAGCTGTGCTTGCCTGGTGAGCCGGTCGTGTGCGGCGCGCAGCAGATCGGCCGGCCGCGCGGCGCCGCTGAGGTCGGTACCGGCCAGCAGCGTCCGGAACGCGCCGAACGGGATGGCCTGCTCAGTCGGGGTACCCACCACCCAATGGACCCTCGCCCCGGACGCGTCGGCGGCACTTCGGGCCAGCAGCGTCTTGCCGACACCGTCAGCTCCACGGATCGCCACCCCGGAATGCTGTGTGTCCTGCAATGCGGCCGTGACACCGCGCAGCGCGGCGTCTTGCGGCGCGGCAACCCAACCACTCGGCACGGCCGGAGTTTATGGCGCGCGCGCCGGACCGGATGCAGTTAGGCCCAAATGCGCTCGGCGGCAACGGTGGTAGATCTACTACGGTTCGACTGTGCCTCCCCAACGCGATGCACCTCATCCGCATGCGGTCTGCGTCTACTGCGCGTCCGGCCCCACCGACCCCGAGCTGCTGGCGCTGGCCGCCGAGGTCGGGAAGGCGATCGCCGATCGTGGCTGGACCCTGGTCTGGGGCGGCGGCAACGTTTCGGCGATGGGCGCGCTGGCCACTGCCGCCCGGGCGCACGGCGGCTGGACCGTCGGCGTCATCCCGGCGGCGCTGGTGCGCCGCGAAGTCGCCGACCGCGACGCCGACGAGCTGATCGTCACCGACACGATGCGCGAGCGCAAACAGATCATGGAGGACCGCGCCGACGCGTTCATCACGTTGCCGGGCGGCATCGGCACACTGGAGGAGTTCTTCGAGGCCTGGACTGGCGGGTATCTCGGCATGCACGACAAGCCGGTGGTGCTGCTGGATCCCGGCGGACACTTCGACGGGCTGCGGGCCTGGTTGTCCGGGCTCCTCGACGCCGGCTACGTGTCACAGGCAGCGATGGACCGGCTGGTGGTCGTCGACGATGTTGCGGCAGCGATCGCGGCCTGCACACCCCGCTGAGCGGGGTCGGCATCGCCGCAGCGTTAGGCTGGCCGCCATCTGCTGGTGCGCGAAACGAGGGTGGGTTGTGTCCGGAAAGAACGCAGGAGACCAGACGTCGGTCGGGTTGACCGACATCGCCAGCCAGCTGCCTGGCTTGGTGACCGATGTCCCCGTGATCGTCCGCGGCGTGGTCACCGGGCTGCTGGCCCGGCCGACCTCCAAGACCTCGATCGGCAAGGTCTTTCAGGAACGCGCCGCCCGGTTGGGCGACAAGGTGTTTCTCCGGTTCGGTGACCAGCAGCTGACCTACCGCGAGGCCAACGCCACCGCCAACCGCTACGCGGCGGTGCTGGCGGCGCGCGGTGTCGGCCGCGGCGACGTCGTCGGGATCATGCTGCGCAACTCACCGAACGCCGTGCTGATGATGCTGGCCGTGGTCAAGTGCGGCGCGATCGCCGGGATGCTCAACTACCATCAACGCGGCGAAGTGCTGGCGCACAGTCTGGGTCTGTTGAACGCCAAAGTCCTGGTCGCCGAAGCGGATTTCATCGATGCGGTGGACGAGTGCGGCGGGCTGGAGATCGCCCCGACGACCATCGAGGAGATGGAACGCCTGGCGGCCACCGCGCCCACCAGCAATCCACCGTCGGCGTCCGCCGTGCTGGCCAAGGACACCGCGTTCTACATCTTCACGTCCGGCACCACCGGCCACCCGAAGGCCAGCGTGATGACCCACAAGCGGTGGCTGGCCGCGCTGGCCGCGTTCGGCGGAATTGGCTTGCGGCTCAGGGGTTCTGACACGCTGTACAGCTGCCTGCCGCTGTACCACAACAACGCTCTGACCGTCGCGATGGGATCGGTGATCAACTCCGGGGCGACCCTGGCGCTGGGCAAGTCGTTCTCGGCGTCGCGGTTCTGGGACGAGGTGATTGCCAGCGACGCAACGGCGTTCATCTACATCGGCGAGATCTGCCGGTATCTGCTGAACCAGCCGGCCAAGCCGACCGACCGCGCGCACAAGGTGCGGCTGATCGCGGGAAACGGGTTGCGGCCCGAGATCTGGGACGAGTTCACCTCGCGGTTCAACATCGAGCGGGTGTGTGAGTTCTATGCCGCCAGTGAGGGAAACACCGCCTTCATCAACGTGTTCAACGTGCCGAAGTCGGCCGGTTTCTCGCCGTTGCCGGGGGCCTACGTCCAGTACGACACCGACACCGGAGCGCCGCTGCGTGGTGCCGACGGCCGGGTACAGCGGGTCGCCACCGGCGAGCCGGGTCTACTGCTCAGCCCGGTCACCAGGCTGCAGCCCTTCGACGGCTACACCGACCCGAGCGCCAGCGAAAAGAAGTTGGTGCGCAATGCTTTCCGCGACGGTGACTGCTGGTTCAACACCGGCGACGTGATGAGCCCGCAGGGCATGGGGCACGCCGCGTTTGTCGACCGGCTCGGCGACACCTTCCGCTGGAAGGGCGAGAACGTCGCCACCACCCAGGTGGAGCGGGCGCTGTCGTCGAACAAGGCCGTCGAAGAATGCACCGTCTTCGGGGTGGAGATCCCGCGCACCGGCGGCCGGGCCGGAATGGCGGCAATCAAGCTGCGCGACGGCGTCGACTTCGACGGCAACGCGCTGGCCGAGACCGTCTACTCGCAGCTGCCGGTGTACGCGCTGCCGCTGTTCCTGCGGGTGGTGGATTCGATGGAACACACCACCACATTCAAGAGCCGCAAGGTCGATCTGCGCGAACAGGCCTACGGTGCCGACATCGCGGATCCGCTGTACGTGCTGGCCGGCCGCGAGGACGGCTACGTGCCGTTCTACGACGGCTACCCCGATGAGGTCGCGAACGGCAAGCGACCGCAGGGCTGAGCGCCTGGCTTGACAGCGCGC
>JAVHWH010000365.1:0-20060 GCA_032159915.1 Mycobacterium sp.
GTGCTCGAGCAATTCGGCATGACGCCGGACGTTCTGGTTGCCGAATACGGCCCGCAGGTGTCGCTACCGCCAACCGAGCTGGAGATGGCCGAATACGAGCAGGCCCGCGACCGCGGTGAGCAGGTGACAGCGCCGGCACCGCTGCAGTTCGACCGGCCCACCCAGGAGCGTCGCGCCAAACGCGCCGAACGTGAACTCGCCGAGTTGGGCCGGGTCAACCCGCTGGCTCTGGAGGAGTTTGCCGCGCTGGAAGAGCGCTTCAACTTCCTGTCCACTCAGCTCGAGGACGTCAAGGCGGCGCGCAAAGATCTGCTGGACGTCGTCGCCGATGTCGACGCCCGCATTCTGCAGGTGTTCACCGACGCCTACATCGACGTAGAGCGGGAGTTCCAAGGGGTTTTTGCCTCGCTGTTCCCCGGCGGCGAGGGCCGGCTCTTCCTCACCAACCCCGACGACATGCTCACCACCGGCATCGAGGTGGAGGCCCGCCCGCCCGGCAAGAAGGTCAAACGACTTTCGCTGCTGTCCGGCGGCGAAAAGTCGCTGACCGCAGTGGCGATGTTGGTGGCCATCTTCCGGGCCCGCCCGTCGCCGTTCTACATCATGGACGAAGTCGAGGCGGCGCTCGATGACACCAACCTGCGCCGGCTGATCGGGCTTTTCGAGCTACTGCGGGCCAAGTCCCAGCTGATCGTCATCACCCACCAGAAGCCGACCATGGAAGTCGCCGATTCGCTGTACGGCGTGACGATGCGCGACGACGGCATCACCACGGTGATCTCGCAACGAATGCGCGGTCAGCAGGTCAACCAGTTGGTCGCGACGACCTGATCGGCATTGCATTCTCACCGACGTGCGGGGCGCCGCATCCGACCAGGCCCAGACGACCAACTACCCGGCACTAGGTCGATCGATGCCACTGGAACAATGGCGAGGTGTCTGAAACCCTCTGGATCGCGATCGCAGTTGTCGCCGCACTGCTCGTCATCGCCACCCTGGCCGTGGGATTGCTGCGCTACCGCCGCCGGCAGATCAGCCTCTCGGGCCCCGAGCAAACGCCCACTTTGGACCGCTCGGGCGGTTACACCGCATCCTCGGGAATTACGTTCAGTCGTACCGATACCGCTGAGCGCGTCGACACCAGCCAAGTGTCCTCGGTCGGCGACGACGCGACCATTGCGCGCGAGGCGCCGAAGCCTTCCATCTCGGAAGTAGAACCGCCCGCACAAGATTCGATCGCGCCGCCAGTCGAAACAGCACCCGAACCGCCCACTGAGGTTGAGGACATCGCGCCGACCGAGGGTCGGCTGGAGCGACTTCGTGGCCGGCTCGCCAGGTCACAAAATGCCTTGGGACGCAGCCTGTTGGGGATCATCGGCGGCGGCGATCTCGACGAAGATTCCTGGGAGCAGGTCGAAGACACCCTGCTGATCGCCGACCTCGGTCCGACGGTGACCAGCTCGGTGGTGGCTCAACTTCGCACCCGGCTGGCCAGTAGCGACGTACACACCGAGGCCGACGCGCGCGCGGTACTGCGGGACGTGCTGATCGGCGAGCTGCAACCGGGCCTGGACCGCTCAGTCCGTGCCCTTCCGCACGATGACCACCCGTCGGTGCTACTGGTCGTCGGCGTCAACGGCACCGGGAAGACCACCACCGTCGGAAAACTTGCGCGCGTGCTGGTCGCCGACGGCCGCCGCGTCGTGCTGGGCGCCGCCGACACCTTCCGGGCGGCCGCCGCCGATCAATTGCAGGCCTGGGCTTCACGGGTGGGCGCTGAAGTGGTCCGGGGACCCGAGGGCGCCGACCCGGCGGCGGTCGCCTTCGATGCCGTCGACAAAGGCATCGAGACGGGCGCCGACGTCGTCGTGATCGACACCGCGGGTCGACTGCACACCAAGACCGGGCTGATGGACGAGCTCGGCAAGGTCAAACGGGTGGTGAGCCGGCGGGCGGCCGTCGACGAGGTGCTACTGGTACTCGACGCCACCATCGGGCAGAACGGCTTGGCGCAGGCGAGGGTGTTCGCCGATGTGGTCGACATCACCGGGGCGGTGCTGACCAAACTCGACGGCACAGCCAAGGGCGGCATTGTTTTTCGTGTTCAGCAGGAGCTGGGAGTGCCGGTCAAGCTGGTGGGACTGGGCGAAGGGCCCGATGATCTGGCCCCGTTCGAGCCGGCTGCCTTCGTCGACGCGCTGCTCGGCTGATTGGCGGCGACCCGCGGCGACCGGCTGCGCCGCGCTTGCGATCGCCGCGGCTAATTCACGGCGACCCGCGGCGACCCGAGGCGGAACGCCGAGCAGATGTAACACCGGCGAAACCTTTGCGCGCCGCTTTCTGTAACAACCGCTTTGCAAGGTTCTCGTGCAGGCCGCAGTCATCTGTCTGGCGGCTGTCGATGGCCGAGATGAGGTGATAGCGAGTGAGTTTCCCGTTGATGGGCCAGCCCGATACCGGCGATACCGCTTGGATGCTGGCAAGTTCTGCGTTGGTGCTGTTGATGACCCCGGGACTGGCATTCTTCTATGGCGGCATGGTGCGTGCCAGAAGCGTGCTCAACATGATCATGATGAGCATCAGCGCGATGGGCGTCGTGACGGTGCTGTGGGTGCTCTACGGCTACTCGGTGGCATTCGGCAATGACAAAGCCAACTTCTTTGGTGACCCGACCGAATACTTCGGCTTGAAAGGCCTCATCGGGGGCAACTCTGCCGCCGCGGCCGCAGGTAAAGCGGCGACTGACATCCCGCTGGCGGGCACCTTACCGATGAACGTGTTCGTCGCATTCCAGCTGATGTTCGCGATCATCACCGTCGCGTTGATCTCCGGTGCGGTCTCCGACCGGCTGAAGTTCAGCGCCTGGCTGGTGTTCGCCGGACTCTGGGCGAGCCTGGTCTACTTCCCGGTTGCGCACTGGGTCTTCTCGTTCGACGGCGTCACCGCCGAGCACGGCGGTTGGATTGCCAACAAGCTGCACGCAATCGACTTCGCCGGCGGAACTGCGGTCCATATCAACTCCGGTACCGCCGGCCTGGTCCTGGCGATCGTGCTCGGGAAGCGCAAAGGCTGGCCCGGCACGTTATTCCGCCCGCACAATGTGCCGTTCGTGATGCTCGGCGCCGGCCTGCTCTGGTTCGGCTGGTACGGGTTCAACGCCGGTTCGGCGACCAGCGCCAACGGCGTCGCTGCTTCGACTTTCATCACCACCACCGTCGCCACGGCCGCAGCGATGCTGGCGTGGCTGGTCACCGAGCGGATCCGCGACGGGCACGCGACGACGCTGGGTGCGGCCTCGGGCGTGGTGGCCGGGTTGGTCGCCATCACACCGTCCTGCTCGTCGGTGAATGTGCTGGGCGCGTTGATCATCGGCGTGGTGGGCGGTTCTCTCTGCGCCCTGGCGGTTGGGCTGAAATTCAAGTTCGGCTTCGACGACTCGCTGGATGTGGTCGGCGTGCACCTGGTCGGTGGTTTGGCGGGCACGCTGCTGGTCGGTCTGATTGCCGCCCCGGAGAGCCCTGCCATCAACGGCGTGGCCGGAGTGTCGAAGGGCTTGTTCTACGGCGGCGGCTGGGGCCAACTGGAGCGCCAGGCGATCGGCGCGTTCAGCGTGCTGTTCTACTCGGCCATCGTCACTCTCATCCTTGCCCTGATACTCAAGTACACGATCGGGCTGCGTCTGAGTCCGGAGGAAGAAGCCGCCGGCGTTGACGAGGCTCAGCACGCGGAGAGCGGTTACGATTTCGCGACAGCTACCGGCTCTGTTCTTCCACATGCGAGTCTGCCAGTGCCGGACAGCGCTAACGGCGCGGAAGATCGAGTGGGCGACAAAGTAGAGGCGGAATAGAAAATGAAGCTGATCACTGCGATCGTCAAGCCGTTCACCCTCGAGGACATCAAGGCCAGCCTCGAGCAGGTTGGCATCCTGGGGATGACGGTCAGCGAGGTCCAGGGTTACGGCCGGCAGAAGGGGCATACCGAGGTTTACCGGGGTGCTGAGTACTCGGTCGACTTCGTGCCGAAGGTGCGCGTCGAGGTGTTGGTCGAGGACTACGACGCCGACAAGGTGCTGGACAGCATCGTGCGCTCGGCTCGGACCGGTAAGATCGGGGACGGCAAAGTGTGGGTCAGCCCCGTGGAAACCGTGGTGCGGGTGCGTACCGGTGAGCGCGGAGCCGATGCGATCTGACGCCGGCCGGGCGAACACTGCTTCGGCTCTGCCCATCCGACCAGGATTGGAATGACGCAGCGCGAGCACGAATCACCTGCTCCGCCAGGACACGAAGCCACGGCGGGCAAAATAACCGGCGCGGCAAACGATTTGGCTGCCGCCCGGGAGAAACTGCTTGCCCGCGGGTCGAGTGAGCTGGACTCAGCTGCCCTTCGCGAAGCGTGGGGGGAACTGCACGAGTTCTGGTTGACGACAAAGGCTTCCGAGATCGGGATCATGCCCGGCAGCGGGTTCGCCATCGTCGCCACCGGTTCGCTGGGCCGCCGGGAGCTGGTGCCCTACTCCGACCTGGACTTGTTGTTGTTGCACGACGGCATGAACACCGATGCGGTCCGCGACGTCGCCGATTCGCTGTGGTATCCGTTGTGGGACGCCAACATTCGTCTTGATCACAGTGTGCGTACGGTTGCCGAGACGCTGAAGGTCGCCAGCGCAGACGTCTCCGCCTGCCTGGCGATGCTCGATACCCGGCACATCGCCGGTGACGAGGAACTGTCGGGCCGCCTCATCGACGGAATCCGCCGTCAGTGGCGGTCCGGGATCCAGTCCATCTTCGGTGAGGTGGTCGACGAGACGCACGCCCGGTGGCGCCGCTTCGGCGAGATCGCCCACCGCGCCGAGCCCGATCTGAAGTCGGGTCGCGGCGGCCTGCGCGATATTCAACTGCTCGACGCGTTGGCCGTCGCTCACCTGACCGACCGGCTGGCCGTGGGCGAATCCGACGACCCGCTGGGTTCGCTGACCGGCGCTCACCTGACTCTGCTCAACGTCCGCACCGAACTGCACCGCGTCTCAGGCCGGGGGCATGATCAGGTGTTGGCCCAGTTCGCCGACGAGATCAGCGCAGCACTGCACATCGGCGACCGCTTCGATTTGTCACGGGTGCTGTCCGACGTGGGACGCACGATCAGTTATCGCGTCGATGCCGGGCTGCGGACCGCGTCCAATGCGCTTCCGCGACGGGGGATGTCGGCGATCCGGCGGCGCCCGCGTCGACCGCTCGACGAGGGTGTGGTCGAGTACGCCGGCGAGATCGTGCTCGCTCGCGATGCTCGACCGCAGAGCGACCCCGCGCTACTGCTGCGGGTGGCGGCGGCGTCAGCGGTCACCGGTTTACCGATCGCCGTGTCCACACTGACCCGGTTGGCCGATACCGCGCCCGAGTTGCCGACTCCGTGGCCGCGCGACGCGCTGGACAATTTGCTCGTCATGTTGACCGCGGGCCCGGACACCATCGCGGTCATCGAAACCCTGGACCGTACCGGGTTGTGGGGTCGGCTCTTCCCGGAGTGGGGAGCGGTGCGTGACCTTCCGCCGCGCGACGTGGTGCACATCTGGACCGTCGATCGCCACCTCGCCGAAACAGTCTCGCGGGCAAGGATTTTCACCACCCGGGTGGCACGGTCGGACTTGTTGATCCTGGCTGCCCTGCTGCACGACATCGGTAAGGGGCGCGACGCCGACCACTGCGTGCTGGGCGCGCAGCTGGCCACCCAGATCGGCACCAGGCTGGGCATGTGGCCGTCGGACATTGAGATGCTGTCCAAGCTGGTGTTCCACCACCTGTTGTTGGCCAAGGTCGCGACCCGGCAAGACCTGAACGATCCGCGGACCATTGCCACGGTCTGTGATGCGCTGAACGGCGACCCGGTGTTGCTGGACGTGTTGCACGCACTGACCGAGGCCGACTCGTTGGCCACCGGGCCCGGGGTGTGGAGTGACTGGAAAGCCTCGCTGGTCGGTGATCTCGTGCGGCGCTCTCGGATGGCGATGAACGGCGAGACGTTGCCGCACGGTGATCCGCTGGACCCCGAGTACATGACGTTGGCCGCTGATCGCAAAGTGCACGTCGAACTGCGACCGAGCGCCGACCGGCGGCTGCACCATGCGGTCGTGATCTCGCCGGATCAGCGGGGCCTGCTCTCCAAAGCGGCCGGAGTGCTGACGCTGAACTCCTTGCGCGTCCACTCAGCGTCGATCAACGTGCAGGACGGCGTGGCGATCAGCGAATTCGTGGTGTCACCACACTTCGGCAGTCCCCCCGCGTCGGGCTTGCTGCGTCAGCAGCTCATCCGCGCGCTGGGTGGGCAGACCGATGTGTTGGCTGCGCTGGAGCAGCGGGCCGCCGACACGAAACCCAAGCCGATCGGGGAAACACCGACCGCTGTTCCGGTCCATCACTCGTCCGCACCACCGCGGATCATGTGGTTCGAAGGCCCACCGGGCCGACTGATCATCGAGATCCGGGCCAACGACCGCCCGGGTCTGCTCGCGCTGCTCACCGGTGCACTGGAACGCGCCGGGGTAGATATCGATTGGGCCAAGGTCACCACCCGGGGATCGATGGTCGACGACGTGTTCTGTATTGCGCTACCAGAGCGCAGCGCGGCCTCCAAGGCGTCCGGTGAGCCCGGTTCGAGCACCCGATCGGCGATCGAGCACCACTTGCTGGCGGTCCTGGAGGGTCCAAAGAGCCCGCAAGGCGCGGCCGCGGTCTAACCGAGCCCGCGCGTTCGCAGCCACCCGTCTATCCGTTGGGCAACGCGAGCCATGAGCAGGAGGGGCGTCGATATTCGCGCCCCGCTAGGCTGGTCTGCGTGTTTGAATCGCTGTCCGATCGGCTCACCGGTGCCTTGCAAGGACTTCGCGGCAAGGGCCGCCTGACTGACGCCGACATCGACGCGACCACCCGCGAGATCCGGCTGGCGCTGTTGGAGGCCGACGTATCGCTGCCCGTCGTCCGCGCGTTCGTCAGCCGGATCAAAGACCGCGCCAAGGGTGCGGAGGTCTCCGGGGCCCTGAACCCGGCCCAGCAGGTCGTCAAGATCGTCAACGACGAACTGGTTGCCATCCTCGGCGGCCAGACCCGGCAGTTGGCGTTCGCCAAGACACCGCCGACCGTGATCATGCTGGCCGGTCTTCAGGGTTCGGGCAAGACCACCTTGGCGGGAAAGCTGGCGCTGTGGCTTCGCAAACAGGGGCACACCCCGCTGCTGGTCGCCTGCGACTTGCAACGACCGGGCGCAGTCAACCAGCTCCAAATCGTGGGGGAGCGGGCCGGGGTCGCGGTCTTCGCCCCGCACCCGGGCACCTCGGCGGACACCGATCGCGACGCCGGCCCCGGTGATCCGGTCGCGGTGGCCGCGGCCGGGCTCGCGGAGGCGAGGGCCCGGCACTTCGACGTCGTGATCGTCGACACCGCCGGACGGTTAGGTATCGACGAGGAGATGATGGCCCAGGCCGGCGCCATCCGGGCTGCCGTCGATCCCGACGAGGTGATCTTCGTTCTGGACGCGATGGTCGGCCAGGACGCGGTGGCCACCGCGCAGGCGTTCGGTGAGGGTGTCGGTTTCACCGGTGTGGTGCTGACGAAGCTGGACGGCGACGCCCGCGGTGGTGCCGCGCTGTCGGTGCGCGAAATAGCCGGCGTTCCAATTCTTTTCGCATCGGCCGGCGAGAAGCTGGAAGATTTCGACGTCTTCCATCCAGACCGGATGGCCAGCCGCATCCTGGGCATGGGCGATGTCCTGAGCTTGATCGAGCAGGCCGAGCAGGTCTTTGACGCCGAGCAGGCCGAGGCCGCCGCGGCCAAGATCGGCTCCGGCGAGCTCACGCTCGAAGACTTCCTCGAGCAGATGCTGGCAATCCGCAAGATGGGCCCGATCGGCAACCTGCTGGGAATGCTGCCGGGCGCAGGTCAGATGAAGGAGGCGCTGGCCGCGGTCGACGACCGTCAACTCGACCGGTTGCAGGCCATCATCCGCGGCATGACCCCGCAGGAGCGGGCCGACCCGAAGATCATCAACGCATCACGCCGTCTGCGCATCGCCAACGGCTCAGGCGTAGCGGTGTCTGAAGTCAATCAGCTGGTCGATCGCTTCTTTGAAGCGCGCAAGATGATGTCGTCGATGGTCAGCGGCATGGGCATACCCGGGCTCGGCCGTAAGTCGGCAACCCGCAAAAACTCAAAAGGCAAGGGCAAGAAGGGCAAGAAGCGTGGACCGACGCCGCCCAAGGCCCGCGGCCCGCTCGGCGCAGGTATGCCGGCCGGTTTCCCCGACCTGTCCAACATGCCGCAGGGGCTGGACGAATTACCGCCGGGGCTGGCCGACTTCGACTTGTCCAAGCTGAAATTCCCCGGCAACAAGTAGTGCCGCACCACGTTCGGGGGGTCGGGCTACCCGACGAAGAACCCATCGAACTCTGGATCGTCGACGGGCGCATCAGTCGCGAACCGGTCGCTGATGCCGACACGATTTTCGACGGCGGCTGGATTCTGCCCGGCCTGGTCGATGCGCACTGCCATGTCGGGCTGGGTCCGCAGGGTGGCGTCGAACTCGACGAGGCGATCGCACAGGCGGAGGCCGAGCGTGAGGTCGGCGCGCTGCTGCTGCGCGATTGCGGATCGCCGATCGACACCCGCAGCCTGGACAACCGCGACGACTTGCCCCGCATCATTCGCGCCGGTCGGCACCTGGCCAGGCCCAAGCGTTACATCCCCGGGTTGCCGATCGATCTCGACGACGAGTCGCAGTTGCCTGACGCGGTGGCCGAGCAGGCAAAGCGGGGTGACGGCTGGGTCAAGCTCGTCGGCGACTGGATCGACCGCGGCTTAGGCGATTTGGCACCGCTGTGGTCCGACGACATTCTCACCGCGGCAATCGGCGCCGCCCACGCCAACGGTGCTCGAGTCACCGCGCACGTCTTCGGCGAGGACGCGCTGCCCGGACTGATCAAGGCGGGTATCGACTGCATCGAACACGGCACCGGGCTCACCGACGACATCATCGAGTTGATGGTCGAACACGGAACCGCCCTGGTGCCCACGCTGATCAACGTCGAGAACTTTCCCGGCATCGCCGACGCGGCCGGCAAGTATCCGATGTACGCCGCCCACATGCGCGATCTGTATGCCAACTGCTATCCCCGGTTGTCCGCCGCCCGAGAGGCCGGCGTGCCGATCTACGCCGGCACCGATGCGGGCGGCATGATCGCCCACGGCCGGATCGGCGACGAGGTCGAGGCGCTGACCCGGATCGGGATGAGCCCCACCGACGCGCTCGGCGCCGCGTGCTGGGACGCCCGGGAGTGGCTCGACCGTCCAAGCCTGGACGATGGCGCGTCGGCAGATCTGTTGTGCTACTACGACGATCCGCGTTACGGCCCCGAGGTGTTGCACCGCGCGGACGTCGTTGTTCTGCGCGGGCAATTCTACTGAGCGGAGCGCCGGCAGTGCCGATCCCTGAATTCATCGTTGAACTCCGTGAGCACATCGGGCACGCGCCGCTGTGGTTGCCCGGCATCACCGCGGTGGTGATTCGTGACCAACAGGTGCTTCTGATCAAACGCGCCGACAACCATGCGTGGACGCCTGTCACCGGGATTGTCGAGCCGGGTGAGAATCCGGCCGACTGCGCCGTCCGAGAAGTGTTGGAGGAGAGCGGTATCGACGCGGTGGCGCGACGACTGGCCTGGGTGCACGTGACCCGCATGGTCGTCCATGCCAACGGAGACTGTGCGCAATACCTCGATCATGTGTTCCGGATGGACTGGGTGGCCGGCGAACCGTTCCCCGCAGACGACGAAAGCCTCGAAGCCCGCTGGTTCGATCTGGCGGAGATGCCGGGCATATCCGACGACATGCACCGGCGGATCGAGCATGCAAGGAACGGGAAAGCTGACACACCAACATTTTTCGAGACACGTACGTCATGACATATACTGCCGATCGGCTCGCTGAATTCGTGGTCGGCGCCGGCCAATCCGATCTTCGTGAGGCGGCACGGGCGACGCTGCAGCGCAATGTCTTGGACAGCGTCGCCTGTGCGGTCGGTGCTCTTGACGGCGAGTTGATCCCCGCCGTCCGTGCCCACGCCGAACAGTTCAGCGGCCGTCGGACCGCAACTTTTGTGGGCGGTGGCCGTGCGTCGGTGGATCAGGCGGCCTTCTTCAACGCGGTGCTGGTGCGCTATCCCGACTTACTCGACACCTACCTGACTCCCGGCGGTCTGTGTCATCCCGCCGACAACTTTGGAGCGGTGTTCGCCGTCGCTGAACACGTTGACGCCGCCGGGGCGGACTTCCTGCTCGCACTCGCGGTCGCCTACGAGGTCCAATGTCGTTTCAGCGCAGCGGTTCCGGTGATGGACCGTGGCCTCAATCATGCGTTGCAATTGGCGATCTCGGCAGCGGCCGGCTCAGCCAAGCTGCTCGGTCTGGACGCGTCCCGCACGGCCGACGCGATCGCCGCGTCCGCGGCCGACAACGTGTCGCTCGCCGCGGTGCACGCTGAGCCGGTGTCGGCGTGGAAGGGCATCTCGCCGGCCATTACCGGGATGCGGGCCGTGTACGCCACAATGCTCGCCGGCCGTGGGATCACCGGTCCGCGAGCCTTTTTCGAGGGTCCCAACGGCCTGGAACAGCTATTCGATCAGCCGATCGACCTGCGCACATCCGACCGTTCATTGAACGCGGTCGAGCAGACCTACCTCAAGCAGTACTGCGCGCTGATCCACGGCCAGGTAATAATTGACGCGACCCTGGCGCTGCGCGACGAGCACGGCATTGCCGCCGATGACGTCGCGGCGGTGACGCTCGAGGTGTTCCAGGGCGCATTCGACATTGCCGGTGGCGGCCGCTACGGCAACAAGGACCATCCGTCGACCAAAGAGCAGGCCGACTACAACCTCAAGTATCTGGTGGCCGTTGCCCTGCTGGACGGGCAGGTCGGCCCCGAGCAGCTCGAGACTGAACGGGTCCACCGCCCCGACGTGCAAGAGCTGCTGGCGCGGGTGCAGGTTCATCCGGCCGAAGACCTGACCGAGGCCTACCCGGCACGCACCCAGGCTCGCGTTCGCATCGTCCTGCGGGACGGCCACCAGGTCCACCGGGAACAATCCGACTTCGAGGGATCACCCACCCGCCCGCTTTCGTGGGATCGGGTGGTGGACAAATTCCACTGGCTCGCTGAGCCCTTCGCGGACGCTTCGTTGCGCGGCGAGATCATCGACGCGGTGGCCCGGCTGAATGACATCGCGGTGTCCGAGCTCGCCGCCTTGCTGGCCGCCGTCAGCCCCGTCGCACAGCGAGGCAGGAGCAGAGGCCGCCTATAGGTCGGCCGAAGAAAGATTGCGAGTACTCACTCTCTATGTTAGATTTCCTACCACCCCAACGATGCGGAGGACGGCAGTGAGCTACGACGTGATCATTCGAGACGGATTGTGGTTCGACGGCACCGGCAGTACGCCGCAGACCCGCACGCTGGGCATTCGGGACGGAGTGGTGGCTGCAATCGTGTCCGGGGCGGACTCCGACCGCCTGGATGAGACCGGATGTCCCGAGGTCATCGACGCGAAGGGCAAGTGGGTGGTCCCCGGTTTCGTCGATGTACACACCCACTACGACGCCGAGGTTCTGCTGGATCCGGGCCTCCGCGAATCCGTGCGGCACGGTGTGACCACAGTGCTGCTGGGGATGTGCTCGCTCTCGACGGTCTACGCCGAGGCCGACGACGCTGCCGACTTGTTCAGCAGGGTCGAGGCCGTGCCCCGCAAGTTCGTCTTTGGCGCGTTGCAGGACAAGACCTGGTCGACGCCCGCGGAGTACGTGGAAAAACTCGACAGTCTGCCGCTGGGTCCCAATGTCAGCTCGCTGCTGGGGCATTCCGATCTTCGCACGGCGGTGCTGGGTCTGGAGCGCGCCACCACCCGCGACGTGCAGCCGACCGAGGCTGAGCTCGACAAAATGGCGGCGCTGCTCGACGATGCACTCGCAGCCGGAATGCTGGGCATGTCGGGGATGGATGCGGCGATCGACAAGCTCGACGGCGACCGCTTCCGCTCGCGCGCGCTGCCGTCGACGTTCGCGACATGGCGGGAACGCCGCAAGCTGATCAAGGTGCTACGCAAACGCGGTCGGATTTTGCAGAGTGCGCCCAATGTCGCCAAAGCCGAGTCGGGGCTGCTGTTCTTCCTCGCGAGCAGTCCAATGTTGGGGCTGCGCAAGGCGGTTCGGATGAGCCTTCTGGTATCCGCCGACGCCAAGTCGATGCCGTTAGCCGCGCACGTCTTCGGCCCGGGTACTCGGTTCTTGAACTTCCTGCTGCGCTCCAAGGTGCGTTTCCAGCACCTGCCGGTGCCGTTCGAGCTGTACTCCGACGGCATCGACCTTCCGGTCTTCGAAGAGTTCGGTGCCGGCACCGCGGCGCTGCACCTGCGTGACCAGCTCGAGCGCAACGAACTGCTGGCCGACCAAGAGTACCGCCGCAGGTTCCGTCGCCAGTTCGACCGCGTCAAACTCGGTCCCTCGTTGTGGCACAGGGATTTGCACGAGGCCGTGATTGTCGAGTGCCCTGACCAGACGCTGATCGGTAAGAGCTTCGGTGCGATCGCCGACGAGCGCGGGCTGCACCCGCTCGACGCATTCCTCGACGTTCTGGTGGAAAACGGTGAGCGCAATGTGCGCTGGACGACGATCGTCGCCAATCACCGGCCCAAACAGCTCAACAAGCTTGCCAACGAGCCGAGTATTCACCTGGGGTTTTCCGATGCCGGCGCCCATCTGCGCAACATGGCCTTCTACAACTTCTCGTTGCGGTTTCTCAAGCGCACGCTGGAGGCCTACCGGGAGGGCCACCCGTTCATGACGATCGAACGCGCGGTGTATCGCTTGACGGGCGAGGTGGCCGACTGGTTCGGCCTCGACGCCGGGACGTTGCGGGAAGGCGACCGTGCCGACTTCGTGGTCATCGATCCGGCGGGTCTCGACGATTCAGTGGACGGCTACCACGAGGAAAAGGTGCCGTTCTACGGCGGCCTGAGCCGGATGGTCAACCGCAACGACGCCGCAGTGGTGGCAACCGGCGTGGGCGGGGCAATCGTGTTCCGCGACGGCACATTTCGCGAGGGCTACGGAAAGACGGTGAAGTCCGGCCGGTACTTACGGGCGGGCGCGGAGCGGTCACAGTTCGCCGGCTCGAGCGCATAGGTCTCCAGATGGCACGGACCCAGCAGCAACGCCGCGAGGAAACGGTGGCGCGTCTTCTCGAAGCCAGCATCGCGACGATCATCGAGGTCGGGTACGCCCGAGCGTCGGCCGCGGTGATCACCAAGCGCGCCGGGGTTTCGGTTGGCGCCTTGTTCCGGCACTTCGACACCATGGGCGACTTCATGGCCGCGACCGCCTACGAAGTGCTTCGGCGTCAACTGGATTCGTTCACCAAGCAGTTCGCCGCGATACCTTCTGACCGGCCCGCGTTGGAGGCAGGCCTGACAATTCTGCGGGACATCACCGGTAGTCCCACCAACGCGGTGCTTTACGAGCTCATGGTTGCCGCGCGCACCGACGTCAAGCTCAACGCCACCCTGCAACACGTTCTCGAGCAGTACACCAGCAAGATCTGTGACGCCGCGCGTGCGCTACCCGGTGCTGACGGCCTTTCAGAGGAGACGTTCCCGGTGCTGGTGGCGTTGCTTACCAACACTTTTGACGGAGCGGCGATGCTACGGGCGGTGCTGCCTCAGCCCGACCTCGAAGACCGCCGTATTGCGCTGCTGTCATCGTTGCTGAGTGGAATCGGCCTGCCGGCCTGACCATCAGCCGTCAGTAAGTTTGCTGACTGCGTCGTCCAGGCTGCGGCACAGGCTCATCAACTCGTTGATGCCTAGCAGGGTGAGCGGTCGGTGTGTTGCCGGTCCATCGGCAACCACGCAGAACAGGGTGCCGTCGCCGAGGGTGTCGCGGGTCTTCATCAATACGCTGATGCCGGCCGAACCCAGGAACTCGACCTTGGACAAGTCGACGATCAAGCCTTTCGGCTTTTTGGCGAGCGCAGCCTCGATGGCCTCGGACAGCCCGGGTGCCGTGAGCATGTCGACGCTTCCGCTGACGGACACCACTGCCAGCCCGTCGACCTCTGATTCCCGGGCGTTGAAATCTTCGTTGTCGGACTGAGGTGGCGAGCCAGAGGCAGCTTGTTGGTGTTTGGCCATCATCGATCTCTCATTCCTTACAAGGACCTGCGTTGAATACACGTAACGCAGACATCGCTGGTAATGGCTGGCGGCTCAACCCCCGGACAGTGTCGACGCTGGTCGACGGCACGCCGCAGGCGGTCATGTTCAACTCCTGTGCAATTGGATGCCACGGCACTGGAAGACTAGCCGAAACCACCACCACGACTGTCGTAAGAGCTTACAGCGCGCCGATGGCCGATTGCCTGTTGAGGGCAAACCCCCAGTCGAGCAGGTTGCCGGCCTGATCCCAGTAGGTCGGCCCGCCCTGGTGCACCAGCCCGTACATCATGGCGACCACCAGGCGACGCCCGCCGCGAGCCGCCGCGCCGACGAACGTCTTGCGTGCGGCGTCGGTGAAGCCGGTCTTGCCGCCGATCGCGCCTGGATAGCGCGCCAGCAACTCGTCCTGGTTGACGATGGGGCGCTCGCCGTTGTCGCCCGGGAACATCGCTGACGGCTCGGCGGTGATCTGAGCGAACACCGGGTTTGCCATCGCCGCACGGAAGATGACGGCCAGGTCATGGGCCGTCGACCAGCCTGATCCGCCGGGCCCGTCCAACCCCGACGGAGTCGAGGCGTGCGTATTCAGCGCGCCGAGCGACGCGGCTTTCGCGTCCATTTTCGCCACGGTCGCGTCCTGTCCGCCCAGCATGTGCGCCAGCGTGTTGGCCGCGTCGTTGCCCGACACCAGCAGCAGGCCGTCGAGGAGTTGGCGGGCGGTATAGGAGTGACCGGCCTGGACGCCGACGCAATTGCACTCGACCTGGGTGTCCGCGGCGTCGGCGACGACGGCCGACTCCAGGTTCAGCTCGTCGAGCGCGACCAGCGCCAGCAGCACTTTGATGGTGCTCGCCGGCGGATGGCGAAGGTTCTCGTCACGTGCGGCCAGCACCTGGCCGGAATCGAGATCCGCCACCAGCCAGGTCTGCGCCGGGCCATCAGGGATGGGCACCGAGCCGACCGGTTGCACGCCGGCATCTGCCCACGCAGTGCTCCCGGCGCCGACAAAGAAGATCGCAGCCGCCACTGCGGCGATCAGCATCCGCATGGCCACCGAGGATACCGGCCCGGCTCCTCAGCGGCTTGCGTTGCAACCCGCATTGTCGCCGGGCGGGATACCGGCCCACGCCGCAGCTCCTGCCGTCGCAGGTGTTCAATCAAGCCATGTTGAGCCACGCCGAAATCTCCGACCGGTTGGAGATCCAGCAGCTGATCACCGATTACTCCACAGCGATCGACACCCGCC
Source organism: Mycobacterium sp. (assembly GCA_032159915.1). Lineage (GTDB taxonomy): Bacteria > Actinomycetota > Actinomycetes > Mycobacteriales > Mycobacteriaceae > Mycobacterium. Next base: position 15,491 of record JAVHWH010000365.1, read on the forward strand.
GCTTCGACGATCTCGACGCCGTCTTCACCCCGGATGCGTACATCGACTACACCGCTCTGGGGGGAATCGACGGGAACTATCCCGAGGTCAAAGCCTGGCTGGCGGAGGTGTTGCCGAATTTCCCGATGTACGCCCACATGCTGGGCAATTTCTCGGTCCGTATCGACGGGGACACCGCGTCCTCGCGCACAATCTGCTTCAACCCGATGGTGCTCGGCGACGTCGAAGACAACAAGGCGCAGGTGATGTTCTGCGGTCTCTGGTACGACGACGAATTCTCCCGGACCGCCGACGGCTGGCGGATGACTCGCCGGGTCGAAACGAAATGCTTTCAGAAAATCCTCTAGCGGCGGCCCGCACTGCAGTGAATTTCGGACTTGAGGGCCGACTCTGGCACAATGGGCGGCTGTCCGTCGCGCGACCCACCTGCATTGCGTGCTTGCTCGGCGGTCACACATGCGAGGCAAAACCGGATCCAGGCATTCCCGCCTGAATCGCTGAATTGCAGCGTGACATCTGTAGGAGAAGTGGCTTCACCATGGCTGTGAAAATCAAGCTCACCCGGCTCGGCAAGATCCGCAACCCGCAATACCGCATCGCCGTCGCAGACTCGCGGACCCGGCGCGAAGGCCGGGCCATCGAGGTCATTGGCCGGTACCAGCCCAAAGAAGAGCCCAGCCTGATCGAAATCGACTCCGAGCGCGCTCAGTACTGGTTGTCGGTCGGGGCTCAGCCGACCGAGCCTGTTCTGAAGTTGCTGAAGATCACCGGCGACTGGCAGAAGTTCAAAGGGCTGCCCGGCGCCGAGGGCCGGTTGAAGGTAGCTGCGCCCAAGCCGAGCAAGCTGGAATTGTTCAACGCGGCCCTGGCCGCCGCTGATGGTGCTCCCGACACCGAGGCCGCCAAGCCCAAGCAGAAGAAGGCTCCGGCGAAGAAGGCCGCGGCGGAGAAACCGGCCGATAAGGCCGGCGAGGCCGAGACCGCTGATCAGCCGGCTGCTGACGCAGCCGCTGCGCCGGCCGCTGAAGCCGCTGCCGCCGAGCAGGCCGAACCTGCGACCGAGAGCTGATCCGGCCATGAGCACCGTCGTCGTCGACGCGGTCGAACACCTGGTGCGCGGGATCGTCGACAACCCCGACGATGTGCGCGTCGACCTGGTGACGAGCCGGCGCGGCCGGACCGTCGAAGTGCACGTCCACCCCGAAGATCTCGGCAAGGTGATCGGCCGCGGCGGCCGTACCGCCACTGCGCTGCGCACGCTGGTCGCCGGCATCGGTGGCCGCGGCATTCGCGTCGACGTGGTGGATACCGACCAGTAGCGGAGACGTCGGCGTGGAGTTGACAGTCGGGCGCGTGGTCAAAGCGCACGGCGTCACCGGTGAACTTGTCGTCGACATTCGCACCGACGACCCGGAGCTTCGATTCGCCCCAGGCTCGATATTGCGGGCCAGGGGACGGGATCGCCGCGAGCGCAGCTACACCGTCGAGACGGTTCGGCCGCATGGCAACCGCCTGTTGCTGCGGCTGTCCGGCGTGTCCGACCGCGACGGCGCCGACTCGTTGCGAGGCAGTGTGTTCCTGATCGACTCAGCGGACCTGCCGCCCATCGACGAGGCGGACACCTACTACGACCACCAACTCGAAGGTCTTCGGGTGCGGACCACGGCTGGCCTCGAACTCGGTACTGTCACCGAGGTGTTGCACACGGCGGCCGGCGAGTTGCTGGCGGTCAAGCGCGACCAGGCCCCCGAGTTGCTGGTGCCCTTCGTCAGCGCCATCGTCACCTCGGTGTCACTCGAAGACGGCGTCGTCGACCTCGATCCGCCCGACGGTCTCCTGGACCTGGAGACGTGAGGGCCCACGGTCATGAGAATCGACGTCGTGACGATATTCCCGTCGTACCTGGATCCATTGCGGCAATCGTTGCCGGGCAAGGCGATTGAGTCCGGACTCGTCCAGCTCCACGTGCACGATCTTCGTCGGTGGACGCACGATGTGCACCGCTCGGTCGACGACTCGCCGTACGGCGGTGGGCCGGGAATGGTGATGAAAGCGCCGGTCTGGGGTGAGGCACTCGACGAGATCTGTTCCCAGGAGACGCTTCTGGTTGTCCCGACACCTGCCGGGAGATTGTTCACCCAGTCGACCGCGCAGCGGTGGGGCAACGAATCACATCTCGTGTTCGCCTGTGGCCGCTACGAGGGAATCGACCAGCGGGTTGCCGAGGATGCCCGCACACGGATGCGCGTGGAAGAGGTGTCCATCGGCGACTACGTATTGCCGGGTGGGGAATCCGCGGCGCTGGTGATGATCGAGGCGGTGCTGCGGCTGTTGCCCAGCGTCTTGGGCAATCCGGCATCCCACCAGGACGATTCGCACTCCCACGGGGCGCTCGAGGGACCGTCGTACACCAGGCCGCCGAGCTGGCGTGGATTTGATGTTCCCGAGGTGCTGTTGTCCGGCGATCACGCCCGCGTCGAGGCCTGGCGGCGCCAGGCATCCGAGCAGCGGACCCGCGAACGCCGTCCCGACCTGTGGCAGAAAGATACTAGCGATTCCCCGTGATTTCGCTGCGTGGGCCCGATCTGGCACAATTGACCAGTTGTCTCCAGCGGATGTCGGCCGGCCGGCTCGCCACCGCCCACCGCGAGACTCCCAGATGTCCGAATCCATCGGCTGAGTTGCCTGCTCATCCGCCCGCAGCGGCGAGCAGCGGCACGTAGCCGCGACCGCAAGGAAGTGTCTCCGACATGAACACGCTGGACTTCGTCGACAAGACGTCGCTGCGCGACGACCTCCCGGCCTTCAGCCCCGGCGACACGATCAATGTGCACGTCAAGGTCATCGAGGGCGCCAAAGAACGCATCCAGGTCTTCAAGGGCGTGGTGCTGCGCCGCCAGGGCGGCGGGGTCCGCGAGACCTTCACTGTCCGCAAGGAGAGCTACGGCGTCGGCGTCGAGCGCACCTTCCCCGTGCATTCGCCCAACATCGACCACATCGACGTCGTGACTCGCGGTGACGTCCGTCGCGCCAAGCTCTACTACCTGCGCGAGCTGCGCGGCAAGAAAGCCAAGATCAAGGAGAAGCGCTGATTTTCAGCGCCCCTTCGGCGATTCTGCGGCGGCCGCGCCGAACAGTGCGGCACCGCTGACTACGCTGATGCCGTGACTGAAACGACCGACTCGCCCGAGGGTCAACCCGATTCCGGTACGGCCGATCCAGAAGTCACGACCAAGCCGCCGTCCACCCCGGAGCCGGGTTCGGCTGATGCCGACGAGCGCGTCGGCACCAAGCGCGCGGCAGTGCGCGAAACCGTCGTCCTCGCGGTGATCGCGCTGGTGCTCTACTACGTCATGTTGACGTTCGTGGCGCGCCCGTACCTGATTCCGTCGGAATCGATGGAACCCACGCTGCACGGCTGTTCGGGTTGCGTCGGGGACCGGATCATGGTCGACAAAGTCACGTTCCAATTCGGTTCGCCGCATCCCGGCGATGTCATCGTGTTCAAGGGCCCGCCGCCGTGGAATGTCGGCTACAAGTCGATTCGCTCGCACAACGCAGTGATCCGGGGGGTGCAAAACTCGTTGTCATTCATCGGCTTCGTACCGCCCGATGAGAATGACTTGGTCAAGCGCGTCGTCGCGGTGGGCGGTCAAATTGTGCAGTGCCGCAACAACACCGGGCTGACGGTCGACGGCAAGCGATTGAACGAGCCGTATCTGAATCCCGCCACGCTCAACGCCGACCCGGCCGTCTACCCGTGCCTGGGACCCGAATTCGGGCCAGTCCACGTCCCGCAGGGGCGGTTGTGGGTGATGGGGGACAACCGTACTCACTCGGCGGACTCCCGGGCCCACTGCACCAGCACTCCCGGCGACGCGATGAATGGACTGCTGTGCACCGGCGACCCGATGGCCGGCACGGTGCCGGTCGGCAACGTCATCGGCAAGGCGAGGTTCATCGTGTGGCCACCCTCGCGATGGGGTGGTGTGCGTTCGGTGAATCCGCAGCAGAATCAGTAGGCATGGCCACTACCTGGCCGCCGCGGACGGTGATCCGCAAATCGTCGGGCCTGCGCACCCTGGAGTCGGCGCTGTACCGCAGCGGGCTCGGGCCGGTGGCCGGCGTGGACGAGGTCGGGCGGGGCGCTTGCGCCGGGCCGCTGGTGGTCGCGGCGTGCGTGCTGGGGCCTGGTCGGCTGGACAGCCTCGCTGCGCTTGACGATTCGAAGAAGCTCACCGAGAAGGCGCGGGAGAGGCTGTTCCCGCTGATCCGTCGGTATGCCATGGCCTACCACGTGGTGTTCATCCCATCGACCGAAGTCGACCGCCGTGGTGTGCACGTGGCCAACATCGAAGGGATGCGGCGGGCGGTGGCGGGACTGTCCGTTCGGCCCGGCTATGTGCTCAGCGACGGGTTCCGGGTGCCGGGGCTGGCGGTGCCGTCGTTGCCGGTGATCGGTGGCGACGCCGCGGCGGCCTGTATCGCCGCGGCCAGCGTGCTGGCCAAGGTCAGCCGGGATCGCCTCATGGTGGCGATGGAGGACGACCACCCCGGCTACGGCTTCGCC
>JAVHWH010000357.1:0-3251 GCA_032159915.1 Mycobacterium sp.
CGCACCTATCTGATCGGCGCCGACGGCGAACGCGACAACCTCTCGGTGCTGAGAACGCTTCTGCAACTGATGGATCGCGATCCCGACGACTTCGATCACGTCGTCGACCGCGCCGGCCATGACCTTCGATATGCGATCGACCCGTCTGAGCTACGTAGCGAATTAGGTTGGGCGCCAAAACATACCGAACTCACCGACGGTCTGCGTGCCACCATCGACTGGTATCGCAGCAACGAGTCGTGGTGGCGGCCGCTCAAGGACGCCGTCGAGGCTCGTTACGAACAGCGGGGTCAGTGACGTGGAAGTCCGTGAGCTCGACATTGCCGGCGCGTGGGAGATCACGCCACAGCTGCATACCGATTCGCGCGGCTTGTTCTTCGAGTGGCTCACCGACCGAAGTTTTACCGGCTTCGCGGGCCATCGGCTCGACGTCCGGCAAGCCAACTGCTCGGTGTCGGCGGCCGGCGTGCTGCGCGGTCTGCACTTCGCCGAACTTCCGCCGAGTCAAGCCAAATACGTGACGTGCCTGTCGGGCTCGGTGTTCGATGTCGTGGTCGACATCCGGGTCGGCTCGCCGACGTTCGGCCGCTGGGACGCAGTGGTTCTCGACGGCCACACCCACAAGTCGGTGTACATCTCCGAGGGTCTCGCACACGGTTTCGTTGCGCTGCAGGACAACTCGACGGTGATGTACCTGTGCTCCGCCGAATACAACCCGCAACGCGAGCACACCATTGCCGCCACCGATCCGGCATTGGCCATCGACTGGCCGAGCGGGCACGAACTGGTGATCTCCGACCGAGACGCTGCCGCGCCGACGTTGGATGAGGCCCGGGCGGCCGGAGTGCTGCCGACGTGGGAGGAGGCACAGGCGTTCGTCAAAGGGCGAGCGTCGAGGGCCTGAAATACGATTGACTCCCACCGATTCGGGGTATATTCGGTCGGGGTTCCAGACAGGTGACCCCTCTCAGTGTTGAGGAGGTCATTATGCTTCATCAACTATTGCTGGCCAGCTATAGCCAGCCGGAAGCCGCGGGCTTCATTCTGCGGGGCGTCAAAGGCATTTTCGTCGCGATCGGCAGTGTGCTTGCGGCGATCATCAGCGCAGTCATCGCAGGCACTAAGGGCCGCAACCCATTTGGGTGGGGCATACTTGGCTTGTTCTTCAGCATCTTGACGCTGATCGTGGTGATTGTGATTCCGTCCAAAAAGTAGAGGCCGACCCCTCGCCTCATTTTTAGAACGGCGGCGGCTCGTCATTCGCGACGATCCGGGCTCCCCCGGCCGCCTCTCGGGCTGAGCGGTTGTGCCGCCGCTTGGCGGCAATGTATTTGGTCCGGTTGTGGGCGCGGTTGTGTCGACGTTTCGGCATCCCGGCGGACTGGTCGCGACACCGCGGACGGGCCGGCACATGCTTGAGTGCCCCGGTCGGCGCGCACGGTGCCGGAAACAGCAGGGCGCCACCGGGCATGGTGACATACGTCTGGCCCGACCGGGAGGTCCAGATCACTGTGGCGTCGGGCAACTGTTGGTCGCGCCACCCCTAGAACGTTTCATCAGATGATGGCATCGACTGGCCAAATTACGTTTTAGAGCGAAGGCAGCCAGCCATCATGGCAACTACATGTGCCTGTGAAATTCTCCGTCGCGAAGCTTGTTCCCGCCTAACATGTGCCGCGCGGAAACGACAGCACCCTACCCGGGAGATCTCATGACGCAGATTCATGAGCAGCGGACAATCGCAGCATCGCCGGAACGGGTCGTTGCCTGGCTACTGGACCCGGCTAACCTGACCGTCTCTCCATGGTTCCGCAAAGCCACTTGGGTTGACTCAACGGGTCCCGGCGTCGGAGCGACACGAGAACTAAGAGGATTTGGCTTCTGGGTCCACGAGCAGATCACGGCCTACAACCCGCCCCGTAGCTGCTCGTATCGCGTTGTCGGCGGGTTCCCGCCCGCGCATCAAAACGGGGCGCTCACATGTACTCCGTCCGGCGGCGGAACGCATGTCGATTGGGTGAGCGGCTACACGATTCCAGCTCGCGGAGGCGGCAAGGTGGTCGAGGTAGTTACCGCTCCGCTGATTCGCGCGTTTGCGTTTCGCGTGATCCTGGCTGGCTGCGCGAAGGCGCTGGAGAGCTAGTGCGCCGAATCGCCGAAGTACACTTCAGCGGGCCTCTCACTCAGTACGTGTGACGCCCTCCGCTTGGTGCGCCAGCGCCGCCGCTAGGCGCGCATAGGACCTTTTAAGCCTCGACTGCACTGATTTCGTCGGCAGGATGCGCGACACGCACGTCACCGTCCAGATGATGCGGGACCCGTTCGGACCCTTTTCAATCCGGATATCGCCCCGGTAATCCTTGAGCAGCATGTACCACGGGAGCGATGCGGCGTAGGCGTGGTGATGTGGTCGGGTGCCATCGACGATCAGGTCGCGTATATCGCTTAGCCCGACGCGCATCCTCCTAACGCCGCCCTTCGCAGTGTCAGGCTCTCCGCGCCGCTCCCATGATGCGGCCGACACCGTCGGCATGAACTCTGACCAACGCTCGACATCCATCAGTGAGTCATATATTTCTTCAGGTGTCGCGCTCGACATTTGTTCGACCCGGCATGACAGAGACCCATTCATGTTGCCGAAACGTACTACGCGAGCCCAGCTCAACCCGCGATTCGGCCGAATCACTCGCGCGCCGGCCGCCCGGACAACGACGCTCGCCCGCCCGCCCACTAACTCGCTTCTAATGCAACTTCTGTTCGCGGTGAAGTCGGCACAGCGCCGAGCACAGCGGCCGCCCACAAACCGACGGTCAGTATCTCGGCGACCAGGCTGATCGCTGCGTGCGGATACGGCTGCCATCCCCGTTCAGAGAAGCCGAGCAGTCCGACGGTGCGCGAGAGCACGAACGCGGCTGCCGAGCCGCCGGCCAACGCGGCCGCGACCCACTGAAGCCAGGACGGACCACCGATCACGATGAGCAACGCGAGAGCGAAGGAGATACTGGCCTGAACCAGGAAAGCGGTGCCGATCATCGGAATGTGGTGATAGCCGTGAAGGTAAAGATAGGTATGACTGGCTCCGCTGACAGTCAACGCCAACGCCAGCGCAGCCCCGATCACTTTCATTGCAGCGTCCGCTCTTTCAGCGCGAGAGCACTTTGGCCTCGGGTGTAGCTGACCTCACGGATACCGAGCGCATCGTGGAGTTTGCCGGCCGGCAGAGTGACCGGCATGGGCGCCGGGCCATCGCC
>JAVHWH010000001.1:0-3961 GCA_032159915.1 Mycobacterium sp.
ACCGTTGGCCCCGAAAACGATGGGCTCGCCGTGGTGGACGCGGATGACCCGCTCATCGGCACCTTCATTACGCAGCGCGTCAAACGAGCCGTCGTTGAAGATCGGGCAGTCCTGCAGGATCTCGACGAGCGCGGAGCCGCGGTGCTCAGCGGCAGCGCGCAGAACCTCCGAAAGACCCTTGCGGTCTGAATCTAGCGCGCGCCCGACGAAACTGGCCTCGGCGCCCAGCGCCAACGAGACCGGGTTGAACGGCTGGTCCAGCGAGCCCATCGGCGTCGACTTGGTGACCTTGCCGACCTCGGAAGTCGGCGAGTACTGGCCTTTTGTCAGGCCGTAAATCCGGTTGTTGAACAGCAGAATCGTCAGGTTGATGTTGCGCCGCAACGCGTGGATCAGGTGGTTGCCACCGATCGACAACGCGTCACCGTCACCGGTGACCACCCACACCGAGAGGTCCTCACGCGACAGCGCCAAACCGGTCGCGATCGCCGGCGCGCGGCCGTGGATCGAGTGCAGGCCGTAGGTTTCCAAGTAATACGGGAATCGGCTCGAGCATCCGATACCGCTGACGAAGACGATGTTCTCGCGCCGTAACCCTAACTCCGGCAAGAAGTTTCGCATCGTGTTGAGGATGACGTAATCGCCGCATCCGGGGCACCAACGGACTTCCTGGTCGCTGGTGAAATCCTTCGCCTTCTGCGGCTGGTCCGTGGTGGGCACTCGGCCGTGCCCGGACAGCATGTCCGTCAGGCCCAGGTCTGAGCCGATCAGGTCAGTCATACAACTAGCTCCCCGCTCCAACTGTGGCCGCCGCCAACCTTGCGACCATCGTTTTGTCTTGCTCGATTTCGGCCAGTGTCCCGCTCAGCGCGGCGCGAATCAGGCGCCCCACCTCGTCGGCCAGGAAAGCGACACCCTGAACCTTGGTGACCGACTGCACGTCGACCAGATACTTTCCGCGCAGCAGCAGCCCCAGCTGACCCAGGTTCATCTCGGGGCACACCACCTGCGGGTAGCGCCGCAGCACCTCGCCCAAGTTGGCCGGGAACGGGCGCAGATGGCGCAGGTGCGCGTGGGCGACCTTGATGTCGTTGCGCCGCGCACGACGGCACGCCTCACCGATAGGACCATAGGAGCTGCCCCACCCGATCAGCAGCAGTTCGGCGTCACCGGTGGGATCGTCGACTTCGAGGTCGGGAACCGAGATGCCGTCGATCTTGGCTTCCCGCAACCGCACCATGAGGTCGTGGTTGGCCGGGTCGTAGGAGATGGCGCCCGTTCCGTTCGCCGATTCCAGCCCGCCGATGCGGTGCTCGAGCCCGGGCGTGCCGGGGATGGCGAACAGGCGGGCGAGGGTCTCCGGGTCGCGGGCATACGGCATGAACGGTTCGTCCGGGTTGGCGAAGACGTGCTGAATCGGTTGCAGGTCTTCGACATTCGGAATTCGCCACGGCTCAGAGCCGTTCGCGATCGCGCCGTCGGACAGGATGATCACCGGGGTGTGGTACGACACCGCGATGCGCACCGCCTCCAAGGCCACGTCGAAGCAGTCCGACGGCGACCGGGGCGCCAGCACAGCCACCGGCGACTCGCCATTGCGCCCGTAGAGCGCCTGCAACAGGTCGGCCTGCTCGGTCTTGGTCGGCAGACCGGTAGACGGCCCGCCTCGCTGCACATCGATGACGATCAGCGGCAACTCGGTCATCACCGCCAGACCCAGCGCTTCCGACTTCAGCGACAGGCCGGGGCCCGACGTGCTGGTGACACCGAGCGCACCACCGTAGGAGGCGCCCAGTGCGGCACAGATCCCGCTGATCTCGTCCTCGGCCTGGAAGGTCAGGACGTTGAAGTTCTTGTGCTTGGACAGCTCGTGCAAGATATCTGACGCCGGCGTGATCGGGTAGCTGCCCAGCATGACTTGGAGATCGGCCAGCTGACCGGCGGTGACAATGCCGTAGGACAGCGCGGTGTTGCCGGAGATCTGGCGGTATTCGCCGGCCGGCAGCTTGGCCGGCGCCACCTCGTAGGTGACGGCGAAGGCTTCGGTGGTTTCGCCGTAATTCCAGCCGGCCTTCAGCGCTAGCACGTTCGCCTCGGCGATGTCGGGCTTGCGGCCGAACTTCTCCCGGATGAATCGCTCGCTGGTTTCGACCGGCCGCCCGTACATCCAGGACAGCAGGCCCAGCGCGAACATGTTCTTGGCGCGCTGACCGTCCTTCTTCGAGGCGCCGATCGCCTCGACGGCGCCCAAGGTCAGCGTGGTCATCGCGACGGCTTCGACCTTGTAGTCGGACAGCTCGCCGGTTTCCAGCGGGTTGTTGTCATAGCCGACCTTGGCGAGGTTGCGCTTGGTGAACTCATCGGAGTTGGCGATCACCAGCCCACCGATCGGCAGGTCGATGATGTTGGCCTTCAGCGCCGCCGGGTTCATCGCGACCAGCACGTCGGGCCGGTCACCTGCGGTCAGGATGTCGTAGTCGGCGATTTGAATCTGGAACGACGAAACACCGGGCAACGTGCCCTGGGGCGCGCGGATCTCGGCGGGATAGCTCGGTTGGGTGGCCAGGTCGTTACCGAAAAGGGCTGCCTCAGTAGTGAATCGGTCACCGGTGAGCTGCATGCCGTCGCCGGAGTCGCCGGCGAACCGGATAACGATCTTTTCCAGTTTCTCAGGTTTTCTCCGACCGGGACGCGCCTTGTCGGGTCGATGCGAATCTGGATCAGATTCTGACCTGGCTCCGTTTCCGTTCGGACCCACGTCGCCGCCTTCCGTAGCCGTTCACCGCCCTGGCACGTCGCCGAAACCGGAGCGAATCCCCCGAGCGCAGTCCCGACCGATTTTTATGTCACTTGCAGTACCGATTATTGCACTTTTCTTAGGGAACCATGGCCGCTCGGCGATACCGCCACGCTACCGCCTGAACATCAAAACACGAGGTCAGACACACGCGATCGCCGTCGAAAAAGAGCGAGTGTGGCGTTCGTCACTTTTCTCGCGGCAAAAAGTCTAAGAAACCGAAGTTACGCGCCAGTAACATTGCTAGCGATTCGCCTCCCCCATTTGGGGGAGGCCCCCTGCCTGGGGTAACCCGCTCTTTCGACTCCCCTTGGGTCCGGTTTCCGGCATGGCCACCGCGTACAGCGCCAGGCCCGCGGCGGCGATGATTCCCAGTGCGATGAATGCCGCGTGGTAGCCCGCGACGACCACAATCCAGCCGGCGAGGATGTTCGAGACGGCGGCGCCGACGCCCCAGACCGACGTCAGCGCGCCCAGACTGACGTTGAAACGCCCGGTGCCGTGCGTAAGATCCTGCACGACGAGCGGGAACAGCGCGCCGAAAATCCCGGCTCCGACGCCGTCGAGAACCTGCACACCGACCAGCCAGTAGGGGTTGTCGGACAGCGTGTAAAGGAAACCCCGCGCGGTCAGGAAGGCGAATCCGATCAGAAAGATCCGCTTTCTGCCCCAGCTGTCCGCCTTGGCGCCGGCCAGGTAGGCCACCGGCACCATCACGAGCTGGGCGGCCACCACGCACGCCGACATCAGCGCGGTGCCGACGTCTTTGTTCTGCAGGGCCAGGACCTGCCCGACCAACGGCAGCATCGCCGCGTTGGCCAGATGAAAGGCAACCATTGCCGCCGCGAAGATCAGCAGTCTGCGGTCGCGAAGCAGCGCCGAGAATCCGGACGGCTGCGGATGCGCGCCGCCGGCCACGTGGTCCATGCCGCGGGCACGATCATGGTCGATCGCATCGCCGGGGATCCATAGCGTGGCCACCACGCTGAGCGCGGCCATTGCCGCCAGCACCCAGAACACGACCGTCGGCCCGAAGCCGTAGGCCAGTCCCCCGGTGAGGGCACCGGCGGTGGCGTTGCCGGCGTGGTTGAACGACTCATTGCGCCCGATCCGCCGCGAGAAACGCCGGGCGCCGACGACACCGAGGGTGATCGCGGCCAGTGC
>JAVHWH010000007.1:0-31259 GCA_032159915.1 Mycobacterium sp.
GGGCGCCCGTGGCGCCGCAGAGCTCGTCGCGATCCAGCTCGGCGACAATCTCCACGATGCGCCCATCAATCGCGTTGCGCTGACCAGCCAACTCCGCCAACTCCTCGAACAACACCTCAAGACGCTCGGCAGGGCTCACCACCGCGGGAAGCGATGCGGTCAAGGACATAACTTCATCATCGCAGCGGGGTCCGACAAATCTCGGCTGTCAACATCCGGGCCGGGGCGGTGCCGCCATCATCAACCCGCAGCGAACCACGAGGGGTGCGACACGATCGCCGGTTGGCGGTCATATCTGCGGTCTCCCGGTGTAGGCACCGGCCCGTGATCCTCGTCGCTGGGCGGGCTGCTCAACTCAGAACACGGCCAGCGCCATCGCCGCCGCGCTCGCCGCGCACATCGACGGGCCATGCGGCACCGTCGTCGCCGACCTGCCGATCCGCGTCACAGTGCCGATCACCACGGTCAGCAACGGAGCCCCGATCGCGGCGAGCAACCACACGTCCGCACCGAAACAGCCTGTCAGCGCGCCCATCCCGAGAGCGAGCTTGACATCGCCGGCGCCCATCGCCGGCGGGGCCAGCAGGTGCACCAGCAGGTAGATCGTCGCCAACGCTGCGGCACCGACCAGCGCCGCCCGTCCGTGCCCTGCGACGACGGCGGCCAGTGCGATGGCCGCGAATCCCGGAATGGTCAGCCGATTGGGCAGCCGGCGCTGCCGGACGTCACAGTGGCTCAGCGCGGCCATCCAGATCAGCGCGAGTCCAACCATCATGGCCGGCACGCTAATCCAGCGCGGCCTCCATCGCCGCTCGCGGCGCGGGTAGCCCTGTGAATTGTTCGACTTGGGCGAACGCCTGATGAAGCAGCATTTGCAGACCGCCGACCACCTGGCCGCCTGAGGCGCTCACCGCTTCGGCCAGGGGCGTCGGCCATGGATGGTAGATCGCGTCCAGCAATACCGGCACAGTGGCGAAGTCGCCGGCGTGGTCTGCCGCAACGTCGGCGGGCAGCGTGCTGACCAACACCTGAGCGGACGCGACCGCGTCGCCGACCGAGTCCCCGTTCAGGTCACAGAACCGGGCGACGGTGCCGACGCGATCGGCCAACTCGACCAGACCAGCGGCCTTGTCCGGATCGCGGGCCACCACGGTGATGTCGGTGACGCCCAGTTCGGCCAGGGCCACGATCGCCGCCGGTGCGGTGCCGCCCGAGCCGGCGACCACCGCCGCGCCGGTCGCGACGCCGAGTGCGCCCTTTATGCCGTCGACGTCGGTGTTGTCGGCCCGCCAGCCGTGCGCTGTCCGCAGCAACGTGTTGGCCGATCCGACCAACTCGGCCCTTTCGGTGCGCTCGTCAGCGATTCGCAACGCAGCGAACTTCCCCGGCATCGTCACCGACAACCCGACCCAGTCGGTCCCCAATCCGCTCACCACGCCGGGCAATTGGTCGGCATCACATTCGATGCGCTCGTAGGTCCACCCGTCCAGGCCCAGCGCCCGGTAGGCGGCCAGATGCAGTTGAGGAGAACGGGAATGGGCGATCGGCGACCCGAGAACAGCTGCCTTCTTCGGTGCCCGACTAGCGGGCACTGTCGAGGACACCGTTGCGCTTGGCCAGTTCGATGTTGGCCAGATGCTGTTGGTAGTCACGGGTGAACAGCGTGGTGCCCTGCGGGTCGATCGTGACGAAGAACAGCCAGTCACCGTTCTCGGGATGCTCGGCCGCTGTCAGCGCATCGGTGCCGGGCGAACAGATCGGCGCGGCGGGCAGTCCGTCCAAGACGTAGGTGTTCCAGGGTGTGGCCTGCGCGCGGTCGGCGTCGGTGGTGGCGACCTCGCGACGATCCAGTGGGTAGTTCACCGTCGAGTCGAACTCCAGCTTGCGGTGCTCGGCCAGCCGGTTGTAGATGACCCGCGCGACTTTGGCGAAGTCCTGCGGCTTGGCCTCCCGCTGAACCAGCGAGGCCACCGTCAGAACGTCGTACGGCGACATGTTCATGGCGGTGGCGGTGTCTTGCAGGCCCAACTTCATGTACAGCTCTGCGCTGCTGTTGATCAGCCTCGACAAGATCTCGTCCGCTGATGCCGACGGGTCGATGTTCCAGGTTCCCGGCGCGATCAGGCCCTCGATCCGGCGGTGGTCGACACCCATCGCCGTCACCGGCGCGGTGGCCCAGGGCGGAATCAAGAGAGAAGACAGAGCGGTTTTTTCGGCCGCCGCGCGCAAATCCGCCTCGGTCAGGCAGTGCTTTGTTCCGTCTAAATCGACGCAGCTGGCCTTCGAGATCATCGTGAAGATGCCGGGCGTGGTGGCGTTGGTTTTGACGTCGGCGGTGTCGTCGAGTTGCTGGCCCTCGGGTATCACCAGCTTGCCGACCCGGTTGCCCGGATCGACCAGCCGCTTGACCGCCGTCGCCGCCGGAAGCTCGGTACGCAACCGGTAGTAACCGGGCTGGATCGCCGAAATGGCCTGATTGCCTTGCGCCGCTTCGAGGAACACCTTGACGGTCCGAACCACGTCTCGTCGGTGCAGCGTCTCGCCGATCGCCGTGGTCGAGTCCCCGGCGTGCACCTCGATAACCAGATCCTGTTTCCCGTTTCCGGCGAAGTCGTTCTGCGGGCCGAAACCGTGCCAGATCCGGGAGCCGACGAACACCGCCGCGATCAGCACCCCGATGGCCAGGCTCAGCAGGATGCCCCGGGTGGTATGCCGCCGACGACGCTCCCGCTCGGCGCGAAGCCGGTCGGCGCGCGATTGCCCGCGACGCGGCGACGCAACCGCCGTCGATCCGCGACGCCCGGCTGCGCCGGCCCTGCGATTGCCACGCGAGCGGCGATCGCCACGGTCGTCAGACACCGTTGACCTCCCCCGGCAGCTTGGCGCGGCGTTCATCGAGCCATCCTTGCAGGATCGCCACCGCCGCCGCCTGGTCGATGACCCTACGCTGACCTTTGGCCCGCACCCCGGCCTGGCGCAGCGAGCGCTGCGCGCTGACGGTCGTCAATCGTTCGTCGGCCATTCGGACCGGGACCGGCGCAATCCGGCCGGCCAGTGCGTTAGCCAACTCGATCGCGTCGACGGCGGACGGGCCGGTGCGGTCGGCCAGTGTCCGCGGCAGGCCGACGATCACCTCGACCGCCTGCAACTCGGCGACCAGTGCGACCAGCCGTCTCAGGTGTTTGGCGGAGCGGTCCCGGCGGACCGTCTCCACCGGGGTGGCCAAGATGCCGTCCGGGTCGCTGGAAGCCACACCGATGCGCACGCTGCCCACGTCGATGCCAAGCCGTCGGCCGGGCCCGGGGTCGTCCCCGCCAGGCCGGTCCGGCAGCCGATGCGACGGTTCCACTCAGCCGGCCCTGGCGATCTCTGCCCGCAGTGCGTCGAGCGCGGCGTCGATGCCCGATGAGTCCTTTCCCGAACCCTGCGCAAGATCGGCCTTGCCGCCGCCGCGACCCTCGACCGCCGCGGCGAGCTGCTTGACCAAGTCGTTGGCGCGCAGGCCCAGGTCCTGGGCGGCGGAGTTCGTTGCGACGGCGTAGGGAACACTGCCGCCGTCGCCCTCGGTGATTAGCGCGACAACTGCGGGCTCATTGCCGAGCTTGCCGCGGATGTCACCCACTAGAGAACGCAGATCGCCGGCCGTCATGCCGGCCGACATCCGCTGGGCCACCAGTCGGACGTTACCGATCTGCTGCGCCCCGGCAGCGGCATTCGCGGCAGCAGCCCGCGCATTGGCCAGCCGGTTGCGTTCGATCTCTTTCTCCGCGGCTTTCAGTCGCTCCACGAGATTTGCCACCCGGGCCGGCACTTCGTCGGAGGGCACTTTCAGCGACGAGGCCAGCCCCGCCATCAGCGCCCGTTCTTTCGCCAGATGCTTGAACGACTCCAGGCCGACATAGGCCTCGACGCGGCGCACGCCGGAGCCCACCGACGATTCACCGAGGATCGTCACCGGCCCGATTTGCGCCGAGTTGTGCACGTGGGTTCCACCGCACAGCTCCAGCGAGAACGGCCCGCCGATCTCGACAACGCGCACCTCGTCCGGATAGGCCTCGCCGAACATGGCCATCGCGCCCATGGCCTTGGCCTTTTCGAGTTGCTCGAGGAAGGTGTGCACTTCGAAGTCGGCTTGCACGGCTTCGTTGGTCACTTGCTCGACCTGGCTGAGCTGCTCGGTGCTCAGTGCGCCCTGCCGGTTGAAGTCGAACCGGAGATAACCTGGCCGGTTCAGCGACCCGGCCTGAACGGCGCTGGGACCCAACACTTGTCGCAGCGCGGCGTGCACCATGTGGGTGCCGGAGTGGCCCTGGGTGGCGCCCTTGCGCCAGTCGGGATCGACCGCCGCGACAACGGTGTCTGCTTCGACGAACTCCCCGGATTCCACGTTGACGCGGTGTACCCACAGGGTTTTCGCGATCTTCTGCACGTCGGTGACGGCGGCCCTGGCGGTTTCACTCGACCCGGTGCCGCTGATGGTGCCCGCGTCGGCGACCTG
Organism: Mycobacterium sp.; assembly: GCA_032159915.1. Taxonomy (GTDB): domain Bacteria; phylum Actinomycetota; class Actinomycetes; order Mycobacteriales; family Mycobacteriaceae; genus Mycobacterium. The sequence goes on from JAVHWH010000007.1 coordinate 4,499, forward strand.
ACCACCGGACTCGGCGTAGAGCGGAGTGCGGTCCAGCACGAGTTCGACGCGGTCGGCGCCTGCCGACTCCTCAGTCCCGTGGGTGACCACTGGCACTCGTTTGCCGTCGACGAAGATGCCCAAGATCTTTGCTTGCGAGGTCAATTCGTCGAAACCGGTGAACTCTGTGGGTCCGGCGTCGACCAGCTCGCGGTAGGCCGTCAGGTCGGCGTGCGCATGCTTGCGTGCGGCGGCGTCGGCTTTCGCGCGGCGGCGCTGCTCAGCCATCAGCTCCCGGAACCCGAGCTCGTCGACCTGGAGGTCCGCTTCGGCGGCCATCTCGAGGGTGAGCTCGATCGGGAACCCGTAGGTGTCGTGCAGCGTGAAGGCATCCGAGCCGGACAGCACGTGCGCGCCGGCTGCCTTGGTGGCGCCGGCCACTTCCTCGAAGAGCCGCGAACCCGATTGCAGCGTCCGGTTGAATGCGGTCTCCTCGGCGACCGCAATGCGGTTGATCCGGTCGAAGTCGGCGATCAGTTCCGGGTACGACGGACCCATCGCGTCGCGGACGGTGACCATCAGCTCACCGACGATCGGGTCGTCGATGTCGAGCAGCTTGGCCGAGCGGATCACCCGTCGTAGCAGCCGGCGCAGCACGTAGCCGCGTCCGTCGTTACCCGGGCTGACACCATCGCCGATCAGGATGGCCGCGGTGCGGCTGTGGTCGGCGATGATGCGGTAACGCACATCGTCTTCGTGGTTGCCGACGTCGTAGCCCCGAGGGGCACGCCGGGCGACCGCGTCGATGACCGGACGCAGCAGATCGGTCTCGTAGACGTTGGAGACACCCTGTAGCAGGAAGGCGACCCGCTCGACACCCATGCCGGTGTCGATGTTCTTGCGCGGCAACGGGCCCAGAATCTCGAAGTCGTCCTTACTGGTGCCCGCGCCGCGCTCGTTCTGCATGAACACGAGATTCCAGATCTCGATGTAGCGGTCTTCGTTGGCTTCCGGGCCGCCGTCGATGCCGAACTCCGGTCCGCGGTCGTAGTAGATCTCCGACGAAGGGCCGCACGGTCCTGGGATGCCCATGGACCAGTAATTGTCGGCCATCCCGCGCCGCTGAATCCTTTCGGCGGGCAGGTCCGCTACTTCACGCCACAGCCCGACAGCTTCGTCATCGTCGAAATAGACTGTGGCCCAGAGCTTTTCAGGGTCGAGGCCGTAGCCGCCGTCTTCGACCGTGTTGGTCAGCAAGGTCCAGGCCAGCTCGATGGCTTCGCGTTTGAAGTAGTCGCCGAACGAAAAATTGCCGGCCATCTGGAAGAAAGTGTTGTGCCGGGTGGTGAGGCCGACCTCGTCGATGTCAGGTGTGCGGATGCATTTCTGGATGCTGGTCGCCCTCGGGTAGGGCGGCGTGCGCTGGCCGAGGAAAAAGGGGACGAACTGCACCATGCCGGCGTTGACGAACAGCAGGTTGGGGTCGTCGAGAATCACCGAGGCGCTTGGCACCTCGGTGTGGCCTGCTCCCACGAAATGATTCAGGAACCTCTTCCTGATCTCGTGTGTCTGCACTTCTTCGCTTCCTCTTCACACCGGCCCAGCCCGCCGGTACCAGCCTGTTTCGACCGCACCACAGTACCGGCCCGGCCCTCCTGCCCGAACACGCGACGAGCGGTACCTCGGTTTACCCCGCAACAAACGACAGGCGCACCGAACGGCGCGGATTGTCCCGATTCAAGTCGACCAGCACCACGCTCTGCCAGGTGCCGAGCAGCGGCTCCCCCGCCTGCACCGGCACGGTGATCGACGGCGCGATGATCGCCGGCATCACATGGTCAGCGCCGTGACCGAACGATCCGTGGGCATGCCGGTAGCGGTCATCGCGTGGCAGCAGCCGCTCCAAGGTGTCGACCAGGTCGTCGTCGGAACCGGCACCGGTTTCGATGATCGCGACCCCAGCCGTCGCGTGCGGAACGAACACGTTGCACAAACCGTCGCCCCGTGACGAGCAGAACGCGCGCACCGAGTCGGTCACATCGACGATGCGGCGACGCGTGGTGTCCACTTCGAGCACATCGGTATTCACCTGACCAGCCTACGTATTTGCCCATTGTCATGGCGAATCCAGCGGAGGACAGTGGTCTCCAGGACCGGTGGCGCCACCGGGGCGCCGCCCCGAGAAGAAAGGGGTGCGTCATGTACGCGCGCTCCACAACTATCCAGGCGCAACCATCATCGATCGACGCCGGCGTTTCGCACCTTCGCGATGCCGTAATGCCGAGACTTCAGGAGGTCGACGGGTGTGTCGGCATGTCAATGTTGGCCGACCAGCGGACCGGTCGGTGCATAGCGACCACCGCGTGGGAAACCGAAGACGCGATGCGCGCTAGCGCCGAGCGGATACAGCCGGTTCGGGATCAAGCGGCGCAGGCGTTCGGTGGCATCGGCAGCCCGGTGGTCGAAGAGTGGGAAATCGCAGTGCTGCACCGCGATCACAGCTCAGGTGAGGGCGCCTGCGCACGGGCGACGTGGGTTCAGCTGCCGACAGACCAACTCGACCAGGGCATCGAGTTTTACAAGACGTCCGTTCTGCCCGATCTCGAGGCCCTAGAGGGCTTCTGCAGCGCCAGCCTGCTGGTGGATCGCGCAACCGGGCGCAGCGTGTCCTGTGCGTCCTTCGACAGCCTCGAGGCGATGAATCGCAATAGAGAGCAGGCAACGGCGCTCAAGGATGAGAAGATCCGCGAGGCCGGCGCCCAAGAGCTCGACGACTGCGAGTTCGAGCTCCGACTCGCCCATCTCCGCGCACCCGAGCTGGTCTGATCGAGATCAAGGGGGCGACCGTCCGAATCGAGCGACTGGGTGTCGGCCGGTATCTTCTTGTGCCAATTGAAGAACAAGCGCAGCGGCTTGCCCATTGCCACGGCTAATCCGGCGGAGGAAGGTGGTGAGTGGAATCGGTGGCGCCACCGGGGCGCTGCCTCCGAGCAAGTCGGCTCCAAGAGAGCGGATGGTCTGATGTACGCGCGCTCAACCACTATCGAGGCGCAACCGTCGTCCATCGACGCCGGGATCGCGCACGTTCGCGATGTAGTCATGCCCGCACTCGAAAAAGTCGACGGATGCCTTGGCATGTCGTTGTTGGTCGACCGTGGCTCTGGTCGTTGCATTGCAACCAGCTCGTGGGACAACGAACAGGCGATGCGCGCGAGCGCCCGCGCGATACGACCGGTTCGCGATCAGGCGGCACAGACCTTCGGCGGCAGCCCGACGGTCGACGAATGGGAGATCGCGGTGCTGCACCGAGACCACCCCTCGAGCCCGGGTGCCGGCGTGCGAGCCACCTGGCTCACGGTGCGGCCCGACCAATTCGACCGGGCCATCGAGTTTTACCGGGAGTCGGTGCTGCCCGCGATCGAGGAGCTCGAAGGCTTCTGCAGCGCGAGCCTGATGATCGACCGCACGTCCTGGCGGGCGGTGTCGTCGTCGACGTTCGACAGCCTTGAGGCCATGCAGCGCAACGAAGAACGCGCCCGCTCACTGCGTACTGCGCGGCTTCGCGACCTCGGCGCCGACCAGTTCGACGTCGGCGAGTTCGAATTGGCCATCGCCCACCTGCGGGTGCCCGAGCTAGTCTAGCGCTTCGTGGCGTCGCTGCTACGGCAGCGAGTCGCCGGGAAATCCACGGCAGCCGTGCACCTCGAAGGTGAACACCCCGGCTTGCACGCCTGGATCATCGTTCATGAGCGCGACGGTCTCATCGACCGTCCCGTTGAACACCCCGACACCGCAGACATCGGAGCCATCGGTAACTGGCAACACCACCGCGAGCACGCCTTCGTGGCGTAGCCCGAAGTTCCGCCGGCCGTGCTCCCAGATGACCGCCGGTGCCGTGTCGGCAGTAAAGTTCGGGCCCTGCTTGAGGATCACAGTGCTGTAGGGCTTAGCGGTGGGCAGCAGCGCATTCATCTCGTCGTCGGTGAAGTTTTTCATCGGCCGCCCTTGATCAGCGCCGCGCGTTCCAGGGTGGCCTGGGCCATTTTCACGTGCGCCGCGTCAACCAGCACTCCGTTGACGCCTACCGCGCCGAGGCCGTTGCGCTCACCCTCGCGGTACGCCGCGACGTTGCGCTCGGCGAGCGCGATTTCTTCGTCGGTCGGCGCGTACACCCGGTTAGCGACCTCGATCTGACTCGGGTGGATCGCCCACTTGCCGGTGTATCCCATCAGGGCGGCCCGGCGCGCGTCGCGCTCGTAGCCCGCCAGATTGCCGTAGTCCGGGTAAGGCGCGTCGATCGCGTCGATGCCGGCGATCCGGGCGGCGACGATCACCTTGTTGCGGGCATACGCCCAGAAGTCGCCCGGGTATTCGCCGAGCGGGTCGAAGTTCGTGTCCACCCGGGCGCCTTGGGACAACGAGAAGTCGCCGACGCCGAAGATCAGCGCGTCCAGTCGCGGGCTGGCGACCGCGATCTCCTCGGCGTTGGCCAACCCCTCGACCTCCTCGATCAGCACCTCCAACCGGATCTGACGGGACAGGCCGAGCTTGGCCTCGAGTTGGGTCAGTAACACGTCGACCCACCAAACATCGCGCGCCCGAAGCGCTTTCGGGATGATGATGGTGTCGAGAGTTTCCCGAGCGCCGGTGACGACTTCGACGATGTCGTCGTGGCACCACTGGGTGTCAAGACCGTTGATGCGGATCGCGCGCACGGTGCGTCCCCAGTCGAGGTCGTTGAGAGCAGTGATGGCTTTTGCGCGCGCCGCCTCCTTGTGTGCGGCCGCGGTGGCGTCCTCGAGGTCCAGAAAGACCAGGTCTGCTGCCGACGCCGCGGCGCGCGCAAACATGTGGTCGTTGGCTGCCGGTACGGCAAGCTCCGAGCGACGCAACAGCGCCTTTTTGGACGTCACCGGCCGGCTCCCTTCACAGCACACCCCGGGCATGCAGATTCTCGATGTCGCTGCCGGCCAAGCCGAGTAACTCGCGGTAGACCTCAGCGTTGTTCTCGCCGATCCGCGGGCCCAGATGACCCACCCGGCCCGTCGCGCCGGAGAATCGGGGCACCGGAGCCTGCACGGTCATCGCCCCCAATTCGTCGTCGGCGACTTGTAAGAACACTTCCCGGTGTGCGAGCTGCTCGTCGGCGACCAAGTCGGTGATGTTGTAGACCGGCGCGGCTGCCACCTCGGCGGCATCGAAGATCGCCATCGCCTCGTCCAGTGTCTTGGTTGCCACCCAGTCGGCGACCACCTGATCCACTTCACCGGCGCGGGCCAGCCGTCGCTGCGGGTCGGAGAAGTCGGCGTCGTCAACCAGGTCGGCGCGACCGATGGCGCGAAAAACCCTCAGCGCCAGCGTCGGTGAGCTACCCGACATCGCCAGCCAGCGATCGTCGGCGGTGCGGTAGGTGTTGCGCGGCGCCGAGATGTCCCAGCGGTTGCCCGCCCTGGTCGGCACCAGGCCGAGCTGGTCATAGCCCAGCAGTGTCTGCTCGAGCAGCCGGGCGAGCGGGTCGATCAGGTTGATGTCGATCAATTGCCCGGAGGCACCGTGCACGTCGCGGTGATAAAGCGCCATCATCACCGCATACGCGGCATTGAGGGAGGCCACCCCGTCGGCAAGCATGAACGGCGGCAACGTCGGTGGGCCGCCCTGCTCGCCGGTGATGTTGGCGAATCCGCTCATCGCCTCGCCGAGCGTGCCGAAACCGGGCCGCTCGCTTTTGGGTCCGGTCAGCCCGTAGCCGGTGATGTGAAGCATCACGATCTTGTCGTTGACCGCACGCAGCGCCGGATAGTCCAACTCCCACTTCCGCAACGTGGCCGGCCGGGTGTTGACGATCACCACGTCGGCGTGCTCGACGAGCTGCCGCAGCAGAGCCTGGCCCTCGGGCACTCGCAAATTGAGGGTGATCGACCGCTTGTTGCGCGACAACGACTTCCACATCAGCCCGACGCCGTCGACCTGGTTGCCCCACGTGCGGATCGGGTCACCGCCGTCAGGCTGCTCGATCTTGATGACGTCGGCACCGAATTCGCCGAGATAGGTGGCGGCCAGCGGCGCGGCAGCCAATGTCGCAACGTCGAGAACCCGGATGCCTTCGAGCATCATGCGTTGACGGGCACGCCGGCCGGCCGTTGCAGCCCGAGGTGATCGCGCAGTGTCGAGCCGCGGTAGGAGTCGCGGAACAACCCGCGGTGCTGCAGTTCCGGAATCACCATCCGGACAACGTCTTCGAATGCCCCGGGCAAATGCGTTGCGGCCAAGACGAATCCGTCACAGGCGCCGCCATGGAACCACTCCTCCATCTGATCGGCGACCTGCGCTCCGGTCCCGACGAAGCGCGGGCCCTGCAGCAAGGTGGCCCGGTGGCCGGCGAGGTCGCGCAGCGTGATCGTGTCACCGATGTGGGCGCGCAGGTTCTGCACCAGACCCCGGATACCCGATGCCGACTCGATCAGCTCGTCGGTGATCGGGTCGTCGAGGTCGTGTTTGGCGAAGTCGTAGTTCATCAACTCCGACAGTAGGGTCAGCGACGCCAGCGGATGCACCAAGTCGTTGAGGAAGACCTGCTCGCGTTCTTTGGCGTGGTCTTCGGACTCGCCGACGACGGCGTAGGCCATCGGGCACAGCTTGACCGACTGCGGGTCACGGCCCGCGGCCTCGATGCGCTCCTTCTGGTCGGCGTAGTGGCTGCGCGCCACCTCGATACCCGGGTCACCGGTGAAGATTAAATCAGCCCAGCGAGAGGCGAATTCGCGTCCGCGGCCCGAAGATCCGGCTTGGATGAGCACCGGCCGACCCTGCGGGGTGCGCGGCACGGTCAGTGGCCCGCGCACCGAGAAGAACTCACCGACGTGGTGCAACTCGTGCACCTTGGTCGGGTCGGCGTAGATGCCGTTGACCCGGTCGTGCAAAATCGCGTCGTCTTCCCAGGTGTCCCAAAGCCCGACGGTCGCTTCGAGGAATTCCTCGGCACGGTCATAGCGGGCGTCATGGCCCAGATGCACGTCCAGTCCGAAGTTCTGCGCCTCGCTGTCGTTGACCGAGGTGACGATGTTCCACGCCGCCCGGCCACCGGACAGGTGGTCAAGGGTGGCGAAGGTACGGGCAATGTGGAACGGCGTGTAGTAGGTGGTGGAACCGGTGGCGCCCAATCCGATGTGCGACGTCGCCTGCGCGAGCACACCCAACACGATGGACAGGTCCAACTTCACCGGCCGCGCGCCGTATTTGACCGCGTCGGCGACCGAGCCGCCGTAGATGCCCGGCATGGCCAGCCGATCGTCGAAGAACATCAGGTCGAAGCAGCCTTCTTCGAGTGTCCGGCCGATCTTGGCGTAGTACGACGCGTCAAGGTAGCCGTGCTCGGTGGCCGGGTGACGCCACGAGCCCGCGTAGACCGAGGTGCTGCCGGCTTGCAGGAAGGCGACCAGTGCCATCTGTCGAGTAGTCATTACTGATGTCTAGCATCTGATATATTAGATTTCAAGTCGTTCTCTTGTGTCAGTCCCCACTCCGACGGTGCTCAGCGCTTGCGCCGAATGATCGCCCGCAGCTTGTCCAGCCGACCGCTGATCTCCCGCTCTGCACCTCGACCGGTCGGCCGGTAGTAGTCGACGCCGACCAACTCGTCCGGCGCATACTGTTGCGGCACAACACCATCCGGGTCGTCGTGTGCATACTTGTAGCCCTGGGCGTTGCCCAGAGCCGCAGCGCCCGAATAGTGGCCGTCGCGCAGATGCGGCGGCACCAAGCCGGCCTTACCGGCACTGATGTCCTGCATCGCCGCCCCGATCGCGGTGGTAACGGCATTCGACTTCGGCGCCGTGGCCAAATAGATGGTGGCGTGCGCCAAGGTGAGTTTGGCCTCCGGCATCCCGATCAGCGCAACGGTCTGCGCCGCGGCCACCGCCGTCTGTAGCGCGCCCGGGTCGGCCATGCCGATGTCCTCGCTGGCCAAGATCATCAGCCGGCGCGCGACGAACCGCGGGTCCTCCCCGGCAACCAGCATCCGGGCCAGGTAGTGCAGCGCGGCGTCGACGTCGGAGCCGCGCACCGACTTGATGAAGGCGCTGATGACGTCGTAGTGCTGATCGCCGTCGCGGTCGTAGCGAACTGCGGCCTTATCCAGCGACTGCTCGATGGTCTCGACGCTGACGTGGTCCCCCGCCTCGGCGGCCACTTCCAGCGCGGTCAGCGCGCGCCGGGCGTCTCCGGCGGCCAGCCGGACCAACAGATCGACCGCCTCGGCGGTGACGTGCACCCGGCCGTCCAGCCCACGCGGATCGTCGATCGCGCGCTGGACGACTATCCGGACGTCGTCGGACGTCAACGGATGCAGCTGCAGGATCAAAGACCGTGATAACAGCGGCGCGACGACCGAGAATGACGGGTTCTCGGTGGTCGCCGCGACCAGCAGCACCACCCGGTTCTCGACTGCGGCCAGCAACGCGTCCTGCTGAGTCTTGGAGAACCGATGCACCTCGTCGATGAACAGCACCGTCTGCTGGCCGTGCGCGGCGGCCCGCCGGGCCGTGTCGATTACGGCGCGGACTTCCTTGACCCCGGCCGACAACGCCGACAGCGCCTCGAACCGCCGCCCGGTGGCCTGCGACACCAGCGACGCCAACGTCGTTTTTCCACTGCCGGGTGGGCCGTAGAGGATGGCCGATGCCATGCCCGAGCCTTCGACCAGTCGCCGCAGCGGAGAGCCGGGCTGCAGCAGGTGATCTTGCCCGACCACCTCCTCGAGACTGGCCGGACGCATCCGGACGGCAAGGGGCGCGGAGGCCGACCTGCCGTGCGCGGGATCGCCGATACCGGCCTCGTCGGGGACGTCGAACAGACCGTCAGGCACAGCGTCAGGCATACCACGTCGCCACGACACGTGAGCGCCCAGCGGGACGTCGCAGCGACACCGGTGATTACTTGCTAAGTTCGCGGAGCACGCCTGCACAACTCCCCGACGACGAGGCAGGAGCGGTCATGAGCCAACCTCCGGAGCACCCCGGCGGTCCGCACGATCCGTACGGCGGTAACCGCAACCCGGGTGACTATTCACCGCCGCCCGCCTACGGGCCACCTCCTGGATATGGGGCGCCGCCACCGCCGCCCGGATACGGACCCCCGCCAGGGCAGCAGCAGCCCGGCTACGGGCCGCCTCCCGGATACGGCGCGCCGCCACCGCCGCCCGGGTACGGGCCGCCGCCCGGGCAGCCCGGCTACGGACCCCCACCCAACTACCCGCCACCACCGGGCTACGGACCGCCGCCCGGTTACCCGGCCTATCCCGGGTACGGACCGCCGCCCGGGTCGGGGTTCGACATCGGTGAAGCGTTCGGCTGGGCGTGGAATAAGTTCAGCAAGAACCTAGGGGCGCTGGTCCTGGCGGCACTGGTGTACTTCGTGATCACCGTGGTCGTGGACGTTCTCGTTTTCGTGGTGCTGGGTGGCGCCACGGCCGATAACCCGGATGCCGGAAGCGATTACGGCGCCTCGTTCGCGGCCAGCCTCGGCGCGGGCGGATCGCTGGTCCTTTCCATCGTGTCCTTCGTGGTCTTCGTGTTCGTGCAGGCCGCGTTCCTGTCCGGTGCGCTGGACTTGGCCGACGGCCGCCCTGTGACCGTGGCCTCGTTCTTCAAACCGCGCAACTTCGGCAACGTGATCCTCGCCGGCGCACTGCTCAGCGTGATCAGCGCCGTCCTGAATCTGATAGCGCTGCCCGGCTTACTGTTCGCCTTGCTGTCGTTTGTCGCGCTGGTGGTCTTCGGGTTCCTGTCGATATTCACGCTCGCTTTTGCCATTGATCGCGCGCTGCGACCGATCGATGCGCTGAAAGCCAGCGTCAGCACCGTCCGATCACACGTCGGCGAGACGCTGCTGTCGGCCCTGATTCAGGGTCTGTTGTTCGTGGTGGGCTTTTTTGCCTGCGGTGTCGGCCTGTTGGTGACAGCTCCACTGGCCGGGTTGATCCAGGTTTACACCTACCGTCGACTCTCCGGAGGACCGGTCGCGCCGCCGACTTCCTGATCGTGATTGGCGGCGACCCGCTTCGCGCGGCTAGGGCTGGGTGACGAAGTCGATGAGTTCTTCCACCCGGCCGATCAGCGCCGCGTCGAGGTCGGTCCAATCGCGGACCGTTCCCCGAATACGACGCCAAGCGGCGGCAATGTCGGCCTGATCGCCGTGCGGCCAGCCCAGTGCCTGGCAGATCCCGTGTTTCCAGTCGGTTCCGCGCGGGATCACCGGCCACTCCCTCAGCCCGAGCCGCGCCGGTTTGACCGCTTGCCAGATGTCGACGAACGGATGCCCGACCACCAGCGTGTGCGCGCCGCCCGGGCCGCGATGCACCGCTTCGGCCAGCCTCGATTCCTTGGACCCGGCGACCAGGTGGTCGACCAGCACCCCCAGCCGTCGTTGCGGGCCCGGCCGGAACTGCTCGACGATGCCGACCAGATCGTCGACGCCGCCGAGGTATTCGACCACCACGCCCTCGATGCGCAGGTCGTCGCCCCACACTTGCTCGACGAGCTCGGCGTCGTGGCGGCCCTCGACGTAGATCCGCCCGGTCCGGGCCACCCGGGCACGCGCCCCGGCGACTGCCACCGAGCCCGACGCTGTTCGGGCGGCTGCCGTGGGTGCCGGCTGTCGGGGCGCGGTCAAAATCACCGGTTTGCCGTCGACGAGATAACCCGGGCCGACCGGGAAAGACCTGCGGCGGCCCTGCCGGTCCTCGAGCTGCATGCGGCCGTACTCGACCCTCAGCACCGCACCGACGTAGCCGGTTTGCGCGTCTTCCACGACCATGCCGAGTTTTATCGGCATGTCCGTGGACGGCGATCTGCGGGAGTTGTGCGGGTCGCGCGCCAGAACGTCTGAGCCGTAACGGTCATCCACTCGAGCGATCCTAGGAAGGGTCGGCGCTCAATCGCGGTTACGCCACTCCGCCAACTTGATTCGGCACGACTGAGTTTGCCGCGCTGCGTCAATCAGGTTGGCGTGATGAGATGGCGGTTATGACCATCAAAGTTGCGCTGGAGCACCGCACCAGTTACACCTTTGACCGGCCCGTGCGGGTGTTTCCGCACGTCGTGAGGCTGCGTCCGGCGCCCCATTCGCGCACGTCAATCGAGGCCTACTCGCTTCGGGTCGAGCCGGCCGACCACTTCGTGAACTGGCAACAAGATGCCGTGGGCAACTTCGTTTACCGGCTGACGTTCCCCAATCCGACCAGCCGGCTGACGATCACCGTCGGGCTCATCGCCGACCTCAAGGTGATCAACCCGTTCGACTTCTTCATCGAGGATTGGGCCGAGACCTGGCCTGCCGGCGGATTCGCCTACCCCGAGCCGTTGGCTGACGAGCTCAAGCCTTACCTGCGACCGGTCGACGAGGACGGCGCCGGCTCAGGTCCCGGCGAGCTGGTCCAGGCCTGGGTGCGGACCTTCGCGATGCCGCCGGGCACCCGCACAATCAACTACCTGGTGGAGCTCAACAGACGAATCAACGCAGACCTCGGCTACAGCGTGCGGATGGAACAGGGTGTGCAGACACCGGATTTCACGCTGCGGACCGGCGTGGGCTCGTGTCGCGACTTCGCCTGGCTGCTGGTATCGGTCGCGCGCGAAATGGGGCTGGCCGCCCGATTCGTCTCCGGCTATCTGGTCCAGCTGACGTCCGACGTCAAGGCACTCGACGGGCCGTCAGGGCCCACCGCAGATTTCACCGACCTGCACGCCTGGGCCGAGGTCTACGTCCCCGGCGCGGGCTGGATCGGATTGGATCCGACGTCGGGCCTGTTTGCCGGTGAGGGCCATATCCCGCTTGCCGCCACACCGAGCCCGGCGAGCGCGGCTCCGATCACCGGCGGCGTCGAGCCGTGCGAGTCGACGCTGGAATTCTCCAACACCGTCACCCGCATTCACGAAGACCCGCGGGTCACACTTCCCTACACCGACGAGGCGTGGACAACGATCCAGGACGTCGCCCGCGGTGTTGACGAACGACTGGCGGCCGGTGACGTCCGGCTCACCATCGGCGGCGAGCCGACCTTCGTCTCAGTTGACAACCAGGTCGACGACGAGTGGAGCACTGAGGCCGACGGCCCGCACAAACGCCAACTCGCCTCCGAGTTGGCCGCGCGACTGAAGAAGCAGTGGGCACCGCAGGGCCTGGTTCACCGCGGGCAGGGCCGGTGGTATCCCGGTGAACCATTGCCGCGCTGGCAGATTGGACTGTACTGGCGCACCGACGGCCAGCCGCTGTGGCCCGACGACGCATTGCTCGCTGATCCTTGGGGCACCGCGCCGGACGACCCACCGGCAGACAGCACGACAGCGCAGGACCTCCTTGCCGCCGTCGCCGCCGACTTCGGCCTACCCGACTCGCAGGTGCGCCCGGCGTACGAAGATCCGCTGTCGCAGCTGGCAGCCGAAACCCGGTTACCCGACGGGGATCCGGTGGACCCCAATGCGGATCTGGATCCCGAGACCGGCCAGGACACCCCCGCCGGCCGGGCTGGGCTGCTGTCCCGCCTCGACCAATCCACGGTCACGCCAACCGCATTCGTGCTTCCACTGCACCGCCGTGACGACGACCTCGGCTGGGCCAGCGCCAACTGGCGGCTGCGCCGCGGCCGTGTCGTCCTGGTCCCGGGTGCATCACCGGCCGGACTGCGGCTGCCACTGGACTCGATCAGCTGGAAGCCGCCGCGGATTTCGTTCGTCACCGATCCGACCACTGTCGGCGACGAGCTGAACACGTCTCCGGCCGAGGCCCTGGTCGACGATGACGACACCGCGCCGACGACGGCAATGGTCGCCGAGGCACGCGACGGACTGCTGTATGTCTTCCTGCCACCCACCGAGGCGCTGGACAACTTCGTCGACCTGATCGGCCGGGTGCACGCCGCGGCGGCGAAGATCGGCCGCGCGGTGGTCGTCGAAGGCTACGAACCACCGGCCGACCCGCGACTGACATCGACGACGATCACCCCCGACCCCGGTGTCATCGAGGTCAACGTCGCACCCACCGCCAGCTTCGCCGAGCAGACCCGCCAGCTGGAAACCCTGTACGAAGAAGCCCGACTGGCGCGGCTGTCTACGGAGTCGTTCTCCGTCGACGGCAGCCACGGCGGCACCGGCGGCGGCAACCACATCACCCTGGGCGGCGTCGCCCCCAAAGACTCTCCGCTGTTGCGCCGGCCCGACCTCTTGGTATCGCTGCTGACCTACTGGCAGCGACACCCCTCGCTGTCCTACCTGTTCGCCGGCCGATTCGTCGGGACCACCTCACAGGCCCCACGAGTCGACGAGGGCCGTGCCGAGGCGCTCTACGAACTCGAGATTGCGTTCGCCGAAATCGACCGCCTGTCTTCGGGTTCCGGGTCGGCGCCGCCGCGGCCGTGGATCATCGACAGGGCGCTTCGGCACCTGCTCACCGACATCACCGGCAACACGCATCGGGCCGAATTCTGCATCGACAAGCTTTACAACCCGTACAGCTTGCGAGGCAGGCTGGGGCTGCTGGAGTTGCGCGGGTTTGAGATGCCACCGCACCTGCGGATGGCGATGGTGCAGTCGCTGCTGGTGCGCTCGCTGGTGGCCTGGTTCTGGGACGAACCGCTGCGGGCGCCGCTGATCCGCCACGGCTCGAACCTGCATGGTCGATACCTGTTGCCGCACTATCTGATTCACGATATCGCCGACGTCGCCGCCGACCTGCGAGCACACGGCATCCCCTTCGAGACCAACTGGCTGGACCCGTTCACCGAATTCCGTTTCCCGCGCATCGGCACCGCGGTGTTCGACTGCGTCGAGATCGAGCTGCGGGGGGCGATCGAACCGTGGAACACCCTCGGTGAGGAGTCCACCGCGACCGGCACCGCCCGCTACGTCGACTCATCGGTCGAGCGCATCCAAGTGCGGGTGATCGGTGCCGACCGTCACCGCTACCTGGTGACCTGCAACGGCTATCCGGTGCCGCTGCTGGCCACCGACAACCCCGACATCCATGTCGGTGGCGTGCGGTTTCGCGCGTGGCAGCCGCCGAGCGCGCTGCACCCGACCATCACCGTCGACGGCCCGCTGCAGTTCGAGCTGATCGACCTCACCACCTCGACATCACGCGGTGGATGCACCTATCACGTCGCGCACCCCGGCGGGCGCGCATACGACGAACCGCCCGTCAACGCCGTGGAAGCCGAGTCACGGCGGGCGCGGCGATTCGAGGCCACCGGATTCACTCCCGGCAAACTCGAACTGTCTGACGTCCGGGAAATGCAGGCGCGAATTTCCACAGACATCGGCGCGCCGGGAATCCTTGATCTTCGGCGCGTGCGTACCGTCCTGCGGTAATGGCTATCAGCGACACGGCTTGACATGATCCTGCATCCCAGCGACTCGGCGGAGGCATCACGCGAGCGCCCCGACGTCGACCGGTTGCTGGCCGGATACCGCACCGCGCGTGCCCAAGAGACGTTGTTCGACCTACGCCCACCGGCCCTTCAGGGGCCGGTGACCGGCTACGACGAGTTCCTCGACGAGATCGGGAACGTCCGCCCGGCCTGGGCGGACCTGGCCGACGCGGTCGGTGATCGCGGACGGGCCGGCATGAGCCGGCTGAGCGCCGCGGTACGCCGGCTGGTGGACAACGACGACATCACCTACACCGGTGTCGATCCCGCCGAAGAGCCCGTCGCCGGAGAGCACGACGAGTCGAGCCCGTGGCGCCTGGACCCGCTGCCGCTGGTGGTGTCGGCCCCCGACTGGGAGGTGATCGAGGCCGGACTGGTGCAACGGTCCCGGCTCCTCAACGCCGTGCTGGCCGACGTGTACGGCAACCGACGCTCGCTCACCGAGGGCGTGCTGCCACCGGAGCTGCTGTTCGCCGATCCTGGCTACGTTCGGGCCGCCAACGGAATCGAGGTGCCGGGCCACCACCAGCTCTTCATGCATGCCTGCGATATCAGCCGGCGCTCCGACGGCAGCTTCGGTGTGAATGCCGACTGGACCCAAGCTCCGTCCGGCGCGGGATATGCGCTCGCTGACCGGCGGGTGCTCGCGCAAGCGCTGCCTGACCTCTACGAGAAGGTCGGGCCGCGGCCGACGACGCCGTTCGCTCAGGCGTTGCGGCTGGCCCTGATCGACGCGGCACCTGACGGTGTGCAGGACCCGGTGGTGGTTGTCCTCAGCCCGGGTATCTATTCTGAAACCTCGTTCGATCAGGCCTATCTCGCCACATTGCTGGGTTTCCCGTTGGTGGAGAGCGCGGACCTGGTGGTTCGTGACGGCAAATTGTGGATGCGCTCACTGGGGACGCTCAAACGCGTCGACGTGGTGTTCCGCCGGGTCGACGCCACCTACACCGACCCACTCGATCTTCGCGCCGACTCGCGGCTCGGCGTGGCCGGCTTGATGGAAGCACAGCGCCGCGGGACGGTGACCGTGGTGAACACCGTCGGCAGTGGCATCCTGGAAAGCGCTGGGCTGCAACGGTTCCTGCCCGAGCTGGCCAAGCGACTACTCGGCGAATCGCCGTTGTTGTCCAGCGCTACCAGCTACTGGGGCGGCATCGACAGCGAACTCTCTCATCTGTTGGCGAACCTGTCCTCGTTGTTGATCCGGCCCACCATCGGCGGGCAAACCGTTGTCGGCCCGACACTTTCGTCGCAGCGACGCGACGATCTGGCCGCGTGCATCGCCGCGATGCCGTGGCAGTGGGTCGGGCAGGAGTTACCACAGTTCTCCTCGGCCCCCACCAGCGCTGCCTCCGAGCTGTCGGCCGGCGGAGTGGGCATGCGGCTGTTCACCGTGGCTCAACGGGGCGGCTACGCCCCGATGCTCGGCGGCCTCGGCTACGTGCTGGCCCAGGGGCCATCCGCGTACACATTGAGAACCTTTGCAGCCAAAGATGTTTGGGTTCAGCCAACCGACCGGTCGCGTACCGAGACCGTCACCCTTCCGGTTCCGGAAACGCCTGCGAAGACCGGTGCGGGCACGATGGCGGTCAGCTCACCCCGCGTGCTGTCCGACCTGTTCTGGATGGGACGCTACGGCGAGCGCGCCGAAAACATGGCTCGCTTACTGATTGCCGCTCGCCGGCGCTACTACGAGTTCCGGCACCGTCAAGATATCTCCGAGAGCCAGTGTGTGCCCGTTCTGATGGCCGCGCTGAGCCGCATCACCGGAATCACTCCGGGCGCAGAGGATCAGGCCGAAACGATCGCGATCGCGCCGTCGACACTGTGGTCGCTGACCATGGACCGTAATCGCCCCGGGGCACTCGTGCACTCGGTCGACCGGCTGGCACTGGCCGCCCGCGGGGTGCGCGACCAGTTGTCCAGTGACACCTGGGGGGTGCTGGCCGGCGTCGAGCGTGCACTGGCCCATAAGGCCGAACCGCCGGACTCCTTGGCCGAAGCCGACGCCGTGCTCGCAACGGCGCAGTCGCAGACCTTGGTGGGCATGCTGACGCTGGCCGGGGTGGCCGCGGAGTCGACGGTGCAGGACGTCGGTTGGACGATGATGGACATCGGTAAGCGCATCGAGCGCAGCCTGGCACTCACCGCCTTGCTCAACGCTACGTTGACGACCGTCCTGGCCCCGGCGGCCGAGCGGACCGTCATCGAATCAGCGCTGATCGCAACGGAATCCGCGGTCATCTATCGTCGCCGCACAGCCGGCCAGGTCAGCGTCGCCGCCTTGGCGGAGTTGATGCTCTTCGATGCGACCAACCCCCGATCGTTGGTGTATCAGCTGGAGCGGCTGCGCACCGATCTCGGCCACTTGCCCGGCTCCTCAGGATCTTCGCGGCCGGAGCGGATGGTCGCCGAGATCGCCACCCTACTGCGCCGGTCGTCGCCCGCCGAGCTGGCAGCGGTCTCGGCGACCGGTCGCCGTAAGCAACTGGCCGACCTGTTGACCGGGATCCACGCGGCGCTGCGCGAGCTGGCAGAGGTGCTCACCGCGACGCAGCTGGCCCTGCCGGGTGGCACGCAACCGCTGTGGGGTGGCGACGAGCGGCGGATCGTGCCGTGACAACGGTCAGGCACGCACCGGGTCACGCCTTCCACTGAGCGCCGTCACCTCGTCGATCACATTGTGAATGAACTTCATCTTCTCCAGCACAGTGACCGGCAGCACGAACGGATACAGGTCGTCATGACCCATTGACCGGTTCACCATGTTCAGCGACCACGACACGGGTAGCCACATGTCGATGATGGTGGCAAAAGCGCTGGGCCCCAACACCGGTCGGTCGAACGTTGCCGTCGCTGGTGCGAAACCCGACCAGGCAGCGGTGTCCAGCGTGTCCCGGATGTGCAAGTAGTGCGCGAACGTCTCGGCCCAGTCTTCGGCCGGATGCATGGTGGCATACGACGACACGTAATTCCGCTGCCAGCCCTCGGGGGCGCCCTCGCTGTAATGCCGGTCCAGCGCCTCCTGATAGTCGGCATTCGCGTCGCCGTACAACGCGATGAACTGGTCCACATATTCGGCGGACGGCGTGATCAGCCGGTAGTAGTAATAGTGCCCGATCTCGTGGCGGAAGTGGCCCAGCAGCGTGCGGTACGGCTCGTCCATCTCCACCCGCAACTGTTCGCGGTGCACATCGTCGCCCTCCGCCAGATCGATGGTGATGACCCCGTTTTCATGACCGGTCATCACCTTCTCGTGCGCGCTGGACAACAGCCGGAAAGCCAACCCGTAGTCGGGATCCTCGAGGCGCCCGACGATCGGCAACTTCAGTTCGTGCAGTTCGACGACCAGTCGACGCTTGGCCGCCTCGGCCCGGGCGAACTCCGCAAGGCCCGCCCTGTCGGCGTCGTTGGGCCGTTCGATGGTCAGCTGGCAGGACTCGCAGAGGCCGCCGGGGTTGATGGGCACCAGCCAGTTGCATTCGGCGACATAGCGATTGACGCACAAGTCGTAATCACTGGCGCTGACGAATCCGGCGCGGTGGGCGTCCTCGCCGGTCGTGATCACCAGCAGGGCCATCTCGGCGAGCGAGAATCCCAGGGCGCTGCCGCAGGCCAGACACGCAGAGTTCTCGAATGTCAGACGCTGCCCGCAGTTGGGGCAGTGGAAGTCACGCATACAGTTCGTCACCTTCGTAGGGCAAAACATCGACCGCGACATCGATGACGCTGGTTTTGGAGTTGGTGTAGATGATGCCCCGCAGCGGCGGCACGTCGGCGTAGTCGCGGCCGCGTCCGACGATGACGTAGCGTTCGTCGACCATCTGGTCATTGGTCGGATCGAGGCCGAGCCACTCGAATTGGCCCGGCGGTTGCGGCGTCCACACCGCCGCCCAGGCGTGAGTCGCATCGATACCGATCATGCGCTCCTTTCCCGGCGGCGGATAGGTAGCCAGATACCCGGATACGTAGCTGGCCGCCAACCCATGTGCGCGCAGGCAGGCGATGGCCAGCCGCGCGAAGTCCTGACATACCCCTTCCCTTGCTATCAGAACCTCGTTGACACCGGTGGAAACGGTGGTCGAACCCGAGCGATAGGTGAAGTCGGTATGGATCCGCGACGTGAGGTCACGCAACACCTCGACCAGCGGCCGTCCAGGCTCGAAGCTCGGTGCGGCGTACTGGCGAACCTCGTCGGTGATCTCAGGCGGGTTCAAGTCGAGGGTGAACTCGCTCGCCAGCGCCCCCTGCACACCCGCCGGACGGGCCTGTTCCCACGGCGCAAGTGCCGGTCCGGCGCCCCAACGCTGCGGCGGTGCCGGGTACACCTCGACGATGGACTCGCTGGTGACCGTCAGCGTCTGATGCGGCTCGGTGACATGGAAATAGGAGCTGATGTTGCCGTAGATGTCCGGGCTCGTCGAGCTGTCCGCGGGTGTCGGCGAGATGCGCAGCTCGTGAAACAGGCAGCGCTGCCGCACAAGGTCTCGTGGAGTGAGGAATCCGCGACCGTAGGAACTGGTCACCACGTCTGAGTAACGGTATTCGGTGCGATGAGTAATCCGGTAGCGGGCGCCGGCCCCCGGCGGGTGCTGGTCCGGTGACGGCCCTAAATCGCCGGCAGGGCTCATCGACGTCACGCTGCAACACTAGTGAGGCCCGCTGTCAGGCGCAGCGGCGCAGCTTGATCCGGCCCGTTATCACGGGCACCGGGAGCACAATAGGTCATGGCCACCTGGGACGACGTCGCCAACGTCGTCGGAGAGCTGCAACTCATCGAGGAGTCCTCGCCGCACGAATGGCGGGTCGGCAAGAAGCTGATCGCCTGGGAGCGTCCGCTGCGCAGCTCCGACCGTGAAGCGTTGACCGCCCAGGGCGTCGAGCCGCCGCAGGGCGACATCCTCAGCGTTCGGGTGGCCGATGAGGGCGTCAAATACGCGCTGGTCGCCGAAGAACCCGACCTGTACTTCACCACCCCCCATTTCGACGGCTATCCGGCCGTACTCGTCAGGCTCGCCGCGATCGACACACGCGGGCTGACGGAGCTGATCGTCGAGGCGTGGCTGACCCAGGCGCCAAAACGCCTGGTCCAAGAGTTTCTCGGGCAGATACCCTAATCGGCGGCTACGCACGTCCTGTCGCTTTAGTCACACTGCCACCATCTGACACTCTAATTTACTCCATCACGACAAGATAACTACAACCTCATATAACACAGCAGTTATAAATCGCCCCAATAAGCTCACTAATTCACTCTACTTAACAATAGCAACAATAAACTCCTCCTTATCAATTCTCTCACTAAATTGCTAATACCCCACGCATTGACTCTTTTCCCGCGCGTTTGTTAAAGATGTTAAATGAGTCATTTAGGTGGGCTACTGAGCACGATGTGCAAGCACCTCGTGATCGCCGCATTGGTCGTCCTGGGTATGACCCTGCTCGTCAATCCGACCACCGGCGTCGCGTACGCCGACGGCATGAACTGGGATGCTGTCGCCCAGTGCGAGTCGGGTGGCAACTGGCACGCCAACACCGGCAACGGTTTCTATGGCGGACTGCAGTTCAAGCCGTCGACCTGGGCCGCGAATGGCGGCACGGGTGACCCTGCCACGGCCTCGCGCGACCAGCAGATCGCGGTGGCGAATCGGGTGCTCGCCACACAGGGGGCCGGAGCATGGCCCAAGTGCGGCGGGAACGGCCAACTCTTCCCGATCCAGGTCGTGAACGTTTTCTTGCACCCGGTGCGCGGCACGCTGCAGACGCTGTGGTCGCTGGTACCGCATTAGGTCATTCGCGGCGCACGTGACCGCGCTGTGATAGACCCCGTGATAGCCCCGTGACCGGGCGCTGTGACGGCTCCGTTGACGGTCCGACTATCCGGCTGGCTAACTGGCCGGCTGTAGCTCGAAGACTGGGATGACCCTGGTGGTTTTCGCCTGATATTTGGCGAAACCCGGTGCAAGCGCGGTGATCCGGCCGAAAAGATGCTCGCGTTCGCCGGGTGGCAATTCACGGGCGGTCACGTTCCGGGAATCGTCGCCGATTTCGATACGCGCCGACGGGTTCGCGCGAAGGTTGTGCACCCAGGCCGGGTTCACGCCAGGCCATCCCCAGGTCAACTCGTGCCGGTCGGGCTGCTATTCCGCCTCGTTCGCGACGGGCTTGCGCCCGCGTCCCGCATCGGGTTTCACGTCGATGCCCGATTCCTTGCGCTGTTGTGCGGTGATCGGCGCCGGAGCGTCGGTCAGCGGGTCGACGCCGCCGCCCGACTTCGGGAACGCGATCACCTCGCGGATCGAGTCAGCGCCGGACAGCAGTTGCACAATCCGATCCCAGCCGAACGCGATTCCGCCGTGCGGTGGCGCGCCGAATGTGAACGCGTCCAAAAGGAATCCGAACTTCTCCTGCGCCTCAGCGGCGCCGATACCCATCATCGCGAACACGCGTTGCTGAACATCGCGACGGTGGATACGAATGGAGCCGCCGCCGATCTCATTGCCGTTGCAGACAATGTCGTAGGCGTCGGCGAGCGCGTTACCCGGGTCGCTGTCGAAGGTGGCTTCCGACTCGCGCTTGGGTGAGGTGAACGCGTGGTGCACCGCCGTCCATGCGCCGCTGCCCAGCGCGACATCGCCGGCCGCGGCGGCTTCGTCGGCCGGTTCGAACAGCGGAAAGTCCACCACCCAGGTGAACGCCCAGGCCTGCGGGTCGATCAGGTTGAGCCGGTGCGCGATTTCCACCCGTGCGGCGCCCAGCAGCGCGCGCGATGCTTTCACCGGCCCCGCCGAAAAGAAGATGCAGTCTCCGGGCTGGGCGCCGACATGCGCGGCCAGACCGTCGCGTTCGGCATCGGACAGGTTCTTGGCGACCGGTCCCCCGAGCGTGCCGTCCTCGCCGACCAGCACGTACGCCAGCCCTCTGTGACCTCGCTGCTTGGCCCACTCCTGCCAGCCGTCCAACGTGCGACGCGGCTGTGACGCGCCGCCCGGCATCACCACCGCACCGACGTAGGGCGCCTGGAAAACGCGGAACGTGGTGTCGGAGAAGAACTCCGCGCACTCGACAAGCTCCAGACCGAAACGCAGATCGGGCCGGTCTGAGCCGAACCGTCGCATCGCGTCGGCGTAGCTGATCCTCGGAATCGGCAGCGGCACGCTGTAACCGATCAACGCCCACACCGCTTTGAGAACCTGTTCGGCGATGGCAATGACGTCGTCGGCCTCGACGAAGCTCATCTCCATGTCGAGCTGGGTGAACTCCGGCTGACGGTCAGCGCGGAAATCCTCATCCCGGTAGCAGCGCGCGATCTGGTAATACCGCTCCATGCCGGCCACCATCAGTAACTGCTTGAACAGCTGCGGGCTCTGCGGCAGGGCATAGAAGGAGCCGGGTTGCAACCGGGCCGGCACCAAGAAGTCGCGGGCCCCCTCCGGTGTCGAACGCGTCATTGTCGGGGTCTCGATCTCGACGAAGTCATTGCTTGAGAGCACGTCGCGGGCGGCGGCGTTCACCTTGGAGCGCAACCGAATCGCATTGCCGGGACCCTCGCGGCGCAAATCGAGGTAGCGGTAGCGCAGCCGTACTTCCTCACCGGCAGGCTCGTCCAGCTGGAACGGCAGCGGCGCACACTCCCCCAGCACCGTCAGCGACGTCGCATTGACCTCGATCTCACCGGTGGCGATCTCGGCGTTCGCGTTGCCCTCCGGGCGAATCTCGACAACGCCTTCCACGGCCACGCAGAACTCCGCGCGTAGGCGGTGGGCCTGATCCAGCACCTCGGCGGCGCGGAACACCACCTGCGACACGCCCGTGGCGTCACGAAGGTCGATGAATATCACCCCGCCGTGGTCGCGCCGGCGTGCGACCCAGCCGGCCAGCGTCACCTGTTGACCGGCGTCGGTGGCCCGCAATGAACCCGCGGCGTGACTGCGCAGCACAAATACTCCTTGTGAAAGGTGGAAACGACAGCTCAGTCTAGGAGGCGGTACTTTCGAGGACGGTCATGGATGTCACCGAAGATGTCGCAGTTGTGGGTCCGGGTGCCGTCGGCACGACGGTCGCCGCCTACCTTTACGCCGCTGGGCACCCGGTCCGGGTCTGCGGGCGGACCCCTCGGTCGCGGATCGAGCTTCGGCCCGACGGCGCCGATCCGATTACGGTGCCCGGTCCGGTGTTGGTCGACCCCGCCGACATCACCGGCCCGGCCAGGATCGTCCTGTTGGCGGTCAAGGCGACCCAGAACGCCGACGCAGGGCGCTGGCTGGCCCGGCTGTGCGACCGGGACACCATCGTCGTCGTCCTGCAGAACGGGGTCGAACAGGTCGAGCAGGTGCAGCCGCTCTGCGCGTCGTCCACCGTCATTCCCGGCATCGTCTGGTTTTCGGCCGAGACGCAGCCCGAGGGTTGGGTGCGACTGCGCGGCGAAGCGCGACTGGCCTTGCCGACCGGACCTGCGGCGACTGCGTTCGCCGAGCTGTGGCGCGCCGCCGGCGGCTCCGCCGACTGCGACCCCGACTTCGTCACCGCCGCGTGGCGCAAGCTGTTGGTCAACGCGGTGGCCGGGCTGATGGTGCTGACCGGCCGGCGATCCGGGATGTTCCGCCGCGAGGATATCGGCGAGCTCGCCCGCCGGTATGCCGGCGAATGCCTCGAAGTCGCTCGCTCGCAAGGCGCGCGACTAACCGACGATGTCGCCGCCGGCACGGTCGAGATGTTCCGCGCGGGGCCCACTGACATGGGCACCTCGATGCTCGCCGACCGCGAAGCCGGCCGCCCGCAGGAGTGGGACATCCGCAACGGGGTGATCATCCGGAAGGCGCGCGTCTACGGAATTGCGACGCCGATCAGTGACATTCTGGTGCCGCTACTGGCGGCCGCCAGCGACGGTCCAGGTTAGTCAGAGCCCCAGCCCGGCGGCGGCGCCGACGAGGAACAGTTCAGGGACGACGACATTGAGGTATTCATAACCGACGAGGTAGGAATCCAGCGCTCCGGCGATGTCACCACCGGCCAAATCGAGTGCGGCGGTGTGTAAATCACCCTCAGCGATCAGTGCGAGAGCGGGAGCGACGATGAGCGCGTCGTTGAAGTCCGCGGGAGCGGGGATCGTCCAACTCAGCGCGGAGTCGACCGGCTCGCCGGTCAGCCCGGCCAGCGACCCCTGCAACAGGTTGTTCGGCACCGAGAGCAGGATGTCGTCGACACCTCCGTAGAACGTAGCCAGGCCGTCGGCTACGTCACCGTTGGCGAAATCGGCGTTGGCAAGAGTGAACGCCTCTTGGCCGAGCGCGAAGTCACCCTGCACTGCGACCAGGAGGTCGGTGAGCGGGTCGTCGGCGCGCACCACCGGCGCGGTGGCCGTTGCCGCCGCCGCGACTAACGCACCGAGGACCGCAACCAGCAGCATCCCGCCTCGTGCCTTGAGCATGGGGCTCCTCATCTTTCCACGGCCAACGCATGAATTCGCGAACGTCGAGTTTGCGAGCAGTAACTTATCATTGGGTTAGGTTGCTGCACGCGCGTCCAGCCGAATTTGTCCCGTAGGGTCACCATGCCGTCGCGGAGCCGTTGCGGGACTTGGGTTTTCGTCCGTCATTGCCGGACCGGACTCGGCTTGGCCCTAGAAAACGTTGTGCCACGCGCAGCGTCGGACTGAATCGGGATCCTCGATCAGCACGTCTTTACCAGACCGAATGATGCGTGTGGTACGTCGCCGGGTTTCGTAACGAGGCCATTCATGCGACCACAGCCGGGCACCGTCCGTCGCGGCGGCGAACTCGGTCCAGGTCCGCTGCATTCGGCGCCCGACCGCGGGTGTCCGCCACCTGCCCAGCGGGTGCAACCGTCGCCCCAGATACGACTCGTAGGTATGCAGGATGTGCACGATCTCGCTCCCGTGCACCGCACCCAGACCGCTCAGCCGCAGTGTGGTGGGCGTGTGGTCGAACCGATACGCATACGTCGGCGCATGCGCGCTGTAGGCGTCAGCGAACGCCCACGTCGGGGCGACGAACGTGGCGTCGGCGCCGATCATCTCCAGCGCGCGGCGGTGCCGATGACCCGGGTAAGCCCCGAGCACTCGAGCCCGGACTTCAGGCGCCAGCTGATCGAAGTAGCGATCGACGGTCTCCGGCGTCGTCGGCAGCATCGGCGGCTTGTCGCGGGTGAACAGCGACGCCTCCCGCCGATTGGTGCCGATGATCAACGGGATGCGCGCCGTCGCCCCGGCCCGTGCCGCCTGGATCGGGTGCCGCGGCAGCAGCTCGACGCCATAGGTCAATCCGTGCGCGAGTGCCGGCGACGACGCCACACTTGTGAGCTGCAATTGGCCTGCCGTGCGGCGCAATTGGCGCTGAGGTAGCCCCTTCAACTCCCCCGCTCCGATCCCGAGCTGACCGAGGAATCGCTGCGCCTGTTCTGCTCGGGTTTCGCGGTCGGCGATCAGCGGCAGGGCGGGGCTCTGTGCGATCGCCCGAGTAAAGAGCCCATCGGCGGCGGGGCTGGCCAGCAGCGCCAATACCGAAGTGGCACCCGCGGATTCGCCGAACACAGTCACGCGGCCCGCATCGCCGCCGAATGCCGCGATGTTGTCACGCACCCAGGTCAATGCGGCGATCTGGTCGCGCAGGCACAGATTGTCGTCGAAGCCGTCACCGAGGTCGCCGAGATCGAAGCCGCCGAACACCCCCACCCGGTAGGTGACGTTGACGACGACGACATCGCCGTTGGCGGCCAGCTGCGAACCGTCGTAGAGCCGTAATTGCCCGGCGCCGTTGAGAAATGCCCCGCCGGGGATCCACACCATCACCGGCAGCGAGCCGGACGGGTTCGGCGACCACACCGTCACCGTCAAACACGCTTCGTCGCGAGTCTTCGGGTCGTTCCGGTCCCGCGCAGCCATCGAGCGGCTCTGCGGTGGCAGCGGGCCGTGCTCGACGGCCTCACGCACCCCCGTCCACGGCGACAACGGAGCCGGCGCAGCGAATCTGCGCTCGCCGACTGGCTGTTGCGCGTACGGCACCCCACGCCATACCGCGACGTCGCCTTCGACCGTCCCGCGGAGATCACCGAGCGCAGTGCGTGCGATGGCGGGAAGTTCGGCAACCGCGGGCACGCCTGAATCCTAGTGTGCGAAGCTGATCTGGTCGGGCAGACCATTCGTCACAGCGATGCCATGAACCGCAACGGAGAAAGCGATGACCTTCAACGAGGGTATGCAGATCGACACCAGCACGACGGGATCGTCCGGAGGCGGTGGAGGGCGCGGAATCGCGATCGGCGGTGGACTCGGCGGGTTGTTGTTTCTCGTGGTCGCGCTGTTACTCGGGGTCGACCCGGGCAAAGTCGCCACCCAGCTGCCAGCGCCCAGCGCCAGCCGGGACGTTGGACCAGGCTTCGACCTGAGCAAGTGCAAGACCGGAGCCGACGCCAACCAATTCGTGGAGTGCCGGGTGGTCGCCACCGGCAACTCCGTCGATGCGGTGTGGAAGCAACTGATGCACGGCTACACCCGCCCACGGATCCGGCTGTTCAGCGGTCAGGTCGACACCGGTTGCGGCGGGGCCACTACCGAGGTCGGCCCGTTCTACTGCCCGGTGGACAAGACCGCCTACTTCGACGCCGGCTTCTTCGACGTGCTGCGCGATCAATTCGGCTCCAGCGGTGGACCATTGGCGCAGGAATATGTGGTGGCTCACGAGTTCGGCCATCATGTGCAGGATCTGCAGGGTTCACTGGGGCGCGCTCAGCAGGGCGCGCAAGGCGCCGGGGGCAACGGGGTGCGCACCGAGTTGCAGGCCGACTGCTACGCCGGAGTGTGGGCTCACTACGCCTCGACGACCAAGCAGGAGGGCACCGGCGTGCCGTTTCTGGAGCCGTTGAGCGACAAAGACATTGCCGACGCGTTGTCGGCGGCGTCGTCGGTGGGCGACGACCGCATCCAAAAGGCTTCCACCGGCCGCGTCAACCCGGAGTCGTGGACCCACGGCTCCTCCGAGCAGCGTCAACACTGGTTCACCGTCGGCTACCAGACTGGCGATTCCAACCAGTGCGACACCTACCACGCACCGGACCTGGACTAGCTCAGAACAACGTCGGCTGGACCGCGTCCGCGACGTGTTGCGGCTTCCCGACGTCGAACCGACGCCGATCGCCGGCTAATCCGTATCTGGCAATCAGCGGCGCCGCTTTGGCCCGTAGCTCGTCGCGGTACGACGGCGGCAAATAGGCTCCCCGGCGGTACAACTCGCGATACCGGCCGACCAGATGCGGGTATGTCTGCGACAGCCACGACATGAACCAGCCACGGGTCGATCCGCGCAAATGCAGTCCGAACACCGTGACACCGTTGGCCCCGGC
>JAVHWH010000029.1:0-4059 GCA_032159915.1 Mycobacterium sp.
TTACGTCGGTCTCGGCGCGCTCGGCGAGATCAGCCGCCGCCTGGGTGGGCCCACCGCGGCGTAAGCACCCCCAACGCGCCGAGCGCGACGGCGGCCGCGGTCGAGGTGCGCAGCACGGTCGGGCCCAACCGGACGGCGTTGGCGCCGGCGTCGACGATCGCCGCCAGTTCGTCGGGAGCGATGCCGCCCTCCGGGCCGACCAACAGCATCACCGCGTCGGCCTGCGCCAGCCCCGTACTCGTCAACGGCTCGTCGGCTGCCTCGTGCAGCGCCAGGACCACACCGCCCGACGACGCCACCTCGGCGATGCGCGTGACCAGGGCCGCGGTCGACAGCAGGCCCTCGACCGACGGAATGTAGGCGCGTCGGGACTGCTGGGCTGCGGCCCGAGCGACCGCACGCCAGCGCCGCAAACCCTTGTCGGCGCGGGCGCCGTCCCAGCGGGCCACGCAGCGCGCGGCCTGCCAGGCCACCAGCGCGTCCGCGCCGGCCTCGGTGGCCAGCTCGACGGCCAACTCGGAGCGCTCGGATTTGGGCAACGCCTGGACCACGGTCACCGGCGGCTGGGCGGGCGCAACCTGCCGGCGATCCAGCACCCGCGCCCGTAGCCCGTCGCGGGCGGTCTCCTCGACGACGCAACGGGCCACGATGCCGGCGCCGTCACCGAGGAACAGCTCCTCGCCGACGCGGATGCGTCGCACGGTGGCGGCATGGAAACCTTCGTCGCCGTCGACGACCGCCAGCTCACCGCTGGCGGGCAGCGCGTCGATGTAGAACAGTCCGGGCAATTAGCGGCCGGTGAAGGTTTCGCGCAGCCGGCTGAACAAGCCGCCGTTGGTGGCGGCGCTATGCGTCGACTTGACCTCGGCGACCTCACGGCCGCGGCGGCTCTTGAACTCGCGCAGCAGGTCGGCGTCGTGGTGGTCGAGACGATCGGGCACCACCACCTCGACGTGCACGTGCAGGTCGCCGCGCACTCCGGAACGCAGGTGCGGCATCCCGTGGCCGCGACGGGTCGTCACCGAACCGGGCTGGGTCCCGGCCGGGATGCTGATCTCGGTCAGGCCGTCGAGGATCGCGTCGACGGTCACCGTCGTCCCGAGGGCCGCGTCCACCATCGGTACCGAGATCGTGCAGTGCAGATCGTCGCCGTCGCGCACGAAGATGTCGTGCGGCTGCTCGTGGATCTCGACGTAGAGGTCGCCGGCCGGCCCTCCGCCGGGCCCCACTTCACCCTGGGCGGCGAGCCGGACCCGCATTCCGTCGCCGACACCGGCCGGGATCTTGACGGTGATGTCGCGACGGGCTTGCACCCGTCCGTCGCCGCCACACTGGTGACAGGGGTCTGGGATGACTTCGCCGACGCCGCGGCAGGTCGGGCACGGCCGCGCCGTCAGCACCTGGCCGAGCAGCGACCGCTGCACGCTCTGCACCTCACCGCGACCGCCACAGGTGTCGCAGGACACCGGCGTCGAGTCGCCGTTGGTGCCGCGGCCCTGGCAGCGGTCACACAACACCGCGGTGTCCACGGTGACCTGCTTGCTGACCCCGGTCGCGCAGTCGGTCAGATCCAGCCGCATCCGCAGCAGCGAGTCCGACCCCGGGCGGACCCGGCCGACCGGTCCGCGCGACGTCGAACTGCCGCCGAAGAATGCCTCGAAGACATCACCCAGTCCGCCGAAACCACCGAAGCCCCCGCCGCCGCCGGCTGCCACGTTCTCCAGCGGGTCGCCGCCCATGTCGACGATTCGCCGCTTCTCCGGGTCCGAAAGCACCTCGTAGGCGACGCTGATCTCCTTGAACTTGGCCTGCGCGCCTTCGTCGGGGTTGACGTCGGGATGCAGCTCGCGCGCGAGCTTGCGATACGCGCGCTTGAGCTCCGTATCGCTCGCGTTCTTGCCCACGCCGAGCAGACCGTAATAGTCGCGTGCCACGCTATGACCTTCCTGAACTTTCCTGGGCTCAGGCCCAGGTCGGCCGTGAGATGACGGCCACCAATGAATTGTGCCTAAAATCCGGGCTCATCGTGTACCCAGCACTTCGCCGATGTAGAGAGCAACCGCAGCGACACTGGCGATAGTTCCCGGATAGTCCATTCGGGTGGGGCCGAGCACCCCCATGCCGCCGTAGATGGTGTCCAGGGTGCCGTAGGTGGTGCTCACCACCGAGGTGCCCGCCATCTGCTCGGCCTCGGTCTCGTGTCCGATGCGCACGGTGACCTTGCCGGCCTCCTGCTGCGCGGCCAGCAGCCGCAACACGACCACCTGCTCTTCGAGTGCCTCCAGAATCGAGCGCAGCGAGCCGCCGAAGTCGGCGGTGTTGCGGGTCAGGTTGGCGGTGCCGCCGAGCAGCAGCCGCTCCTCAGTGTGCTCGACCAACGACTCGAGTAGCACCGTGGCAGAGCGGCCGACCGCATTGCTCAGGCTCGTCGACTGGCCACCGCGACCGTCGAGCTGGGCGGCCAGGTCGGCGACCGCGACGGACGCCGCCGCGAGCTTCTTGCCGTCCAGCGCCTGCCCGAGCATCTCGCGCAACTGCGAGAGCTGGTGGTCGTCGATGACGTCGCCGAGTTCGACGACGCGCTGGTCAACCCGACCGGTGTCGGTGATCACCACCATCAGCAGCTTGGCCGGGGTGAGCGCGATGACTTCCAGGTGGCGCACCGTCGACGTCGACAACGTCGGGTACTGCACGACGGCGACCTGCCGGGTTAGCTGGGCCAGCAGCCGCACCGCTCGGCGCAGGACGTCGTCGAGGTCGACGCCGGACTCCAGGAATTTCTGGATGGCGCGCCGCTCGGCCGGCGACAGCGGCTTGACGTCGTCGAGCCGGTCGACGAATTCGCGGTAACCCTTTTCGGTCGGTACCCGCCCGGAGCTGGTGTGCGGCTGGGTGATGTAGCCCTCAGCCTCGAGCACGGCCATGTCGTTGCGGACCGTCGCCGGGGAAACCCCGAGGTTGTGCCGGTCTACCAGCGACTTGGACCCGATCGGCTCCTGGGTGGAAACGAAGTCCGCGACGATCGCGCGCAGCACCTCGAAGCGGCGCTCATCTGCACTTCTCATCCGGATCGACCCTCCTCAACCGACCAGTTTACGGGGCTGCCCAGCCGCTACCGTTGTGCGCACGCGCTGCCCTGCCGGCGCCGCGTGGCCAGACGGCGCGGCTCTCCCCCGCAAGCGGGAGGTGCCCCCACCTCCGTCCGTACCGGACCGCATCGTCGCCGCGCTAGCCTTTCCCGTATGTCCAGGTTGCGGGAAACGAGCCGCGGATGATCTTCAAAGGTGTGCGGGACGGCAAGCCATACCCGGATCACGGCTTGTCCTACCGGGATTGGTCCCGGATTCCGCCGCGGCAGATTCGGCTCGACGAACTGGTCACCACGACGACAGTGCTGGCCCTGGATCGACTGCTGTCAGAGGACTCCACCTTCTACGGCGATCTCTTCCCGCACGCGGTGAAATGGCAGGGCGTGTGCTACCTCGAAGACGGCCTGCACCGCGCGGTGCGCTCGGCGCTGCGGAATCGCACCGTGCTGCACGCGCGGCTGCTCGACCTCGACGCGGTCACCAAGCGCTGACGACCGCCTCAGTTGACCGCGGTGGCCGCCTGCACCAGCGCGAGCGCGGAGTCGTGCTGCAACACCCAGGTGCCGCCCTGGTCGATGAACGCGAGGTTCTTCTCGACCGGACCGGCGAACTTGGGGCCGGTGATGGCCACGTCAGCCTTGACCGCATTGGGCGCGACCGGCTCGATGTTGGTGACGGCGAACTGCTCCGGGAAGTTTCCGTTGCGGAAGGCCTTGCGCAGGTCGTGGTCGGCAACGTGGCCCTCGTTCGACGGAATCCCGTTCTCCACCAGACCATTTTTCGTCTCGTAGCCCACCCCGGGGTCGGTGACGCGGTTGCACAGGTCGGTCAGCTGCTCGGGGCTCGGCAGCGGCGGCTGCCCCGGCGCGGGCAGTGCCGGGTCGAGCGGCGCGCTGAGCACGACGGGCGCAATCTGCGGTGTGGGAGCGCCGCCGGCCAGTGACGTCGCGCCGGCCGCGGCGGCTCCAAT
>JAVHWH010000040.1:0-3932 GCA_032159915.1 Mycobacterium sp.
CGGTGGTCGGCTTTCTGTGCGCCTTCGCGCCGAATTTCACCGTGCTCATTGTGCTGCGACTGCTGTACGGCATTGGCATGGGCGGTGAATGGGGTCTGGGCGCCGCGCTTGCCATGGAGAAGGTTCCGGTTGAGCGACGGGGCTTCTTCTCCGGTCTGCTCCAGGAGGGCTATGCGTTCGGTTATCTGCTGGCGACAGTGGCGTCGGTTGTAGTGATCGATCAACTCGGGCTGTCCTGGCGCTGGCTGTTCGGGCTGAGCATTATCCCCGCCTTCATCAGCTTGATCATCCGGTACCGGGTGCAGGAGTCCGAGGTCTGGAAAGCCGAGCAGGACCGGATGAGGTTGACTCGCACCAGGATTCGTGACGTGTTGCGCGACGCCGCCGTGATCCGCCGGTTCGTCTACCTGGTGCTGTTGATGGCGGCCTTCAACTGGATGAGCCACGGCACCCAGGACGTGTACCCGACGTTTTTGTCGGCCACCCACGACGGGGGCGCGGGACTTCCCCACGCGAGCGCGAAATGGATCGTGGTCATCTACAACATCGGTGCCATCGCCGGCGGGCTGATTTTCGGCTCGCTGTCCCAGCGGTTCGGCCGCCGCCACACCGTGATGTTCTGCGCCGTGCTCGGGTTGCCGATCGTGCCGTTGTTCGCCTACTCGCATACGGCGGCGATGCTGTGCCTCGGGGCATTCTTGATGCAGTTCATGGTGCAGGGCGCATGGGGTGTGATACCCGCGCACCTGACCGAGATGTCGCCTGATGCGATCCGTGGCTTCTATCCTGGCGTCACCTACCAGCTGGGAAATGTCCTAGCGGCGTTCAATCTGCCGATCCAGGAAGGGCTGGCCGAGACGCATGGCTATCCCTTCGCGCTAGCGGCGACGATCGGGCCGGTGCTAATAGCCGTCGCGGTCTTGACGGCGATTGGGCGTGACGCCACCGGGATCCGATTCGGCAGCAGCGAAAGCAGCGCGGTCGCCGACTAACTGTGTTGGTCCAGCGTTTGGCGAAGCAGATGCATGGCCACGGTGGTGGATCGTTCCCGGACGTCGTTGCGGTTGCCGGGTAGTCGAATCGTTCGGGTCGCCGGCACGCCTGCGGCCAGGGCCACGGTGAAGCAGACCGTTCCGACCGGTTTGTCGTCGGTTCCGCCACCGGGCCCGGCGATCCCGGTGATGGCCACCGCGGTATCGGCGCCGAAGCGGCGTAGCGCTCCGGCGGCCATCGCCTCGGCAACCGGCTCGGAGACCGCGCCGTGGGTCTCGATGAGTGCCGGATCGACACCGAGCACGTCAGACTTCGCGTCGTTGGCGTAGGCCACCAGTCCCCCGACCAGGTACGCCGATGACCCCGGCCGTTCGGTGAGTCGGGCCGCCAACAGTCCGCCGGTGCAGGATTCAGCCGTCGCGATCCTGCGTCCGGCCAACAACTGCGCGACGTGGTCGTCCACCGTGGCGCTGTCTTCGGAGAAGATCTGCCGGCCGTGCCGCTCCCGCAGTAGTTCGGTGAGTCGGCGGTAGACGTCGGCGGCGCCGGGTTCGTAGCGGGTGACGATCTCGAGCTCGCCGCGACGCAGGCAGGTGGTGATCTCCAGCGCGCCGAATTCGGGGACAGCGTGTTCGGCTTCGCGCAGGGTCTCGGCCAGGCCAGACTCCGGCAGCCCGAACATTCTGACGGTGTCCTGGCGGTAGATCGTGCGGCCCGCGATGGCCTGCTGCACTTCAGGAGTCTGCACCGCGGTCTTCCACATCGGTTGCAGTTCACGCGGCGGCCCCGGGAGGACGACGACCGTCGGCTTGCCCGGGATGACCACGCCGGGCGCGGTTCCGACCGGATCCATCACCACTGCCCCGGCCGGGACCATGGCCTGCTTGCGGTTGGCGGCGCGCACCGCCTCGAAATCGCCGGACCCGATGCGGGCCATCAGCTTCTTCAAGATCTCGGCAATCTTGTTCTCCAGCTCGGCATCCAGCGCCAGCTCGCGGCCGCAGAACCGGGCGACGGTCGCAACGGTCATGTCGTCGGCGGTCGGTCCCAGGCCGCCGCTGGTGACGATCAGGTCGACCCCCTCGTCGGCCATGAAGCGCAGCTGTGCCTCGATGTCGGCGGCGCGGTCGCCGCAAATGGTGATGTGGCCCAGCTCGACGCCGAGCTCGAGCAGGCGGTCGGCCAGCCACGGACCGTTGAGGTCGGCAACCCGGCCGGTCAAGACTTCGGTTCCGGTGACAACAATTCCCGCGCGTGCACTCACCGCTACGACATTAGGCGGGACTATCGGGCCGCGGGGACAGGTGCCGCTCAACCGACTCGGTCTTGCTGGTCATCGCGTCGCTGACGCCAGATCGCCAGTCAGCCTTGATCACCACGCTGACCCGGGTGGCGCGGGCGGCCACCGCCTCGACGGCGCGTTCGACGACGGCCATCACCTGCCTCCAGCTGTCGCCTTCGATGACGGTGAACATCGAGTCGGTCTTGTTCGGCAAACCTGACTCCCGAACCACCCGGACCGCTTCGGCGACGACTTCGCCGACACCCTCACCGACTCCGAGCGGCGTCACCGAGAACGCAACCAGAACTGACATCTGACGAGACTACGTGGCAGCATCGGGTGAGTGCGGGTTCTGGTGCAGCGGGTCGCGTCGGCAGCGGTTTCGGTGAATGGCCGGGTTGTCAGCTCCATTCGCCCCGCCGGCCAGGGCCTGCTTGCGTTCGTCGGGGCAACCCACGACGACGACGTCGACAAAGCTCGACGACTCGCCGAAAAGCTATGGCAGCTAAGGGTTCTCGACGACCAACGGTCCGCCTCTGACGTGCACGCACCGATCATGGTGGTCAGCCAGTTCACCCTGTACGCCGACACCACCAAGGGCCGGCGACCGTCGTGGAATGCCGCCGCGCCGAGCGGGGTCGCCGAACCACTGGTCGACGAGTTCGTGCAGGCCCTGCGAACCTTGGGTGCGCACGT
Source organism: Mycobacterium sp. (assembly GCA_032159915.1). Taxonomy (GTDB): domain Bacteria; phylum Actinomycetota; class Actinomycetes; order Mycobacteriales; family Mycobacteriaceae; genus Mycobacterium. The sequence continues at coordinate 2,972 of JAVHWH010000040.1, forward strand.
GGAAACCGGAGTCTTCGGCGCCGATATGCGAGTCGAGCTGGTGAACGACGGGCCGGTCACCGTTCTGCTGGAGTTGTGAAAGGAAGAAGGACACGCGATGAGCGCAGCACAGGACAAGTGGGGCATCGACCGCTCCGACGATGACACCTGGGACATCGTCAGCGGCGTCGGCTACACCGCGCTTCTGGTCGCGGGATGGCGTGCCTTACATGCGGTGAGCGCGCAGCCGTTGGTGCGCGACGAATACGCCAAGCATTTCATTGCCGCCTCACAGGATCCGTTCCTCAACGGTGCGCTGGCCGATCCCGGAACCTCGTTGGGCGCGTTGACCTTCCCGCGGCTGTATGGCGTACAGACCCGGTTCTTCGACGAGTTCTTCACCTCCGCGTCCGGGGCCGGGATACGACAGGCCGTCATCGTCGCGGCCGGGCTGGACTCGCGGGCGTATCGGTTGCCATGGGCCGGCGGCACAACGGTATTCGAGATCGACCAACCGGAAGTCCTGGAGTTCAAGGTGCGGGTCCTCGCCGATCGTGCCGCCGCGCCCACCGCCCGACGCATTGATGTCGCGGCGGATCTACGCGACAACTGGTCGACGCCGTTGCAGGCAGCCGGTTTTGACGCCACGGTTGCCAGTGCTTGGTCGGTCGAAGGCATCCTGCCGTATCTGACCAGCCCCGCCCAGGACACGCTGTTCGACCGAATCACCGAACTCTCGGCACCGGGCAGCCGGCTCGCGATCGGCGCGTTGGGCTCGCGCCTCGACCATGACCGGCTCGCGGCCCTGGAAGAGAACTACCCGGGCCTCAATTTGTCCGGTGAGGTGAACTTCTCCACGCTGACCTACGACGACTCGACGAAAACCGAACCCGCGTGTTGGCTCGCTGCACATGGTTGGACGGTCGAATCCGTCAGCACCAACCCCGAATTGCAGCGCCACTACGGTCGGACCGCACCACAG
>JAVHWH010000046.1:0-21324 GCA_032159915.1 Mycobacterium sp.
TGGCGTTCACCCTGCCCGGCTTCGCCACCGGCGAGCGCACCAAGCGCAACGCCATCGAGCTGTGTCGCGAGCTCGGTGTCACGTTCGCCGAGCTCGACATCCGAGAGACCGCGGCGCTGATGCTCAAGGAGATCGACCACCCGTTCGCGCGCGGCGAAAAGGTTTACGACGTGACGTTCGAGAACGTCCAGGCCGGATTACGTACCGACTTCCTGTTCCGGCTGGCCAATCAGCGCGGTGGCATCGTGCTGGGCACCGGTGACTTGTCCGAGCTGGGATTGGGCTGGTCGACGTACGGTGTGGGCGACCAGATGTCGCATTACAACGTCAACGGCGGTGTGCCCAAAACCCTGATCCAGCATTTGATTCGGTGGGTGATCTCCTCGGGCCAATTCTCGGCCGAGGTAGGCGAGGTGTTGCAGTCGGTGCTCGACACCGAGATCACTCCCGAGCTGGTGCCCACGGGTGAGGAAGAAGAGCTGCAGAGCAGCGAGGCCAAGATCGGGCCCTACGCACTGCAGGATTTCTCGCTGTACCAGATCCTGCGGTACGGATTCCGGCCGGCGAAGATTGCGTTTCTGGCGTGGCACGCGTGGAGCGACGTCGACAAGGGCGAGTGGCCGCCGGGATTCCCGGACAACAAGCGACCGTCGTACACGCTCAAAGAGATTCGACACTGGTTGCAAATCTTCGTGGAGCGGTTCTACTCGTTCAGCCAGTTCAAGCGGTCCGCATTGCCCAACGGCCCCAAGGTGTCTCACGGTGGGTCGCTTTCGCCGCGCGGGGACTGGCGTGCCCCGTCGGACATGTCGGCGCGCGCCTGGCTCGACGCGATCGAACGCGAGATCCCCGACCAGTAGCGGCTGAGCAGTTACCAGTTGGTCAGAATGACATGGTTGATGACCAGGGCGCCGATGACGTTGGCGGCCAGCCACCAGCGCTGGGTTGCGCGGGGTAGCAGCGCCGGAGCCGCCGTCAACCACACCGTGAACGGTAGCCAGATGCGCTCGGTCTCGGCTTTGCTCAGCATGCTCAGATCGGCGCACAGAATTGCGGTGAGTGCGGCTACGGCCACGAGGTGCAGCCCGCAACGCCGCCGGATCGCCCCGAGGTCGAAGACACGACCCAATCCAGCGACACTGCCCAGACCGATGGCGCAGGCGACCGAAGCCAGGTTCGCCCAACTCCAGTACTGAAAGGGTCGATTCACCGCGATGCCCTGCCAGTACCGTTGCCGCACCAGGGTGTAGCCGTCGAACCACCAGAACCCTGCCACGGCGAAGGCCGCTACCACCGCCGCCGCGGCAGCCACCGCAGCGGCCAACGCGGTCAGCGCCGCCTTGCGCTCACGCGCCGCGATCAGCACCGCCAGCGCCGGCCACCCCATCAACACCAGTCCGTAGTTCAAGAAGATGGCCCAACCGAGCAGCAGCCCGGCGCAGGCTGCGACGGGGATCGGCCGGCGCACGGTGCGGCTCGCGGCCAGTGCCAGCAAGGCGATGCCCCACGCGGCGACGCCGGTGAAGTAGGCGTCCGCGGAGACCGCAATCCAGATCGCGGTCGGCGCCACGGCAACGAACGGCGCAGCCCTGCGCGCGGTGGGCTCATCGGCCACGGCGCGGACCGTGACGACCACGGCGGCTGCCGCGCTCGACCCGATCAGGAGGCAGAACACTGCCGCCCAGGCGCCGCCGCTCAAACCGGTGCGGTCCAGCCATACGAAAGTCAGCAGCGCACCAGGCGGGTGCCCGGAAACGTGCGTGATCCACGAGTGTGGTTGAAAGTCCAGGATTCGGCTCGAGAACGTCCGCAGCATCACCGGGATATCGGTGACGGTCGGCACCTGCTGCAGATATTCATGTCGCGTGGCCAGGCGCCCCGCGAACCCGAGCTGCCAACCATCGATCATCGCCAGCGCGAACGCCCACCCGCACGCCGTCAACCAGGTGACGAACGTCAGCGACCGCCAGGAAAGACGTTGCGCCACAACGGGTCCCCACAACACGGCTGCGACGCCGATGACGACCGCCCCGATGCTGCCCCAGCCGACGTGAGCGTTCCACCAGCCGAAAATGGGTGCGGTGTCGGCGTAGTCGTGAATTTGCTTGGCCGAGCTGCGGATCAACGGCGTCACGATGCCGAGGTTCATGTGCGGTATCGCGAAAGCCGCCGCGATCAGCACCACACCGAGCGACACCGGGACGGCTTCGCGGCGTCCGACCTTCACGACGACCTGGCTGTGGTGGCAAGCCGGACGGCGTAGGCAATCGCGCTGACGCTGTAGACGGCGGCGACCAGGGCGAGCCATCGTCCCAGAAAGGGTTGTTGGTCCTGCCCGGTGGCTGCGAGATAGCTGAACTGCCCCTGCTCGACGATGCCGGGGAAGAACAACATCAGCGACAGCCCGGCGGCCAGCGTCGGGATGCGGACATAGTTCAGCGCCGAGACCCGCGGCGGGGCTGCGGACCTTCGGCTCCGCACGGCGGCGAAGGCGCCGGTCAAGGAGCGGTCGGCGAGGGCGTACAGCGGAAAAAGGACGAGATCGTGAGCGATGATTGCGGCGAGGAACCAGACCGCAATCGACTGCCACCACACCTGGTGATTCCACAAGGCTTGCGGACCGAGCTGGATCACCACGTAGCCCGCCAGCGCCCAGGCGGCGATCGTGCCCAATAGATGCAGCGGATCGCTGCCATAGCAGGCGGCAAACTTGGGGGCCACGTCGCGCACGTCAGGTTCCGAGGAACTCGATGGAGCGAACCCATTTGGTGTTGTGCACGCCCGGTAACCCGGGCACGATGATGCGCGCCGGGTAGCCGTGGTCGGCGGACAGGTTGCTGCCGTTGACCCGCAAAGCCAGCAGCGAGTCGGGGTTGCGTACCTGATTGGCCTGCAGCACAGCACGATTGAACGCACCTGCGCGCTCCAGTGATCGCACGCTGGCTCGAGCCGGCCTGGAAACCCCGGCCAGAGCGGCCAGATCGCCGAGGCGAACCCCGCTCCAGTTCTGCGTGGTTGACCAACCTTCCACGCAGGCGATGGGCAGTCGGGCGCTGTGTTGCGGCATCGCTTCCAGCGCGGCGCGGCTCAGCACGATCGGCCCGGAGGGACCACGCACGGTGAGTCGCCAGTCGCCACCGGTCTCGGCGGGCGTGATGGCGGCTGCGGCCGCGGTCCTGTTGACCTCGAAATCGTTCGGGCCGGCGCCGCGGCTTCGTCCGCGCGGCAGCAACAGGGCGGCACGGCGGGTGACCCCGCCTACGGTTTGTCCGGCGGTGAGCACGGCGACGAACACGGCGCCGGCCCCGACCAGGCCCAGCGCTCCGCGGCGACTCAGCGTCGGCGGTGATGGATCGGTGGCGACCAGCCCATCGGCGTCCGGTGGCTCAGGTCGGGTGTCAGCGAGCGAGGTGCGCAACTCGGCGCGAAACGACCGGGAGCGCAGCGCCGTCAGCATCGTCGGAAACTTGATCAGCACGTGGATCGCGAAGCCCGCTATGAAGATCCACGCCCCGAAGTAGTGGGCGGTATAGAAGCTGAACCCGAAAATGTAGTCGTATTGGATGTTCAGCACGCCGGTGGCCAGCTCGAAGATGATCCCGCCGACCAGCATCAGCAGCGACAGCCGCTCCAGCAGCTGTGCAATCGAGCGCAGTGGTGGCCAGGCGAACAAGCGCGGCATGACTGACCAGAGTTTGGCCAGCACCACCGGAATGAGGATCAGCCCCAGACCGACATGCACGCCCTGGCTGAGACGGTAGATCCACGACGGCCTACTCGGCCAGTCGAAGTCCGGCAGTTTGAGCCATCCGACGTCCTTTGGGATCGCTTGACCCAACGCAGGGCCGTACGCGATGTAGGACAGCAGCCCGGTCACGATGACCACCGGCAGTCCGACGAGCAGCACCAAGCCGAACACCGACGTCAGCCAGGGCCCTCGCAACGGGCTTCGCCATCGCTGCAAGCGATCGAGCCCAGGCGGACGGTTTCGCTCGAGCGCGCGCCACACCGGCACAGGAAATCCGTCAGCCGGCTGATTCATCGATTCACGCTACCGCGAAGCTGCTGTCAGCACCGCGATCACCCGGTTATGAATTTGCACAACGTGAGTGACGCAGAACCCGGCGGCACGGGCGATGTCGCCGAGCGCTGCCGACCCGATGCGTGACCACGGAAACCATTGCCCTAGATACTGTTCGGTTTCCCAGCGCAGCCACTCATAGCAGGAAACGGTTGCCGGCGAATCGATTTCGACGACGACGATGCCGCCGTTCGCGAGGAGGTCCGCGGCCCGCCGCAACGTCTGTGCGGGGTTGCCGCCGATACCGATATTGCCGTCGGTGAGCAGAACTTGTTCCCAGTTACCTTCAGCGGGCAGCGGTGCGAACACGTCGCGGTGGATCGCGGTTCCGCCGCGCCGACGTGTCAGCTCCACCGCGGCCGCCGAACCGTCGACACCCAGCGCGGGCAAGCCGCGCTGTTGCAGGGAGGCGGCGAATCGCCCGGGGCCACATCCAAGGTCCAAGGTCGGACGCGACGAGCAAAGCCTCAGCACGTGCTCGTCGGCCAGCCGATCCTGCGGCGACGTTTCCAGTCCGCCCATCCACCGGGCCATCGGCAACTCGCGGCGGTCTCCGAGATGGTTGCGCGACCAGCACGCGCTGCCTGACGCGGCCGACTGGTAAATCACGTCCGCCGAAAGAAGTGCGGCCGACAACCCCGCATGAGTGGTCATCGCAACCGTCGATTCAGCACCCGGCGCTGCCGGGCGGGCTCTCCTGCGGCCGGTCGAGGTCGAAAGAGCAGGCCCAGCCCGTAACAGTCGCCGTCCATGTCCCACCCACCCTATTTCGTTCTCGATGCGTATAAATGCCATTCGGTGCTGATCGCGGTGAGGATGGCCTTTCAGGGGCCCGCCACACTCGGGCACAGTGGAGTGATGGGCTCCCGTGCTGCACTGCTGTGCTTTCCGGTGATCGGCCTGCTGGTCATCGGCTGCAGCAGCGATGCGCGGTCACCAGCGCCGGCGCCGACCCGCGCGGTCACGCCGGCAGCTGAGCCCGCGGTCGCCGCAGCGCCGGCCGTGCCGCCGTCCGGCACTGTGCTGCCACTCGACAATGCGCCCGAAGGCATCGTTGTCGGAACGTCCGGCGTGGGAGCCGTCGCGGTGCGAAATCCCAACGGCATCAAGCTCATCGACGCCACTACCGGAGTGGTGCGTCAGACGGTGCCCACGCCCGGCGCGGCCCGGCACCTGAGCCTGGCCGGACCCGATGGCCCGGTGTTAGCGCCATTGGAAAGCTCCGACCAGTTATGCGAGTTGAAACTTGCCGACGGCCGGGTGCTTTCCACCGCGACAGGTGTGGGCCGTCAGCCGCACGATGCGGTGCAGACCGCCGGGGGCACGATCGTCGTCACCAACGAGCTCGGCGGCGGCGTGGTCTTCGTCCGGGACGCCACGGTGGTGGGGTCGCTGCCCGCCGGCCCGGTCCAGCCGGGCGGCGTCGCGGCAGTGGACGACTACGCTGCGGTGGCCGACGTGCAGGGAAACGGGGTGTGGGTCTACGACGGAGCTACGCGGCGACAGCTGGCGCACAGCCCGGTCGGTGTGAAATTGACCCACGCGATTGGCTTGTCGGGCGATCTCGCCGCTTTCGCTGACACGGACGGTGGCGCAGTCTTGATCGAGCGCATCGAACCGCAGGTCGCGCAGGTGGCGCGGGTCGACGCGCCGGGCAAACCGTATGGTCTGGCCTACGACGCCGCACACCGTCGGCTGTACGTCACCCTCACCGCCGCGAACCTGTTGCGGGTGGTCGACGTGTCCGATGCAGCGAGTCCGCGGATACTCGGCGATGTGCCGACTGTGCAGCAACCCAATTCGGTAGCCGTTGATCCGCGTTCGGGTGGGCTGCTGGTGACCGGCAGCGCCCCGGGCAGCCGCGGCAGCCTGCAGATCGTTCCCGCGGCCCTGCTGCCGGGAGGCCGACGGTGAGAGTTCTGCTGACCGGTGCCGCGGGTTTCATCGGCTCACGGGTAGGCGCGGCCCTGCGCGCCGCCGGCCACGACGTGGTGGGCGTCGACCTGTTGCTGCTCGCGGCCCACGGGCCTGGTGCGCAGTTGCCGGAAGGATGCCACCACGTCGACGTCCGGGACGGCCGGGCGTTGGCCCCGCTGCTGGCCGGTGTCGACCTGGTCTGCCATCAAGCGGCAATGGTCGGGGCCGGGGTGAACGCCGCCGACGCCCCGGCCTACGGCGGCCACAACGATTTGGCCACCACGGTGCTGCTGGCCGAGATGTTCGCCGCCGGGGTGCCCCGGCTGGTGCTGGCGTCGTCGATGGTGGTCTACGGGCAGGGCGGTTACGGGTGTCCCGAGCACGGACCGGTCGACCCGGAGCCGCGGCGGCGCGTCGATCTCGACGCGGGGATTTTCGAACACCGTTGCCCGATCGGCGGCGAGCAGCTGCACTGGCGGCTGGTCGACGAGGATGCCCCGTTGCGTCCGCGCAGCCTCTACGCCGCCAGCAAGACGGCGCAGGAACACTATGCGCTGGCCTGGTCGGAGTCGACAGGCGGATCGGTGGTGGCGCTGCGCTACCACAACGTCTACGGTCCCGGAATGCCACGCGACACGCCATACTCCGGGGTGGCGGCAATCTTCCGTTCCTCCCTCGAGAAGGGCGAAACGCCAAGGGTATTCGAGGACGGCGGCCAGATGCGTGATTTCGTCCACGTCGACGACGTGGCCGCGGCGAATCTGGCGGCGACCACCGTGCGGGACGGCTTCACCGCGCTCAACGTCTGCTCGGGCCGGCCGATATCGATCCTCGAGGTGGCCGCCGCATTGTGCGAAGCCCGGGGCAGTTCGTCACCGCCGCAAGTCACCGGTCAGTACCGCAACGGCGACGTGCGCCACATCGTCGCCGACCCGACCCGGGCGGCGGAGTTACTGAACTTCCGCGCCGCCATCGATCCTCGCGAAGGCCTGCGTCAGTTCGCGTTCGCGCCGCTTCGTTAGCGATGATCACGTGATGTCGGACCATGTAGAGGATGCCGCCGCGATAGTCACCGTTGTGCTGCCCTGCCTCGACGAGGAGCAGTCTTTACCCGGCGTGCTGGCGGCCATGCCGGCCGGGTACCGGGCGTTGGTGGTCGACAACAACAGCACCGACGACACCGCCGCGGTGGCCGCCCGGCACGGTGCCGCGGTCGTCAGCGAGCAACGGGCCGGCTACGGGGCGGCCGTGCATGCGGGCGTGCTGGCCGCGACAACGCCGATCGTTGCCGTCATCGATGCCGACGGATCGATGGATCCGGCCGACCTGCCTCGTCTGGTGGGCGCAGTGCAAGAAGGCGCCGACCTGGCCATCGGCCGGCGGCGGCCGGTGCCCGGACTGCACTGGCCGTTGGTCGCCCGACTGGGCACCGAGGTGATGAGTTGGCGACTTCGCACCCGCCACGGTTTGCCGGTCCACGACATTGCGCCGATGCGGGTGGCGCGACGTGACGCGCTGCTGAATCTTGATGTCGCCGACCGGCGTTCCGGTTACCCACTCGAGTTGCTGGTGCGCGCCGCGGCCGCCGGCTGGCGAGTGGTGGAGTTCGACGTGAGCTACGGCCCCCGGACGGGCGGTAGGTCGAAGGTCAGCGGTTCGCTTCGGGGCAGTGTCACCGCGATTCTGGACTTCTGGAAGGTGATCTCATGAACGCGCTTCCGGTGACGCTGCTGGTGGTGGCCAAGGCGCCTGAGCCGGGGAAAGCCAAGACGCGGCTGGCCGCGACCGTTGGCGATCAACTGGCCGCCGAGCTCGCTGCCGCGGCACTGCTCGACACCCTGGACGCGACGACGGCTGCGCCGGTGGCCGCTCGGGTGGTCGCGCTCACCGGCGATCTCGATGCCGCGGCCTGCAGTGCCGAAATCCGAAGCAAGCTACAATCTTTCACGATGATCGGGCAGCGCGGCGCCGACTTCGCCGATCGGCTGGCCAACGCGCACGCCGACGCGGGCGCCGCGGGCGGCGGCCATCCGGTGCTGCAGATCGGAATGGACACCCCACAGGTGAGCGCCGATCTGCTGGCCGACTGCGCGCGGCGGCTGCTGGGGACCCAAGCCCTGCTGGGACCGGCGTGTGACGGCGGATGGTGGATCCTCGGGCTGCACGAACCGGCGGCGGCCGAATGTTTGCGCGGTGTCCCGATGTCTCAGCCCGATACCGGCGAACTCACGGCAAAAGCATTGCGAGACATCGGCGTCAAGGTGTCATTAGTGGAGACGCTGACCGACATCGACGTCGTCGACGATGTCGCCGCGGTGCGCGCTGGGTGCGGTCCCGCCAGCCGCTTCGCTCAGCTGACTCGGGCGGCCGGACTCTAGACCGACCTAGCGTGCCGCGCCCGGCAGCGTCGCCCCGTCGATCGCGTCGGCATACGGCGCGCAGTCACCCGCTCCGGCAACCAATGTCGCCAGCGCCCCGGCGGCGCAGGCTCGGCGCAACGCGCGTTCGTGGTCGAGAACCCAGTTGGCCGCCAGCACGCCGGCGAAGACATCCCCGGCGCCGGAGGTGTCGACTGCGTGCACAGCGGGACTGTGTACGGCGAAATCGGCGCCATCGCCGCAATAGCGGGCACCGCGGGCGCCGAGGGTGATCACCCGATGCGGCACCGGCCAAACCCATTGTGCCGCTTCATTTTCATTGACGACGAGCACATCGACCAGCTCTGCCAGCTCAGCCAATTCGGCTTCGTCACCGCCCGACGGTGACGCGTTGAGGATGACCGTCACGCCGGCCGAGTGAGCGGCCCGCGCTGCCGCGGCGGCCGTGGCCACCGGAATCTCCAACTGCAGCAACAACACATCGCTGTTCTCGACGAGGCTGCGCAGGGCTGCCGCACTCAACGTCAGCCGACCGTTGGCTTCCGGCGCGACGACGATAATGTTCTCGCCACTGGCGTCGACGATGACGACCGCATTGCCGCTGCGGCCGGGGCTGGTGACCAATCCATCGGTACCAACACCGTTTGCGTCGAGGTGCTCGCGCAACTGCGCGGCCGCGGAATCGTCGCCGACAGCGCCGACAAACTGCACGTCCGCACCGGCGCGCGCCGCTGCCACCGCCTGATTTGCCCCCTTGCCGCCGGGCGTCGCGCGCACCGACGCCGCTAATGCCGTCTCGCCCGGGCGGGGCAGTGTGTCGACATCGAACCCGATGTCCATATTCACGCTGCCGACCACACACACTCGCGTCATAGCGGCGACGTTAGGGAGAAGCGCCGGTCTACACAAACGTCGTGTTGATAACGGTTTTCGGCAAATCCGTTTTCACCACTGGCTAGACGATATTCTGCTGCGTGATCTGGGCTTTTCGGCCCGGCTGGGAAAGGACGCTGATTGACGCCGCAGGGCTCAGCTGATCCGGCACCGCACGAGCAGACGGTCCCGGCGAAAACTGGTTGGCCCCGAGGGCCCCGCGGGCCTCGGCGGCGGGCCAGATTGAGCATCCAGTCGAAGATCATGGTGATGCTGCTGGTCTCAAGCCTTTCCTCGCTGGCGGTGATCGGCGTCGTGGAGTACGTGTCTGGTCGGCGCACGCTGCTGCCCATCGCCGCCGAGCGGATGACCCAATTGCGCGAAGGGCAGAAGCGAGCGATTGAAATGTTGTTCGCCGACTTGTCGAACTCGCTGGTGATCTACAGTCGCGGCTACACCGCGGACGAAGCGGTGCAGGCTTTCGCCGCGGGATTCGACCAATTAGCCGACGCGCCGCCCGATCCCGGACAGCAACGAGCGCTGGAGAACTTCTACACCGACAAGCTGATCACACCGATCCAGCAGGCCACCGGACAGACGCTGGATCTGGCCGCGGTGCTGCCCGCCAACAACGCGCAGCGGTACCTGCAAGTCCGCTACACGATTCCACCAGCGGGTCCGCCTGCAGACGCCGGTGACGGGAGCGCATGGTCGGCGGCGAATGTCCGCTTCGATCAATACTTTGACCAGATCGCGACTCGCTTCGAATATCGGGATGTGCTGTTGCTGGACACCCGCGGCAACGTGGTCTACAGCGCCAACAAGGGTCCGGCTCTGGGCACCAACATCATCAGCGGCCCGTTTCGCGCATCGAACTTGCGCGGTGCGTATGAAAAGGCAATGGCCGCCGATTCGGTCGACTTCGTCTGGATCACCGATTTCCAACCGTTCCAGGCGGCCGGTGGAGTGCCCATCGCCTGGCTGGTGTCTCCGATTGGAGTGGCGGGCAAGACGAATGGCGTCATGGCGCTTCCGATGCCGATCTCGAAGGTCAACCGGATCATGACCGCCGACCAGCATTGGAAAGCCGCCGGGATGGGCGCCACCGCCGAGACGTATCTGGCCGGCCCGGACGGGCTGATGCGCTCTGACTCGAGGCTGTTCCTGCAGGACCCGGAGAAGTATCACCGCGACGCGGTGGCGGCGGGCACCCCACCGGACATCGTCGCCAAGGCCATGCGATGGCATGGCACCACGCTGGTGCAGCCCGTCGAGACTGATGCTTTCCGCGAGGCCCAGCGGGGACAGAGCGGCACAGTCATGGACACCGGCTATCTGGGCGATCATGAACTCGCGGCATACTCCCCGGTGGCCATCCCGAATTCCGATCTGCGCTGGTCGATTTTGGCTACCCGGGACAGTGAAGAGGCCTTTGCGCGGATCGCGGCATTCGCCCGCACACTGGTGGTGACCGCCGCGGTGATGGTGTTCGCGTTGTGTGTGCTCGCAATGCTGATCGCGCAACGATTCGTGCGCCCCGTCCGGCGGCTGCAGGCCGGCGCCGAGGAGATCAGCGCCGGGCATTACGAGGTGTCGATACCGGTCACCTCGCACGACGAAATCGGCGACCTTACTGCGACGTTCAACGAGATGAGCCGGAATCTGGAAATCAAGGAGGGGCTGCTCACCGAACAGCGCAAAGAAAACGACCGGCTGCTGCTGTCGCTGATGCCAGAAACCGTCGTGCAGCGCTACCGCGACGGCGAGCAGACCATCGCACAGGAGCACCACGATGTGACGGTCATCTTCGCCGACATCAATGGACTCGACGAGATCTCCACTTGGGTCTCCGGCGAGGAACTGGTCGGAATCGTCGACGAGCTGATGCGCGAACTCGACTCGGCGGCCGAGACTTTCGGCGTCGAACCGATCCGTACCGTGCACAACGGCTATCTGGCCAGTTGCGGCTTGACCGTACCGCGGCTGGACAGCGTGCCCCGGACCATTGACTTCGCGGTGGAAATGCAGCGCATCATCGAGCGCTTCAACTCGGGCAAGGGCTACCACCTCAGCATCCGGGCCGGTGTCAACACCGGCAACGTGATCAGCGGATTGGTCGGCAGGTCCAGCGTCATCTACGACATGTGGGGTGCGGCGGTGAATCTTGCTCACCAGATGCGCACCAGCGCAACGGAATCCGGAATCTTCGTCACCTCGGACGTGTACGAGGTGATGCGCGACATCCGCCAGTTCGCCAGTGCCGGAACCGTTACGGTCAACGGCGCGGAGCAGCCGGTCTGGCGGTTGGTGGAGCGCAAATGAACGTCGACCCGCTGTGGGTGTACTGGGCCGTCGGGCTGGCCATCGGCCTACCCCTGCTGCTGATCAGTCTGACCGAGTGGCAGCAGCTTTTGGCGCGCCGCGAGAGCGCCCTGGCCAGGCCGGTCCACCTGCTGCGCAGCTATCTGGTGCCACTGGCGGCGCTGTTGATACTGCTGGTCAAGGTGGCGCAGGTGCCGGCCCATGTCGACTCGGTGCGGGTGCTGGCGACGGTCGTCGGTTTCGTCGTACTACTGCTGCTGTTGTCCGGGCTCAACGCCACCGTGTTCGAAGGGGCGCCGCAGGGCTCGTGGCGTCAGCGGGTGCCGACGATATTTCGGGACGTCACCAGGTTCTTACTGATTGCCGTCGGCCTCGCGCTGATCTTCTCCTATGTCTGGGGCGTGCGCGTCGCGGGCTTGTTCACCGCGCTCGGCGTGACCTCGGTGGTCATCGGCCTGATGCTGCAGAACTCTGTCGGGCAAATCGTGTCCGGACTGTTCATGCTGTTCGAGCAACCGTTCCGGATCGGGGACTGGCTGGACACCCCCGCCGCCCGTGGGCGCATCGTGGAAGCGAATTGGCGCGCCGTCCACATCCATACCGGCCATGGTCTGCAGATCACGCCGAACTCAGTGCTGGCCGCCACGTCGTTCACCAACCTCAGCCGCCCGGCCGGCGCGCACAAGCTGTCGATCAGCACCACGTTCTCGGTCGAGGATCCCCCCGACCAGGTGTGCAGCCTGCTGATCCGAGTGGCAGGCGCCCTGCCGCAGCGCAAAGCCGGGGTCACACCGAAATCCTCGACCGGTGGTTCCGGGGAGTACCAGGTCAGCATCGCGTTGACGTCGCCGGCTGACGACGGCGCCGCGAGAGCGACGTTCTTGCGGTGGATTTGGTACGCGGCCCGGCGCGAGGACCTGCATCTTGACGGTGCGAGCGAGGACTACACCACGCCGGCGCGGGTGCAGATGGCGATGCGGGACGTGGTGGCGCCCGCATTGCGGCTGAGCCTGACTGATCAGCAATCACTGATCCCGCACGCCAAAATGGTGCGCTACGGCACCGACGAGATCGTGCAGTACGCCGGTGAAGTGCCCACGGCCATGACGTTTGTGATCAAGGGCAGCATCCGGCTGACCGCGACCACCGACGATGGATTCGTGGTGCCGCTGAGCATGCTGGAGGAGGGCTCGTTCCTCGGGCTGACCACGCTGACCCGGCAACCAAGCCTGTCGGGGGCCTATGCGCTGGAAGAGGTGACGGCGATCGAAATCGATCGCGAGCACATCGAAGATCTCGTACTTCGGACGCCGTTGCTGCTGCAGGAATTGGGCCGGATTATCGAAGACCGCCGCAAGGAGACGTCAGCGATCGGGGCCGTCTCTACCCGCCGGTAGATTGCCCGCTACCCTGGGTCGATGAGTGTGCATGCCTTTTCGGCTGCCGACGTGCGCCAGCAAGTACACGAGGCGGCGCGCCGGGCACGGGTGGCCGCTCGGATTCTGGCTTCACTGCCAACGGTTGCCAAGGACCAAGCGCTGCACGTCGCTGCTGATGCGCTGGTGGCCAATACCGACCGGATCCTGGCGGCCAACGCCGATGATCTGCGCGCGGCCCGAGTGGCCGGCACGCCCGCCGCGATGATCGACCGCCTGGCACTGGACGCCAAGCGCGTCGAGGGGATCGCCGCGGGACTGCGCCAGGTTGCGGGTCTACCCGACCCGGTCGGCGAGGTACTGCGCGGCTACACGCTGCCCAACGGGCTGGCCCTGCGTCAGCAGCGTGTCCCGCTCGGTGTCGTCGGGATCGTCTACGAAGGCCGGCCCAACGTCACCGTCGACGCGTTCGGGTTGACACTGAAATCCGGTAATGCCGCGCTGCTGCGTGGTAGCGCCTCCGCTGTGCACTCCAACGAAACGCTGGTTGCGGTGTTGCGCGAGGCGCTGCGTAGCGAGGACTTGCCCGTCGACGCGGCACAACTCATCCCGTCGGCCGACCGCTCATCGGTCACCCATCTGATTCAGGCTCGCGGACTGGTCGACGTGGTGATCCCGCGCGGAGGAGCCGGCCTGATCGACGCGGTGGTCCGCGACTCGCTGGTGCCGACCATTGAGACCGGTGTCGGCAACTGTCACGTCTACGTGCACGATGCCACCGACCTCGACATGGCCGAGCGAATCGTGTTGAACTCCAAGACGCGTCGCCCAAGCGTGTGCAACGCCGCCGAGACGCTCCTGATCGATCAGGCGATCGCCGACCAGGCCATGCCGCGACTGGTCAACGCGCTGCAAGACGCGGGCGTGACCGTGCATCTGGAACCCGACGACGACCACCTGCGCCGGGAATACCTGCAGATGGAAATCGCGGTCGAGGTCGTCGACGGCGTCGACGCGGCCATTGCCCACATCAACGAATACGGCACCGGGCACACCGAAGCCATCGTGACATCCAATATGGCTGCAGCTCAACGATTTACCGAAGGCGTCGACGCTGCTGCCGTTATGGTCAACGCCTCGACGAGCTTCACCGACGGTGAGCAGTTCGGGTTCGGCGCCGAGATCGGTATCTCCACCCAGAAACTGCATGCCCGCGGCCCGATGGGGCTTGCCGAACTGACCTCCACCAAGTGGATCGGCTGGGGCGACGGCCAGATCCGCCCGGCCTGAGATAGCTGAGGAGAAGATCCACGTGAGTGTGCCCGCGCGGCCCGTGCCGCTGTTCGCCGACATCGACGATGTCGCCCGGCGGCTTTCCGAAACCGGCTACCTGCCCGACACCGCCACTGCGACTGCGGTGTTCCTCGCCGACCGGCTCGGCAAGCCGCTGCTGGTGGAAGGCCCGGCCGGAGTCGGCAAGACCGAGCTCGCGCGCGCCGTCGCGCAGGCCACCGGATCCGGTCTGGTCCGGCTGCAGTGCTACGAGGGTGTCGACGAGGCCCGTGCGCTCTACGAGTGGAACCACGCCAAGCAGATACTGCGTATTCAAGCCGGAAACGCTGCGGCAGGGGACGACTGGGACCAGACCAAGACCGACGTCTTCACCGAGGAATTCCTGCTGTCGCGGCCCCTGCTAACCGCGATCCGGCGCACCGAACCCACCGTGCTGCTGATCGATGAAACCGACAAGGCCGACATCGAGATCGAGGGCCTGCTGCTGGAGGTGCTGTCCGACTTCGCGGTCACCGTTCCCGAGCTGGGCACCATCACCGCCGAACGGCCGCCGTTCGTGCTGCTGACGTCCAACGCCACCCGCGAATTGTCCGAGGCGCTCAAACGCCGCTGCCTGTTCCTGCACATCGACTTTCCCTCGCCCGAGCTCGAACGCCGAATCCTGTTGTCCCGCGTGCCGGAACTGCCGGCCCACATCGGCGAAGAGCTGGTGCGCATCATCGGTGTGCTGCGTGGCATGCAACTCAAGAAGCTGCCGTCGGTCGCCGAGACCATCGATTGGGGACGCACCGTGCTTGCCCTGGGACTGGACACCATCGATGACGCGACGATTGCCGCGACGATGGGTGTCGTGCTCAAGCATCAGTCCGACCAGAATCGGGCCACCGCCGAACTGCGGCTGAACTGAGGCGTCGCTGATGGCCGTCCGCCGCGTTCGCCCGAGCCAGCCGCTGGCCCCGCATGGCCTGCCCGGCCATCTGGTTGCGTTCGTCGAAGCACTTCGCGGGCAAGGTATCTCGGTAGGCCCGTCGGAAACCGTCGATGCCGGCCGGGTGATGGGAGTCCTCGGACTCGGCGACCGCGAGATCCTGCGCGAAGGTCTGGCGTGTGCGGTGCTTCGCCGGCCCGAGCACCGCGAAACCTACGACGCGATGTTCGACCTGTGGTGGCCCGCCGCACTGGGCACCCGGGTGGCGGTCACTGAGCAAGACGCCGTCGATCCCGAGGTGCAGTTGCCCCCCGACGACGTCGAGGCGATGCGCCAGATGCTGCTCGATCTGCTGACCGACAACCCGGAACTCGCCGACATGGACGAGCGACTGGTCGCGATGATCGCCCAGATCGTGGATGCCTACGGCAAATACAACTCCAGTCGCGGACCGTCGTACTCGTCGTATCAGGCACTCAAGTCGATGGCACTCGACGAGTTGGAGGGCAAGCTGCTGGCCGGCCTGCTCGCCCCCTACGGCGACGAACCCACCCCAACTCAGGAGCAAATCGCGAAAGCGCTTGCTGCGCAGCGGATCACGCAGCTGCGCAAGATGGTCGACGCCGAGACCAAACGGCGCACTGCCGAGCAGCTCGGCCGTGACCACGTCCAGATGTACGGCATCCCGCAGCTATCGGAGAACGTCGAATTCCTGCGCGCCTCCGGCGACCAGTTGCGCTCCATGCGCCGCGTGGTCCAGCCGCTGGCCCGTACGCTCGCCACCCGGCTGGCCGCGCGCCGGCGCCGGGCCCGGGCCGGCGCGATCGACCTGCGCAAGACGCTGCGTAAGTCGATGTCCACCGGCGGCGTGCCGATCGATTTGGTGCTGCGCAAGCCGCGCCCGGCCCGCCCGGAGCTGGTGGTCCTGTGCGACGTGTCCGGCTCGGTCGCCGGGTTCAGCCACTTCACCCTGCTTTTGGTGCACGCTTTGCGGCAGCAGTTTTCCCGGGTCCGGGTCTTCGCGTTCATCGACACCAGCGACGAGGTCACGCACATGTTCGGCCCGGACGCCGATCTGGCTGTCGCTATCCAGCGGATCACCCGCGAGGCCGGGGTCTACACCCGTGACGGCCACAGCGATTACGGCAACGCGTTCGTCTCCTTCATTCAGGCCCATCCGAATGTGCTCTCGCCGCGCAGCTCACTGCTGGTCCTCGGCGACGGGCGCACCAACTACCGCGACCCGGCCACCGACGTGCTGTCCCACATGGTGACCGCCAGCCGGCACGCGCACTGGCTGAACCCCGAGCCCAAGCACCTGTGGGGGAGCGGCGACTCAGCGGTGCCCCGCTACCAAGAGGTCATCACCATGCACGAATGCCGCTCCGCCAAGCAGCTGGCTTCGGTGATCGACCAGCTGCTGCCGGTCTGACCCTCTCGCCGGTCAGCTGCGCCGACACGCTCAAGTAAGCTGGCAAACCGTGCAAAAGCGGCGACTGGGAGTTATGGGTGGGACATTCGATCCCATCCACAACGGGCACCTGGTCGCGGCCAGCGAGGTCGCTGACCTGTTCGACCTCGACGAGGTGGTGTTCGTGCCGACGGGTCAGCCGTGGCTCAAAGGCCGCGAGGTCAGCACCGGCGAAGACCGCTACCTGATGACGGTGGTCGCCACCGCAGCCAACCCGCGGTTCTCGGTGAGCCGCGTGGATATCGACCGCGGCGGGCCCACCTACACCAAAGACACCCTGCGCGATCTGCAAGCACTCAACCCCGACTCCGATCTGTACTTCATCACCGGGGCCGACGCGCTGGCCTCCATCCTGTCGTGGCAGGACCTGGACGAGATGTTCGCTGCGGCGCGGTTCGTCGGTGTCAGCCGGCCCGGTTACGAGCTCGGCAGCGAACATCTTGCCGGCGTCCTCGACGGACTGCCCGAGGATGCCTTGTCGCTGGTCGAAATACCCGCTCTGGCAATCTCTTCCACCGACTGCCGGTTCCGCGCCGCGAGCGGCCGCCCGCTGTGGTACCTGATGCCCGACGGTGTCGTCCAGTACATCTCCAAGCGCGACCTCTACCGTAAACCGGGGGAGCAGACGTGACCGCCGCACCCGAGGCGATCGAGATGGCCGAAGTCGCCGCACGCGCGGCGGCCGCCAAACTTGCCGACGACGTAGTCGTCATCGACGTCTCCGATCAACTGGTGATCACCGACTGTTTCGTGATCGCCTCGGCGTCCAACGAACGGCAGGTCAACGCGATCGTCGACGAGGTCGAGGCGAAGATGCGCGAGGCCGGCTACAAACCCGCCCGCCGCGAGGGCACCCGCGAGGGCCGCTGGACTCTGCTGGACTACGTCGACATCGTGGTGCACATCCAGCATCAGGACGAACGCGATTTCTACGCACTCGACCGGCTGTGGCGCGACTGCCCGGTGGTAGCGGTGGACTTGTCATGACGGTCCGCCGGCTGGTGATGTTGCGCCACGGCCAGACCGAGTTCAATCTGGGCAGCCGGATGCAGGGCCAGCTCGACACCGGCCTTACCGACCTCGGCCGGGCGCAGGCGGTCGCCGCGGCCGAGGCGCTTGCCAAGCATCAGCCGATGCTCATCGTGTCCTCGGATCTGCGCCGCGCCTACGAGACGGCGGTCGCGTTGCAGGATCGCACCGGTGTAGAAGTGCGGGCCGACGACCGCCTGCGCGAGACGCATCTCGGTGACTGGCAAGGCATGACTCACACCGAGATCGACGCGATTGCGCCGGGCGCCAGGCTGGCGTGGCGCGAGGACGCCGGCTGGGCGCCGCACGGCGGGGAGAACCGGGTCGACGTGGCCACCCGCAGCATGCCGTTAGTCGCCGAGCTGGTCGCCGGTGAGCCCGAGTGGGGCGCCGACGACGACGCGGCACGGCCGGTGGTGCTGGTGGCCCACGGCGGGCTGATCGCCGCGCTGACCGCGGCGCTGTTGCGGCTACCGGTCGGCAACTGGCCGGCGCTGGGTGGGATGGGCAACGCCAGCTGGACGCAACTGTCCGGCCACACTGTCTCCGGGGCTAAGGCCCCCGGGGCGGTCGCCGACAATTTCGACGCCATCCGGTGGCGGCTCGACGTGTGGAACGCCTCGGCGCAGGTTGCCGGCGATGTCCTCTGAGTCTCGGCCGACCCTGCTGGTCTTCGCCGACTCGCTGGCCTACTATGGCCCGACCGGGGGGCTGCCGTCAGACGACCCGCGGATCTGGCCCAACCTTGTTGCTGCACAACTCGGTTGGGACCTCGAGCTGATCGGCCGGATCGGCTGGACCTGCCGGGACGTCTGGTGGGCGGCAACCCAGGATCCGCGGGCCTGGGCGGCCCTGCCCCGAGCCGGGGCGGTGGTTTTTGCGACCAGCGGAATGGATTCCCTGCCTTCGCCGGTGCCGACCGCACTACGGGAGCTCATCCGCTACGTGCGTCCGCCATGGCTGCGGCGTTGGGTTCGCGACGGCTACGGCTGGCTGCAACCACGGCTGTCGCCGGTGGCCAGAGCTGCTCTACCGCCGCGCCTTTCCGCCGAGTATCTCGAAGAGACCCGCGGCGCAATCGATTTCAACCGGCCCGGCATCCCGATGGTGGCGTCTCTGCCGTCGGTGCACATCGCCGAGGCCTACGGCAAGGCTCATCACGGCCGGGCCGGCACCGTCGCGGCGATCACCCGGTGGGCAGACGAGCACAACGTGGCGCTGGTCGATTTGAAAGCCGCCGTCGCCGACGAGGTGATGAACGGTCGTGGCAATCCCGACGGCATCCACTGGAACTTCGAAGCGCACCGGGCGGTTGCCGAATTGATGCTGAAAGCGCTGGCCGAGGCCGGCGTGCATACCGAGAAGCCGCACGGCTGACTTCATGCCCGTCGTCGTCGTCACCGATTCATCCGCCCGCCTTCCTGAGGAGTTGCGGCGGCAGTGGGGGATCCGCCAGGTTCCCTTGCACATCCTCATCGACGACACCGACCTGCGCGACGGCGTAGACGAGATCCCGGACAACATCCACGAATACGGTCATGCCACGACGGCCGCGACGACACCGGCCGAGTTGGCCGACGTCTACCGGCAGGCGCTGGCCGACAGCGGCGGCGACGGGGTGGTGGCTGTGCACTTGTCCAGGGCGCTCTCGGGAACGTTGAACGCCGCCGAGTCCTCTGCTGCCGAGATCGGTTCAGGAGTCCGGGTTCTCGACTCGGGATTTACCGGGATGAACACCGGCTTCATCGCGATGGCGGCGGCGCAAACCGCCGCCGGTGGCGGCGACCTGGATGCCGTCGCTGCGGCCGCCGAGGCCGCGAGCCACCGCAACCATGGGTTCATCGTCGTGCATCAGCTGGACAACCTGCGCCGCAGCGGGCGGATCGGCGGAGCCGGAGCGTGGCTGGGCACCAAGCTTTCGCTGAAGCCACTGCTGCGCATCGAAGACGGCAAACTGGTTCTGGCGCAACGGGTTCGGACGGCCAACAAAGCGGTCGCGACGATGATCGACCGGGTCTGCGAGATCGTCGGAGAGCGGCCCGCCTCGATCGCGGTGCACCACGTCGCCAATCCCGAGGGTGCCCAGCAGCTGGTGGCCGCGTTGGCCGAGCGGTTGCCCGGTTGCGAGCCGCCGATCGTCACCGAGCTGGGCCCGGTGCTGGCCTTACACGTCGGCGCCGGCGCGCTCGGCGTGTGCGTTCAGCTGAACGACTAGCGGGTCACGACTTCTGCACAGCAAGCGGCGCGGTGCTGGCGTCCTCGGTGACCGCCGCCGGCGCCGTCGGCTTGGGGTTGGCATGGTCACCGCGAGGATGAATCACCTGCGGCCACCAGAACCACCGTCCCAGCAGCGTCGCCAGCGATGGCATGAACAGCGTTCGCACCACCAGGGTGTCGAGCAGCAAACCGATGCACACCGTCGAGCCGAACTGGCCCAGCACGGTCAGCTCGCTGCCCAGCATTGCCGCCATCGTGAAGGCGAACACCAGCCCCGCCGACGTCACTACCGCGCCGGTGCCGGCCATCGAGCGGACGTAGCCGGTTTTGAGACCGGCGTGTATCTCTTCCCGGAATCGGGACACCAGCAGCAGGTTGTAGTCGGAGCCGACGGCCAACAGGATGATGACCGACAGCGCCATCACGATCCAGTGAATGTGCATGCCCAACAGGTCTTGCCAGATCAACACCGACAACCCGAACGACGCGGCGATCGAACTGCTCGCCGTCCCGACGATCACCAGTGCCGCCACCACACTGCGGGTCAGTAGCAGCATGATCATGAAGATCAGCGTCAGCGCCGACACCACCGCGATCATCAGGTCGTACTTCTCGCCGTCGGCCATGTCCCGGAACGTCGCGGCGGTGCCGCCCAGGTACACCTTGGCGTCCGACAGCGACGACTGCTTGAGCCCCTCCTGCGCCGCGGTGCGCTCCGCGCCCACCCGGTCGATGCCTTCCGGCGTCATCGGGTCGCTTTGGTGAGTGATGAAGAACCGCACCGACTTTCCGTCGGGGGAGAAGAACATCTTGACGCCGCGGATGAATTCCGGGTTGGAGAACGCCTCGGGCGGCAGGTAGAAGAAGTCGTCGTTCTGCGACTTGTCGAAGCTCTGTCCCATCACGATCGCGGTGTTACTCATCGCCTCCATCTGGTCGATCATCGCTTTGAACGTCTGGTACATGGTCAGCGTCAGACCGTGCGTCGTCTTCAACGTGTCGAGCATGATCGGGATGAGCTGCTCCAACTCGTGCGAAGCCTGCGCCGTGCGGGTGATGTCGCCGGACAGGTCGTGGAACTTCTCGGCAAGTTGGTCGAAGCCGTCGATCGAGTCGAACAGCGACCGGAACGAGATACACACCGGAATGTCGTAGCAGTGCTTCTCCCAATAGAAGTAGCTGCGGATCGGCCGGTAGAAGTCCTCGAAGTCCGCGATGTGGTCACGCAGGGTGTCGGTGATCTCCGAGGTTTCCTGGGTGGTTCTCGCACTGTCGGAAGCGGCGGTGGCCAGGTCGTGGGTGACCTTCGCCTGCCGGGTCGTCACGTCGATCATGATCTGCATCTCGTCGGCCATCTTCAGAATGTCGGCCATTCTGTCCTTGAGGAACTTCATGTTCTGCATGGTCGTCTGGCTCTGGATGCTGTTCTGGAACGGAAT
>JAVHWH010000087.1:0-10788 GCA_032159915.1 Mycobacterium sp.
TGGCCGATTTTATTCTTGGGAAGACTCTTGACCAAGGCGTTCACCTGATCGAGCATCGGTCCGACGGCTTGCGGAATCGTGGTGTCGCGCATGGCAATAACAGAGCCGTCGTGCAGATACGGCCCCGAGTCGGTGCGTGGCCGCAGGTCCACATACTGTTCGCCCACCGCGGAGACGCTCAGTACATCGGCCTGCAGGTTCGCCGGGATTTTCGGCGAAGTACCCAACGACAGCGTCGCTTTGGCGCCGTGTGCCGTTAGCGACACCGCAGTAACCTTGCCGACCTGCACTCCTCGGTAGGTCACGTTGGAGAACCGGTACAGACCACCGGTCGCCGGCAGCTCGAGGCTGACGGTGATCCGACCGATACCGAGCAGCATCGGCGCCTGTATGTAGAAGAAGACCATCGCGGCCAAGCCGATGATCCCGATGATCGTGAAGATCAGCAGCTGAATCCGGACGAAGCGTGTCAGCATCTACCTGCTCCCCTCCGTCGGCGGAATACCCGATGGGGGCGCCGCATCCGGCGCGACCGGTCCCGGGAGCGGTGCAGCGGCGGGCCCCGGCACCGGAGCAGCGGCGGGCCCCGGCAGCGGAGCGCTGAACTGCAGATTGGGCTGAGCAGGTCCCGGCGCTGGCGGGCCAGGTGGCGGCGGCGCCTGCGGGCCGGCCGGCGGTACCCCGGCCGGTGATGCCGGCGGTCCGGGTGGCGGCGGACCGGGCGGGGGTCCGAAGCCTCCGTGCAAGGGATCACGCGTGTACTGCAGGTACGGCGGGTCCCCGGGCCCGGGTATCTGCTGTTCCCCGAGCTGTCCCCAGTGTGTCCCCAGGAAGAGTCCCCGCTTGAGCCGCGGAATCGAAAGGTCCAACTGGACGTGCAGGTTGAAGTAGTCGCCTCGAACGGCGCGGTCGACGAAGTTCTGGGTGAACGGGAAGACCGTCAACGCTGCGATCGCCGTATCAAGGTCCGGTCCGACATCGGCGAGGCTCTTGACGGTCGGCTCCAGATTCTTCAGATTTCTCACCAAGTCGGCCTGGGTGTCGTTGATCAGCCCGGTGGCGGTGTTGCTGAATTTGCGCAAGCCGTCCAAAGCGGCCGTGAGGCGTGGCCGCTCCGTGATCAGCACATCGAGAGCGGGCGGCACCTTTCTCAGCGCCTCAGTGAGAACTTCGCGCTGTGCTGCGAAGGTGCCGCCAATCTGATCCAGTGCCTGAATGGACGCGACGATGTTGTCACGTTGCTGGTCGAGTGTCCCCACGAAAGTGTCGAACCGGTTGATCAGATCGCGGACGGCGCCCCCGCGTCCGGCCAGTGCGGCGCTGAAATTGTGGATGATCTCACCGATCTGCCCGAGTCCCCCACCGTTGACGACCAACGACAGAGACGACAGGGTTTGCTCGGTCGAAGGATAGGTCGACGATCGGCTGAGCGGGATGGTGGCGCCCGGCCGCAGCCGGCCCATACCGGGCTGCCCAACTGGCGGATTGAGCTCCAAGTGCATGGATCCCAACAGGCTGGTCTGACCGATGCTGGCTTCCACGTTAGCGGGGACGACGACACCGCGCTTGACCGAGATCTGGACGTTTGCGTGCCAGTCTTTGACCGTCATCGGGCCCACACTGCCAACCACGACGTCGTCGATCATCACCGGCGAATTCGACTCCATCGTAATGACATTCGCCAGTTCGACGTGGTAGACGTCGGCGTCCGGACCGCGCCCCACCGCTCCGGGTAACGGCAGCGAGTTGAGGCCGTGGAAGGCGCAACCGGTGCTCATCAGCATTACGCAACATCCGATGGCGAGCACTCGCCGCAGGGCAAGCCGGGCGGTCACGGGTGCCCCGCTTCGGCCGGCAGCAGCACGCCCGGCAGCCCGGGCGCCGGTGGCGGCAGCTCGGGTGTCGACGGCGGTGGCGGCTCCGGCATCGCCGCGCCTGGTATCCGGGGCAGCGGAACCGACGGTGCCGGCCCGGGTACCACCGAGTCACCGTTCAGACCGGTGTAAGCCGAAATGGCGGGCGGGATTTCGGGCGGTCCGGGCTTCGGGCCCGCGCCGCCGGGTGCCAGGCGCGCTTCGCTGTACTCGACGTTGGCCGGGTCGACCGACTTTTGAATGAACGGATTGAAGGGGATCGGCAGGCTGTTGAAGTTCAGCACCCGCAGACCGGGGCCCAGGAACAGCGAGCACAGCTTGCCTGATTCGGTTGACGTGACGTTCTCGATCGCTTGGACTTGTGCGCACCCGGGTACCGGTAGCGGAAAGAGCAAACCGGACTGCGTGGGGTTGGCGAAGTCCGCAATCCCGAACCCGCCGACGATAGTTCCGGTGTCGGCGTTGTAGTCGTTGAAGAAGTTGCTCAGCGCGGTCGGCGCGCCGTGCAGGATGTTCTCCAGAGCCATGTGCTGATCGACGAGAGGCTGGATGGCCTTACCCAGTCGGTCAATCTGTTCACTCGCCTCGTCGCGGGTCTCGGCGATGAAACGCTGCACCTCGCCCACCGCGCTCGACAGGTCCGTCAGCGCCGCGTCCAGATCGGATTTGCTGTCATTGACCACGCTGGTGAGCGTGGCCAACCGGTTGTTGAACTGCACCATCTGAATGTTGCTGTCGCGCAGCGCGGTGACGAAGACCTGCAAGTTCTTGATGATGTCGACGATGTTGCCGCTGCCGTTCGCGATGGTCCGCGCCACCCCGGACAGCTGGGTCAGCGTCTGGCGTAACTTCTCGCCGTTATCACCCTGCAGCGCATTGGCGGCGCTGTCGATGAACCGCGATATCGACGGTGTCGACACCTTGGCATTCGGGCCCAAATCCGTTGCCAATCGCATCAATTGGGATTTGACCTCGTCCCATTCCACCGGAACAGCCGTGCGCTCGACCGGTATCACCGCACCGTCAGCCATGATCGGGCCGCTGGTCCGGTAGGAGGGAGTGAGCTCAACATAGCGGGCGGCCACCAAGTTCTGAGTGACGATAACCGCTTTCGCATCCGCCGGAATAGGCACGTCGCGGTCGACGTGCAAGGTCATCTTCGCCTTCGTGCCCTGCGCATCAATGGATTTGATGGTGCCGACCTTGACACCCGAGACCCGAACCTCGTCACTGGGATAGATCGCAGTGGCAGACGTGAAGTAGGCGGTAATGGTCTTCGGGCCGAAAAAGATCTGTCGGACCACGAAGGCTGCACCGGCAACGAGAAGCACGGCGAGGACGACTGCGACGATCCTGAGCCTGTTGCGTGGGATCCGACGGATCCGAGAGGTCACAGAAGTCACTGCGGTCCCCCAATCCGGCCACCCAAGGTACAGCCGGGGCACGGCGGTGCACCGTTGTACGGGAAGGGGATCAGCGCCCGCGGTGTCGGTGACGGGAAGCCCGGACCGCGGCCGGTGTCGAAGGTGCGGAATCCCCAGAGATAATCCAGGAAGGGCTGGAAGAGTTGCGGGACAAGGAAGTTCGGGACGAACGCCGAGTAGGCGTACATGCTGGAGATGGCCTCACCCACCGTGACTTGGAATTTCGCGAGGCCGGGTAATGCTTTCTCGACGTTGTCGCGGTTCTTCTCCAGCACCGAAGTCACCGAATTCAGCTTCTGCAGCGTCGGCGCCAACTTACTTTCGTTTTCATGCACCAGTCCGGAAAGCTGCTTGGACACCGCCGACGTTGCCGCCAGCAGTTGAACGATCTCGTTCCGCCGTCCCGCCAAGACCTGCAGCAGATCGTCGGAGTTGAGAATGAGCTTGTTGACCTGTTGGCTGCGTTCGGACAGGATGCCGGTGACCGCGCTGGCACTCTTGAACAGGTCGGCCAAGCTCGTGTTGCGGGCGTTGAGGCTCTGCGAGAACCGGCTGACCGCGTTGAAGGTAGGTCCCAACTGAGGGGCAATCTGGTTGAGCGTTGCCGACAACGTGTCGAGTGATTGGTTCAAGGTCGCGGTGTTTGTCTGGTCGGCGTAGGCCGTGAAGTCACTCACCGCCTCCGTCAGCGAATACGGCGACGAGGTGCGGGAAATCGGGATGACATCCAGCGGATGCATTGTTCCGCTGCCGGCCGACTCCAGAGTCAGCACTCGTTCACCCAGCAGAGTGCCGGTACGGATGTGCGCGCTGGTGTCCTGACCGAGCGGAACGCTGCCTTTCATCGTGAATGTGACAAGCGCATCGCCGTTGTGCAACGACACCTCCGACACCGTGCCGACTTTGATTCCCGACACCGTTATCGCGTTGCCGGTGGCTAGGCCGCCGGCTTCGGAGAACACCGCCTGGTAGCGGACGCTGGTCGCCAGCGACAGAATGCGATCGGGCGACAGGCCTACCAGGATGAGCATCCCGATCAGGACGGCGCCGATGAATCCGGCTTTGATCAGCCCGGTTCCGCGGTATTTCAGCATCAGTGACCCTCCGGTTCCGGTTCCTCGCACCGCTGAGCATCGGACCTGAACCAGGGAGCTATCACGGTCTTGCCGGACAGATCGGTGCCACGAAGCGTGATTTGGCAGAGGAAGTATGGGATGGTGGCGCCGAAGACGCCGAGCCGGGTTAGCTTGCGATAATTTCTGGGCGCCTTCTGAAGCGCGGCATCGAGGCGGTCCTTGTCGTTATCGAGGTTGGGGGCCAGCCGCCTGAGCTGTTCTACGGTACCGGACAGCGGTGGCCTTGCTTTCCCCAGCAGGTCTGCCAATGTGACTGTGCCGGAGCTCAATGCGTCGATGGCGGGACCGAAGGTGTCGCGGTCGTTCGCCAGCCCCGTGACCAGTCGCTCGAGGCGATCAATTGCCGCGGAGAATTGGCCGCCGTCCTTTTTCAGCGTTGCCGCCACGGTGTTCAGGTTATCGATCAGGTGCTCGATCGTTTGGTCGTTGTCCGCCAGCGTATTCGTGAATGACGTCGATTTATTGAACAGCGATTGCAAGGTGCCGCCCTCACCCTGGAACACTTCCAACAGCGCTGACGAGAGCGCGTTGACATCTCGCGGATTCAGGCCATGGATAAGCGGTTTCAGTCCGCCGAGCAGCAGATCGAGGTCAAGCGCGGGCGCGGTATGACTGACGTTGATCTGCCCACCGGCGGGCAGTCGCTTGGCCGAACCCGGCCCATCGACCAATTCGAGGTACCGGTCACCGACCAGGTTGAGGTAACGAACCGCCGCCTTGGTCCCGTCGGTCAGCACGACGGACCGGTCCGCGTCAAATTTCACCACAACTTTTTTGTCCGGCTGCAGGGCAACGCCGTTGACGGTGCCCACCCGAATGCCGGCGACCCGCACCGAGTCTCCGGCCTTCAGACGTGACGCATCGTGGAAGAGCGCCGAATAACCGGTGACCGCGCCGGTGCGGTACTGGCCGAAGGTGAAGAACAAGAACAAGGTCAGCAGCGACATCACGACGGCAAAGGCGCCGAACTTGACCAGTGTCGGGACCAGTGAGCGCCTCATCCCTGTTGTCCGACCTGAGCAGGGTTGCGCGGTGGTCCGTCAATAGGTCCGTACAACAGCTGTTTGAGACCATCGAAGTTGAGGAGCAGTTGCGGATTGCCATACACCACCGGGTTGGAGCCGGTGTCTGCGATGAGAACCTTCGCCGTGCTGTTGAAGGGGCGGTTGGGAAGACCCATACAGCGGGGGCCACCCGTCGCCGCAACCTTGGGCAGGTTGGCCGGGTACCGATAGCGTTCGGCGCCCCACGTGAGACTGGCCGAGATCGCGATGCTCGGTTCGGGCAATACCGGCCCCTTCGCTATCACCGCATCGCCCTTGAAGGTGCACGTCAGCGCCGCATTGTATTCGTTGAGCAGATCGGTGGTCGGCGCCAGGAGGTGGAAGACGTCCGTCAACCCCTTCCGGTTGGCGCCCAGGACATCATTGCCGACGTCGGAAAAACCGATCGCGCTGATCAGTAACGTGTCAAGGTTGCGTTGCTCGTCGACGATCGTCCTACTGATCTTCACCGAATTATCAAGCGTCTTGGTCAGATCCGCCGACGCGTCGGCGTAGGCGCGGAACACCGGCGCCGACATAGCGATGTCGTGGCTCAGCGCGGGAAGGGTCGGCTGGAACTTCGCCATGAACGAGTCGAGGTCAGTGAACGCCTGACCGATCTTTTCGCCCCGCCCGCTGAGAGCCTGCGAGACCGCCCCGAGGGTCTCGTTGAGCTTTGCCGGGTCGAGCGTGCCCAGCACCGCGGTCAACTGCTTGAACACCGTGTTGATCTCGACGGTGACATGTTGGCCATCGAGCACCTGACCGGCGTGCAGAGATTTCGCTGACGGTTCCGCCGGCGGTACCAGCTCGACGAACTTCGCGCCGAACACCGTGGGCGACGTGAGGTCGACGAGCACATTGGCCGGAATCAAGTGCATCTCGGAGGGATCCATCGCCAAGTGCAGGGCGGCTTGACCGTTGGGTCGCGACTCGATCGAGGCAACCCTGCCGACCTGAACGCCGTGCATCTTCACTTTCGCGTCGGCGTTCATCACCAGGCCGGCCCGAGGGGACAGAACGGTCAACGGCACGCTCTCGGTAAAGCTGCCCTGGAACAAGCCCACGGCGACGGCGACGATCGCGGCGACGACCGCGACGGTCACCAGACCCGTCAGCGCGCGTAACCCGTTGTGGGGCATTGGATGTGTTCCTTATCCCGAGAGGTTGAAGTTGCCGTTTGAGCCGTAGATCGACAGTGAGATAAGCAGCGTTACCGATATCACGACGATGAGCGAGCTACGTACCGCATTGCCGGTTGCGACCCCGACGCCTTCCGGTCCGCCCGACGCGAAATAGCCGTAGTACGTATGCAGCAACAGGACGGAGAGCGCCATCAAAACGGCCTGCACCAACGACCACAACAAGTCGATCGGGTTCAAGAAGGTGTCGAAGTAGTGGTCGTAAAGGCCGGCGGACTGGCCAAACAACACAACCGTGGTGAATTGGCTTGCCAGGAACGACAATATGACGGCGATGCTGTACAGCGGGGTGATCGCCAGCATGCCGGCCACGATTCTGGTGCTGACCAGATACGAGATCGGCCGGATCGCCATCGCTTCCAGCGCATCGATTTCTTCGCTGATCCGCATGGCGCCCAGTTGCGCGGTCACACCGGCGCCAAAAGTTGCCGCCAGTCCGATTCCGGCAACGACCGGCGCCAGGATGCGGACGTTGATGAACGCGGCCAGGAATCCGGTGAGAGCTTCGATACCGATGTTGCCCAGCGAGCTGTAGCCCTGGACCGCGAGCGTGCCACCGGCGGCCAGCGTCAGGAAGCCGACGATCACGACGGTTCCGCCGATCATCGCCAACGTCCCTGCGCCCATGCTGATTTCGGCGACCAGCCGAATGATCTCCCGACCGTAGCGGGTGATCGCGAAGGGTATGCCGGCCAGTGCCTTGCCGTAGAACACGGTGTGATCACCGATGGAACCAAGGGTGCCAACGGGTTTGCGCCAAACCCCGATCGCGCGAAACGCCCGTGGATAGGTGGCTCTCAGCGTCTTGACCGTCACGGCATGTTTCCCATCACTTCGTCGTGAATCGGATGCCGACAGCAGTGACGACCACGTTGACGACGAACAGCGCCATGAACGCGTACACCACGGTTTCGTTGACGGCGTTGCCGACTGCCTTGGCGCCACCGCCGGAGATGGTCAGTCCTCGGTAACACGCCACCAGACCGGCAATCAAACCGAACAGCGCCGCCTTGACGCAGGAGATGATCACCTCGGGCACGCCGGTCAGCAAGGTGATGCCTGCCGCGAATGCGCCGGGGTTGACGTCCTGCACGAACACCGAGAACACGTAGCCGCCAATGATTCCGATGATGACAACCAGGCTGTTCAGCAATAAAGCGACCAGACCGGCAGCCAGCATCCGCGGTGTCACCAGCCGCTGGACGGGGTTGATCCCAAGCACCTCCAACGCATCGATCTCTTCGCGGATGGTGCGCGAGCCAAGGTCCGCACACATGGCCGTCGCACCGGCACCGGCCACGATCAACACCGTCACCAGCGGACCGAGTTGAGTGACCGCGCCGAAGGCGGCACCCGCGCCACTGAGATCCGCGGCGCCCAGCTCGCGAAGGAGAATGTTGAGAATGAAGCTGACGAGAACCGTGAACGGGATCGCCACCAACAGCGTCGGAGCCAAAGCGACGCGCGCGACGAACCAGGATTGCTCCAAGAACTCCCGAGTTTGAAACGGTCTGCGAAACACAAACCTGACCGCGTCGGCGCTCATCGCGAAAAGCCCACCGACGGCCTGCATTGCCCCGGAGATGCCGTTCGGCAAGCTGATCCCCGTGGACCAGCGCTCGGGTCCCTTAGTCGCCATTGTTCCCTACCGTCTTCACGCCGATCCCCCCGTCTCGTCCGCCCGAGTTGGCGCACCCGAATAACACGGGGCGGGCGGACCCCACTTCTGGAAGCGTCCGGCGATTATGACCCACGCCGTGTGCGCCTGGAGTGAAAATTGGCAACTGAGAGACCTCCGAGTTAAGTGACGGCACCGATAGTTTTGAGCTCGATGATCCGGTCCCAGTCCAATCCGAGGTCGAGCAGGATCTCGTCGGTCTGCTCGGCGAACCCCGGCGCGGGCCCCGATACCGGTGCGGCCACGTCGAATTGCACCGGGTTGGCCACCAGTTCGAGTTCTCCTGCCTGCACTACATATTCATTGGCCCGGACTTGAGCGTCGCCGGCCGCCTGCAACGTGTCCTGCACCGGAGCCCACGGCCCGGCGAGGGTGGCGAACCGTTCGCTCCACTCCGCGAGGCTGCGGGTGGCGATGGCCTTGCTGAGGATCTGGACAGCCTCAGCGGTGTTGGCGGCGATCTTCTCGTCGCTGTCGAACCGGGGATCGCCGGCCAGCTCGGGCTGGTCGATGTGGCGGCAGACGTCGGCCCAGAACTTACTGGCCTGCATCATCACGAAGGAGATGTAGCGGCCATCAGATGTCGCATACAGGCCAACCAGCGGATTGATCGGAGACCCGTGCACCCCGGGCGGAAAGGCCTCCATGCGCTGGTTCAGGTGCACGGTCAACGCCACGGTGTGCCCCATCGACCACAGCCCGCTGCCCAACAGTGAGACGTCGACGACCGATGGTTCACCGGTGCGCTCACGCTTGAGCAACGCCGCCGCGATGCCACCGGCAAGGTTGGTTCCGGAGATGGTGTCGCCGTAGGCCGGCCCGGGCGGGCCGATCATTCCTTCGGTTCCGGGTGGCGTGATGGTGGCGGCGGTTCCGGCACGGCACCAGAACGCGGTCATGTCGTAGCCACCTTTTTCCGACTCGGCGCCGCGCGGGCCCAGAGCACTACCCCGGGCGTAGATGATCTTCGGGTTGACGGCGCGGATGTCGTCGACATCGATGCCGAACTTGGTGCGGTGCCCGGGCAGAAAACTGGTCAAG
Source organism: Mycobacterium sp. (assembly GCA_032159915.1). Taxonomy (GTDB): domain Bacteria; phylum Actinomycetota; class Actinomycetes; order Mycobacteriales; family Mycobacteriaceae; genus Mycobacterium. Next base: position 9,399 of record JAVHWH010000087.1, read on the forward strand.
AAGACATCCGAGCGCCGGGCCAACTCGTAGAGCACCTCTTTGCCCTCGGGCACCGACATGTCCAGACCGACGCTGCGCTTGCACCGGTTGGCGTGCTCGATGTTCGGGTTGGGATCGCCCTCGACCCGCAGCAGGCCGGTCTGGCGCAGACCGCGCTGCGGATCCCCGGTCACCGCGTGCTCGACCTTGATAACATCGGCGCCCCATTCGGCCAACACCGCACCCGCGGACGGCACGAATCCGTACATCGCGACCTCGAGGACACGGATGCCTTCCAGCGGCCTGGTCACGCCGACCCCGCAGCGGGAGCGGCCGGGACGGCAATGGTCTTGCGCTCCAAGAATTCCTCCAAACCTGCCACACCCATCTCGCGGCCGACGCCCGATTGCTTGAAGCCACCGAACGGGGCGTCGGCGCTGAAGTAGTTGCCGCCGTTGACCGAAAACGACCCGGCGCGGATCCGGCGCGCGACTGCCAGCGCCCGGTCCTGATCGGCGCTGAACACTGCGCCGGCCAAGCCGTAGATCGAGTTGTTGGCGATGCGCACCGCGTCGTCGTCGTCGTCGAAGGCGATGACAGCCAGCACTGGGCCGAAAATCTCCTGCTGCGCGATCTCGCTGTCGGGGTCGACGTTGGTCAGCAGCGTGGGTGCGTAGAAGTAGCCGGGGTCCAGCCGCTTGCCACCGGTCACCAGCGTCGCGCCGTCGGCGACGGCTCGTTGCACCATGCCGTCGACCTTGTCGCGTTGCCGCTCGTTGATCAGCGGCCCCATGTAGGTCTTCGGGTCGGCAGGATTGCCGTGGCGCACTTTGGCGAAGTTCTGCGCTACCAACTTGACGATCTCGTCGTGATGCTTCCGCGGTACCAGCAGCCGCGAGGTGAGCGCGCAGCCCTGGCCGGCATGGGTGACCATCGAGAAGGCCGCGAACACGCTCGCGCCGGCGAAGTCGGCGTCGTCGAGCAGGATTGCCGCCGACTTACCACCGAGTTCGAGGAAGACCCGCTTGACGGTTTCGCTGGCCGCGGCCATGATCCGGCGTCCGACGGGCGTCGACCCGGTAAAGGTGATCACGTCGACGTCCGGGCTGGTCGTCAACGCTTCGCCGACGGCCGCATCCGACGAGCTGAGGACGTTGACCACGCCGGGCGGAATGTCGGTGTGGTCGGCGATCAACTCGCCCAGCGCCAGCGTCACCAACGGGGTGTCCGGGGCGCCCTTGAGAATGACTGTGCAACCGGCTGCCAAGGCCGGTGGCAGCTTGACCAAGGCCAGCTGGTTCGGATAGTTGTACGCGATGATCGCGCCCACCACCCCGGCGGCTTCCTTTTCCACCCAGCGTCGATGCCGCATGCCCCGCGATTCGATTTCGCCGAGATCCTCGGTCATCGA
>JAVHWH010000088.1:0-6557 GCA_032159915.1 Mycobacterium sp.
AGGTGCGTCGGCGACGTCGCGGCGACCGGGATGTGCTGCCCGAGCAGGGTGCCGCGTTGCGGCGCCGACTCGGCGGTCTTGACGAATTCCTCCGCGCTGATCCAGTGCCGACTGTGATGCCACGGCGTGCTGGGCAGCACCGGGTGCGGCTCGGGAGGATGCGGCAGCACCGGCGGACGCAAGACGTGCGTGCGGTTGAGGTTGGTGTGGAAGCTCACCGTGTCATCGCCCTTGCGCGACAACGTCCCGACGCTGTGGTGGTGCACCGACTCCAGCGTCTCGGTGATGGCATGGGTCAGCGTCGGGTGCGGGCTGATCTCGACGAAGGTGGCGTGCTGAGCGGCGGCGGCGGTGATGGCCTGGTGCAGGCGCACCGGCTCACGCACGTTGTCGACCCAGTAGTCGGCGCCCAGGGTCGGCGCCACAGCCGGGTCGGCGACGGTGGAGATGAACGGAATCGTCGGCGCCTTGGGCCTCAAATCGGCCAGCATAGAACGTAATTCGGCAAGAATCGGATCCATCAACGCGGTGTGCGAAGCAACTTCCATGTTCACCCGCCGCGCGAAACGCTCCTGCTCGCTGACCGCGATGATCGCCGCGTCGACCTGTGCCACCGGTCCGGCGATCACGGTCTGTCGCGGCGACAGGAAGCCGGCCAAGCTCAGCCCGGGGTAGTCGACGAGCAGCTCCTCGGCCGCGGTGGCGCCCATCTCCAACAGTCCCACCGCGCCCTGGCCAGCCAGCCGCGACATCAGCCGTGACCGGGTTCCGATGACGCGCAGACCTTCAGCCGGGGTGAGCGCGCCGGCCACCACAGCCGCGGTCACCTCACCCATCGAATGGCCAATCACCGCATCAGGTTTCACGCCGTAGGAGCGCCACAATGCGGTCAACGCCAACTGCAGGCCCATCAGCACCGGCTGCACGCGCGCGTCGCCGGCCACCCGCTGGCCCTCAGTGAGCACCTGCTGCAACGAGAACCGCATGTGCTCGAGGAACAGCGGCTCCAACTCCTCGACCGCCGCCGCGAACGCGGGTTCGTCGACCAGCAGCTGCCGGCCCATGCCGGCCCATTGTGAGCCCTGGCCCGAGTACACGAAAACCGTTCCGGGCTTGCACAATCCCTCGTGCGGCTCGACGAGTCCGATCGCGGACTGGCCGGCAGCCAGGGCCTGCAGGCCAGCGACGGCGTGGGCGCGGTCGCGCGCGACCAGCGTCGCAAAAGATTTGTGCTGGGTGCGGTGGTGGTTGAGCGTGTGGGCGAGTTCGGCCAGCGGCACCGCGGCGCCGGCGCCGATCATCCAGTCGGCCAGCGTGGCGGCGGTAGAAGCGATCCGCGCCGGAGTCTTGCCCGAGACCACCAGCGTGGTGATCGCTGAATCTGGTTGCTCGCTAACAGATTGCGCCGATGGCGCCTGCTCGATGACCACGTGGGCGTTGGTGCCGCTGACGCCGAAGGAGGACACCCCGGCGCGGCGCGCACGCCCGACGGCGGGCCAGTCCATGCCGTCGGCGGCGATGGTGAACTCCGCCGCGCCCTCGACGGCGTTGGGGGTCAACTCGGTGAAGTGCAGGTGCCGGGGAATGTAGCCGTGCTGCACGGTGAGCACGGTCTTGATGAAACCGGTGATTCCGGCCGCCGACTCCAGGTGCCCGAGGTTGGTCTTGACCGACCCCAGCACCAGCGGCGCCGACCCGTTGCGTTCGCCGAAAACCTGGTGCAGCGCGCCTAATTCGATCGGATCGCCCAGCGCGGTGCCAGTGCCGTGGGCCTCGATGTAGTCGATGTCGGAGGGGTCCAGTCGCGCCGCCGCCAGCGCCGAGCGCACCACCGCCTGCTGGGCAGGCCCACTGGGCACGGTCTGGCCGCTGCTGGGCCCGTCCTGGTTGACTGCCGAACCGCGGACCACCGCCAGCACCGAATCACCGTCGCGCACTGCGTCACTGAGCCGTTTGAGCACCACGACGCCGCAGCCCTCGCTACGCACATAGCCGTCGGCGCCGGCGTCGAAAGTCTTGCAGCGGCCGTCCGGGGCCAGCATCCCCCACCGCGAGGTGGCGACGCTGTTCTCCGGGCTCAGCATCAGGTTGACCCCGGCCACCAACGCCTGGTCGCTCTCGCGGCGGCGCAGGCTCTGACAGGCCAAGTGGACGGTGACCAGTGACGACGAGCAGGCGGTGTCGAGCACGACCGCCGGGCCGTGCGCACCCAGGAAGTAGGACAACCGTCCGGCGGCGAAGTTGGCCGCGTTCCCGAACGGGACGTGCGGGTCGACCTCTTCGGCGGGCAGCCGGCCGGCCAAGGTGAGGGTGTAGTCGTAGGTGGTCATCCCGACGAACACCGAGGTCTGGGTGCCACGGATCTTGGGCGCGGTGATGCCCGCGTTTTCCAGTGCCTCCCATGTCACTTCGAGCAACAGCCGCTGCTGCGGATCCATGGCCGCGGCCTCGCGCGGCGAGATCCCGAAGAACTCGGCGTCGAACTGGTCGGGACGCCACGAGGTCAGGAAGCCACCCTGCTTGCTGACGATCGTGCCGGGGATGGAGTGGTCGTCGGCGTAGAAGGCGTCGGCGTCCCAGCGCTCGGGCGGAACTCCGACGATGCCGCTCTGGCCGTCCTGCAGCATCTGCCAGAACTGATCGGGGGTGTGCGCTCCGCCCGGGAGCCGGCAACCGATGCCCACCACCGCGATCGGCTCGGTGTCACCCTTTTCGGCGATTTCCAGCCGCGATGTCAGGTCGTCGATCTTGCGCAACGCCTCGGTGATGATGGCCCGACGGTCCGACGGTGCAGCAGTCATCGCGCTCCCCCCGGTCTGTCAGAAAGTTGTTGTTGTCGCGCACCGTGTGCGAGAGACGCCGCCTCGCCCACCGATGTCATCCGGGCGTGTCCAGTCGGTTCGCCTCGTCGCGCCCACAACGTTCTACCCAGCCGAAGTGACTGATGTTACCGCCACTCGGCCGTTGCCGAACGCACACCCCCTGCACAGCGGGCCCGACGAATCCGTGAAAAGACACTGGCTTTACTCCCGCTGCGGTGCAAAGCCGTCCGGACCCCACTAAGCGGTGGAATCCAAACGGCTGAAGTCGTCCTGTTGGTAGACCTCAACACACGATGAACGGCGGATCTTCCCACTGGTGGTGATCGGAATCGAGCCCGGCGGAACCAGTACGAGGTCGGCCACCCGCAACCCGTGCGACTTCGAAATGGCCGACGTGACTTGCGCTCTCACATCGCGGAGACGGTCCTGCATCTCCTGCGAGTTGCCTTTGTCTTTCATCTCGGCGATCACGACCAGGCGTTCGCTGCGACCATCCTCAACCGAGATCGCCGCGACCCGGCCGCCGCTGATCTCCTGGGTGGTGGCCTCGATGTCGTCGGGGTAGTGGTTACGCCCGTCGACGATCAGCAGGTCCTTGATCCGCCCGATGATGAACAGCTCGCCGTCGTAGATGGTGCCCAGGTCGCCGGTGCGCAGCCACGGGCCCAGTGGAGTGCCGCTCGACGGGTCGACCAGCTGACCACCGAAGGTCTTCTGGGTCTGTTGCGGCTTGCGCCAGTAACCGGCGGCGATGTTGTCGCCGTGCAGCCAGATTTCACCGACCATGCCGGCCGGGTTCTCGACGCGGGTCTCCGGGTCGACGATGCGAATCGTCGACGCGCGCGGGGTGCCGACGCCAACCAGTTCGACTCCGGTGTCGTTGTCACAGGCCTCGGCGTGGCCGGCGGACAGCTTTTCGTAATCGAACGTGGCGACGGTCGGGGGCCGCCCCGGACCGGACGAGTTCACGTAGACCATCGCTTCGGCCAGGCCGTACGACGGCTTGAGCGACTCGGCCGGGAAGCCGAACGCCGCAAAGCGATCGATGAAGCGCCGGATGGTCGCCGCGTGCACGCGCTCGCTGCCCGACAGGATGGTGTGCACCCCGGACAGGTTGCGCCCAGCCATGTCCTCGTCGGTGGTCCGCCGCGCCGCCAGTTCGAAGGCGAAGTTCGGCACCGCGGTGAAGACGCGAGTGTTGTCGGCCATCTCCTGAACCCACCGGGCCGGACGCTGCAAAAACGCCATTGGGCTCATCAGCACCGAGTGCAGACCCATGGTCAGCGCCCCGGTGACGCCCAGCAGCAAACCCATGTCGTGATAGACCGGCAGCCACGACACCAGCGTGGTGTCCGACGGCGGGACCGCGCCCTCGGCCTCGAAGTAGTCCTCACGCACTTGCTGGCAATTGGCCAGGATGTTCTTGTGGGTGACGACGACGGCCGCCGGCGTGCGGGTCGAGCCCGAGGTGTACTGCAACAGCGCGTTCTTGGTCCGCGGCGCGGGCGGGGTATTGAAGTCTGGGGTCGCATCGAGGTCGAGGCTGTCCACCTCGATCAGCGCCGGGGTCTTGCCGGGCAGCGAACGCGCGTGACCGACGACGTCGTCGACGACCGCCGAGGTGGTCAGCAGGACGGTGGGAGCGCAGTCCTGCAGCGCTGCCGACGCCCGCTCGTCGTGGGCGCCGAACGCCGGGACCGGAAGCGGCACTGCGACCAGCCCGGCCTCCAACGCCCCGTAGAAGGCGACGACGTACTCCAGGCCCTGCGGCGCGAGGATGGCGGCCCGGTCTCCCGGTGCGGCGTACGTCGAGATCTCGGCGGCCAGCGTCTGCACGCGGCCGTAGAGGTCAGCCCATGTGAGGGTCTGGCGATAGCCGGCCGGATCGACGTCGTAGTCGATGTACGTGTACGCCGGTGCATCCGGCTGCTGCCGGGCCCATTCCCGCAGTACCGCGGCGATAGAGGCTTCCGTAACTGCCATCGCGACACCACCCCTTAAAGATCTACCAGCCCGGACAACAACTAGATGGGCGCCTGTGATGCACGAGATTAACAGGGGTCATCCGCTTCTCGGACCCAAAACCCAAGAATGAAAAACGCGCACCAAAGGGAAAGCCGCTACCACCAGCGTCATTGCTAGAGCTAAAGGTTTGCTATGAAGGTCGGTTCCGGAGGTGTCCAGTCCCCGGTGACGACAGCGTCATGTTACCGGACGGTCAGTTAATGTGCATAACTTCCTATAACAAAATCGTATACATGCCCTTATCCGTGCTGATGACGCCGGGCAGGGTCAGACGGCGACGGGGCGCGGCCGCGACGGACCGCCACGCGACGCCGCGCCCGGTGGGACGGCTGTGCCCAGTGTGAAACCTCCGCCGAAGAGGGGGTTTGCTGCGTTTCGGCGCGCCGACGCCCTGATGTGGCGTTATTCACTTTTTCGGAAGAACCTCGGCCGGAGGGCGCCCCACACCGGGCCCGGCACCCGAACCGGCCCCGGCCAGCCGTTATGTCCAGGTTATTGGTAGTGGGTTCCGATTTATCGGTTGGATGGCGTTTTGGTCAAATAAAGAACGCAGCCGTTTCGGTCGGGAATTTACGCCGGCGACTATTGAGAACAATCGGTTTTAATTAAACAGTTAGCTCACCCAGCACAAGCGGACAAGATCTTCGGCTCGATGTCGCCGACTAACTCGGCGATGTGCTCGGTCAGATAGAAATGATGGCCGGGAAAAACTTTCATAGTGAACTCAGCCGTTGTGCGATGCACCCAGGGCTGGACCTTCTCGGAGGTCGCCACTTCGTCGTCATCGCCCAGGAACGCCGAGATCGGGCAGGACAGCTTCGCCCCGGGTGGGCAATCGTATTTCGAGATCGCCTTGAGACCCCGAAGCGTCGGCAGGATGCTGGCCGCGAATTCCTCGTTCTCCAGAAACTCAGGATTGACGCCGGTCATCTCGCTCACTGCGTCGAGCAGTCCGCGGTCCGACTCGGGGATGTGCTCGTAGCCGACGTGGCCCGGTGCGGCGACGGCTGAGACGAACAGCGCGGCAATTGGACTGCCCGCCTGCTCGAACCGGCGCGCGACCTCGAATGCCAGCAGGCCGCCCATGCTGTGACCGAAGAAGGCGATCTTCTCGTCCGCGTCTTCCGGCGGCTTGATCATCTGGCAAACCTTGTCGGCGAGATCGCCAATGGTGGTGAATGACCCCAGATCGTGATTACCGCCGCGCCCGGGATACCGAACGGCGACGCGTTTGATATCGCTGGCAAAGGCTTTGGCGAAGGGAACGTAAAACTCGGCCGATCCTCCGGCATGCGGAAAGATGTAGAGCTTTGGCGGCTGCGGCGTCACGCGGCAACGATACAGTCCCCACGTGCAGGTCCCGACCCGGCGCTTCGCCTGCGCGCCGGCGCGCGTCAGGTTAACGACGTTCGGTTGCCATTTAAAAAAACCTGTGAAAAAGCATAGAAAATACTGTGCCGTTTGCCGTTGAGTCGGTTTCGTGATTCGACTATCGCCGAGGGCGAAAAAGCCTTACGATTTCACCGCCACCACGTGTGGCAATCGCTCTAGGGGAGGTCAATCCAAACGCCCCGATCTGAAGTACTGTTCAGTCTCAGACTCGGTGCTGTTTGTTGGAGGAGGTTGGAAAGTGTTCGTAACCACAGACCCGAACGCGTTGCAGGGGGCTGCAGGCACGCTGTCTGGTATCGGCGACGCGATGGTCGCCCG
>JAVHWH010000101.1:0-3658 GCA_032159915.1 Mycobacterium sp.
TCGAAGAGCCGCAGGAATCCGTCCGCGAGATCGAGAAGTGGGCCGGACATCCCTACATGGCGCAGATCTTGATCAAGGCCGAGCCGCGACCGCCCTGGGGCAACCCGAAGTACGACCCGATCTGGGCGGCCGCCACCAAGCACGACATCACGGTGAGCTGCCACTTGTCGCGTAGCCAGTTCGACGAGTTGCCGGCCCCGCCGGTGGGTTACCCGAGCTACAACCACGACTTCATGGTCACGTACTCGCTGCTGGCCGCCAACCAGGTGATGAGCCTGATCTTCGACGGCGTCTTCGATCGCTTTCCGACCTTGCGAATCGTATTCGTGGAGCACGCATTCAGCTGGATCCTGCCGCTGATGTGGCGGATGGACGCGATCTACGACGCCCGCAAGTCGTGGCTGGACATCAAACGCAAGCCGTCGGAGTACGTCAAGGACCACATCAAGTTCACCACGCAGCCACTGGACTATCCCGAGGACAAAACCGAGTTGACCCGAGCGCTGGAGTGGATGGAGTGCGAAAAGATTCTGCTGTTCTCCTCGGACTACCCGCACTGGACTTTCGATGACCCACGCTGGTTGGTCAAGCATCTGCCCAAGCACGCCAGGGACGCGGTGATGTACCGCAACGGCATTGCGACCTACCACCTTCCGGAGACGGTCCCCGTCCTGGAAGGTCAAGTCCGGGTGCTCTGAGTTGTCTGCTGAGAAAACAGGGCCAGAAACCATCCGGCCCCAGCCCCGCCTCGCCCAGGGCCGCGAGCACGTTGTCGCCACCGTTGACGAGATCCCCTCCGGCACGCACAAACTGGTGCCGATCGGGCGGCACGGGGTAGGCGTCTACAACGTCGACGGGACGTTCTACGCGATCGCGAATTACTGTCCGCACCAAGGCGGACCGCTGTGCTCGGGACGGGTCCGGGGACGCACGATCGTCGACGAGACGGTGCCAGGCGACGCAGTCATGGTGCGCGACAAGGAGTACATCTACTGCCCCTGGCACCAATGGGGGTTCGAACTGGCGACCGGCACGACAGTGGTCAAGCCGGAATGGAGCATCCGCACCTACCCGGTGCGAGTCGTCGGCAACGACGTGCTGGTACAGGCCTGACCGACGGGAGAATCTGTGTCTTCGATCGAGGTAAACGGTGGCAATGTCGTCTACGAAATCCTCGGTGATTCAGGCGATCTGATCGCACTGACGCCCGGCGGCCGGTTCAGCAAGGAAATCCCCGGCCTGCGTCCGCTGGCCGAGGCGCTGGCCGCGGGCGGCTACCGAGTGTTGTTGTGGGACCGGCCCAACTGCGGCGCGTCCGACGTCCAGTTCTACGGGCAGAGCGAGTCGCACATGCGCGCCGAGACCTTGCACAAACTGGTGACCGGGCTGGGATTCGATCGGTGCATCCTGGCGGGCGGTTCCGGCGGCGCACGGGATTCCATGCTGACCACCATGCTTTACCCGGAACTGGTGGAAAAGCTGGTGGTGTGGAACATAGTCGGCGGAATTTACGGCTCGTTCGTCCTGGGTTCCTATTACATCGTCCCGAGCATCCTCGCGGTACGAGGTTCCGGAATGGACGGCGTGGTCAAGGTTCCGGAGTGGGGCGAGCGCATCGAGGAGAACCCGGCCAACAAGCAGCGGTTCCTGGACTTCGACTCCAACGAGTTCCTCAAGCTCATGCTGCGCTGGCTCAACGCGTTCGTGTCCAAGCCGGGGCAAACGATTCCGGGTGTCGACGACGAGTTGTTCGACCGAATCAAGGTGCCCACGTTGATCATTCGCGGCGGCGAGAACGACCTGGATCACCCCAAGCGGACATCGCTGGAAGTCAGCTGTCTGATCAAGGGATCTGAACTGATCGACCCGCCGTGGCCGGAGGACGCCTGGGAGCGCGCTTCGGAGGCCCGCGCTCAAGGGAAAGTCAAGCATTTCAACATGTTCGACACCTGGGTCCAGGCCGCACCGGCGATCTTGAAGTTCCTGGGATCCTGATGCCGCTACCGGGTGTGGATGCGGACTTCGCAGTTCAGCGACGCCTCCAGCGCGGTGTGGACCCGGCTTTCCGGGATGCGTTCGAGGTCGGCTTCCCGCAGTGTCACGTCGACGATGTCGACACCGTCATCACCGGGAGCCCGGGCAATCTCGCCGGTGAGCCCGAACCCGGCCAGCACTCCTTGCGCATCGTCATCGGTTCCCCGGCTGACAAACGTGACGACCCCCGGGACAGGCGTGGTCGAAAAAGCGTTGTCGCACAGTTGAATTGCCGTCCTCATGGCCGCGTCGGCATCGTTGCAGGCAATCAGGAGCTCCACTTCGCGGCGACCGGCAGGCATCGCCGCGAGATCCTTCATGATCACATCGCCACCAACTTGGCCGACACGCTCCAGGAGCATGCTCATGCCCTCCGTTAACTGCACAGGCGCCAGGGCGTTGTCCGGGTCGACGTTGACGCGCACGACTGCGGTCCGCATGTGCGCAAGCCTAACCATGACCCCAGGACTCAGCTGATGGAGACCAGCGCCGCCCCGGCCGTCACCATCGGCTCGTCGCCCGGGCTGACCCCAAGGCTGCTGATTCACGGCGGCGGCCGAGAAGACCTCCCTGCCTACCACGCTCGCGGCGGCTACCAGCCACTCGCCGCAGCGGACGAACTGCTCGGCGAGATCGAGACCAGCGGGCTCCTCGGTCGCGGCGGCGCCGGCTTCCCGCTCGCGGTGAAGGTGCGAGCGGTCCGCGACAACGGCCGCAGCGCCAGCGGAGCGGTGGTGGTCGCCAATGGTGAAGAGGGAGAACCGGCGTCGATCAAGGACCGGTGGTTGCTACGGCATCGACCGCATCTGATCCTCGACGGACTGCGACTCGCCGCCGGGTTGGTCGCCGCCGAGCGCACCTATGTCTATGTCTCCGATGCGGACTCGGCCCGCAGTATGGAAGCCGCCTTGGCCGAGCTCGGACCCGACAGCCTCGGCGGCATCGCTGTCGAGGTGCACACAGTCGAGCCGGGATACGTCGCGGGGGAAGAGACCGCCGCTGTCCGCGCACTCAACGGCGGCCCGGCCAAACCGACCGACAAACCGCCGCGGCCTTTCGAGCAAGGCGTCGGTGGACTCCCCACATTGGTGAGCAACGTGGAGACGTTGGCCTGGCTGCCGTTCCTGCAGTGCCATGGCTCGGCCGAATTCCGTTCGGTGGGCACGGCCGGCTCGCCCGGCAGCTTCCTGGTGACGGTCACCGGCGCGAGCCGTCCGCCTGGCCTGTACGAGATCCCGCACGGGCTGGCATTCACCGAACTGCTTGCCTTACATGGTGTTTCGCCGGAGCACGTACGCGGCGCATTGATGGGCGGCTATTTTGCGGGGCTCCTCGATCGCGGCGTTCTCGACGCCACACTGGATCACGAGACACTGCGCGGCTTCGGCTGCGGCCTGGGCAACGGTGCGATCACGGTGATCACCGACGACTGCCCGCTCGCAGTGGCGGCATCGGTGCTGGCCTACTTCGACCGCGAGAACGCCGGGCAGTGCGGTTCCTGCTTCAACGGAACCGCGGCCATGGCCGCCGTCGCGGGGGCGCTGCGCGACGGGGTCGCCACCGACGAGGACGTGGCCCGGTTGCGCCGTTGGTCGGTCGTGCTCCGCGGACGCGGCGCCTGCGC
>JAVHWH010000107.1:0-2760 GCA_032159915.1 Mycobacterium sp.
TGTCAATGAACATATTCAGCCGCGCAGCGTCGGGCTGTTGGGAATCCAGATGTTGCCACCGGACATCGCAGTGCTGCCGCCATACACGGGTGCCTTCTCGATGATCAGGGTGTCCAGCGCGTGAGCGTGGGCAGTCAGCGCCGCGGTCAGACCTCCGCACCCGCTCCCGACGACCAGAAAGTCGACCTGGTGATTCCAGGCGTCTATCTGCTCTGCGGCCGGCATGGACTCAGGCAACCACAACGGGAGCTGCAGCGGGGCCGCAATTCCCGCACAGCGGGACGATCGACGCCCCACGACGGCGTCGGCGACGTACCGTCAACGGTATGTCCCGGGACGTCGATGCGGTCGTGATTGGCGCGGGGTTCGCCGGCCTCTACGCGCTACACCGACTCCGCAGCGATGGACTGAGCGTGCGACTGTTCGAGGCCGCGGACGGGGTCGGCGGAGTGTGGTACTGGAACCGTTACCCGGGCGCGCGTTGCGACGTGGAAAGCGTGGACTACTCCTACTCGTTCGACGACCGACTCCAGCAGGAATGGGATTGGAGCGAGAAGTACGCCACCCAACCGGAAATCCTTCGCTACCTCAACCACGTCGCCGACCGGTACAACCTGCGACCGGACATCACCTTCGGCACCCGCGTCACCGACGTGATACTCGACGAGGAGGCGATGAATTGGGAGATTCGCACCGACACAGGTGAAACGGTCTCCGCTCGCTTCGTCGTGATGGCGGTCGGTCCCCTGTCGAATGCGAACATCCCGCCGATCGACGGGATGGATTCCTTCGGCGGCGCCGTGTACCACACCGCCCACTGGCCACCCGACGAGGTCGATTTCAGCAGTCAGAGAGTCGGCGTGATTGGCACCGGATCATCTGGGATTCAGGCGATTCCCTGCATCGCCGAGCAGGCGCGTCGACTTTACGTCTTCCAGCGCAGCCCCAATTACAGCATTCCGGCGGGCAACGCTGCGCTCAGCGACGAAGCCCGTCGGGCGCAGAAGGCCGGGTATCCGGAACGTCGCCGACTCTCGATGACCAGTGGCGGTGGATCACCACATCGACCGCATCCGCGGTCGGCACTCGAGGTGTCCGAGCATGAACGCGCCGCGGCCTACGAAACACGCTGGCAGTTGGGCGGTGTGCTGTTCAGCAAAACGTTTCCCGACCAGTTGCTCGACGTGAGCGCCAACGACACCGCCCGAGCGTTCTGGGAGAAGAAGATCCGTGCCGTCGTCGACGATCCTCGCATCGCCGACTGGCTGATTCCGACTGATCACCCGATCGGGACGAAGCGGATCTGCACCGATGACAACTATTTTCAGACCTTTAACCGCGACAACGTGACGCTGGTGAATCTGCGTGAGACGCCGATCGAGCGGATGGATCGGGCCGGACTGACGACGTCGACCACCCGATACGACCTGGACGCTCTGGTGCTGGCAACCGGATTCGACGCGATGACCGGGTCGCTGAGCAAGCTGAACATCGTCGGGCGCGGTGGTGTATCGCTGAACGCGGCGTGGGCCGGCGGCCCGGTCACCTACCTCGGGCTCGGGATCCCGGGCTTTCCCAATCTGTTCAACGTCAACGGGCCGGGCAGTCCGTCGGTGCTGGCCAATATGGCCCTGCACTCCGAACTGCACGTCGACTGGGTCGCCGAGGCCATCAGCCACCTCACAGCACACGGAGCCACAGCCCTGGAAGCCACCCGGTCGGCGGCCGCCCACTGGACCGAGGAATGCACGCACCGCGCCACGGAGGGCCTTATGCTGCAGGCCAATTCGTGGTATCTGGGTGCCAACGTCGCCGGCAAGCCGCGAGTCTTCATGCCGTTTGTCGGCGGGTTCGGCGCCTACGGTCAGATCATCGCAGATGTCGCGGGGGCGGGCTACAAGGGCTTCGATCTAATCCCGTCCCGCTGAGTGGTCAGCCACTCTTCCGGCCTCGCGATCGTTGTTACCCTTGGAAAGTGGGCTCCACCGAATTACCGAATCTTCCGCCGACGAGTTGGGCGGTACTGGGCATGCTCGCGTTCGGGGAAGAAGTTTCGGGCTACGACATCAAGAAGTGGGCGGATTGGAGCATCGGCTATTTCTATTGGAGCCCGTCGTTCAGCCAGATCTATTCGGAGCTCAAGCGACTCGAGGCACACGGTTACGCAACGTCGCGCGTTCAACACGACGGTGGCCCGCGCGGTCGCCGAACGTACAAGATCACCGAGTCCGGGCGCGGCGCGGTCACCAGGTGGGCCACTGAAGCGCCGATCGACCCGCCGATGCTCAAACATGGTGTGTTGCTCCGGGTTTGGCTCGGCCACTTGAATGATCCGGACAGGCTGAAAGAGATCTTGCAACAGCACATCGCCCACGTCGACACGATGCGGCAGCGGGTGGCGATCGACGCGCGAGCCGCGGCCGAAGAACCGGCCTGGGCCTACCCGAGGATCGCCATGCAGTGGTCAGAGCGTTACTTTGCCGCCGAACGGGAACTCGCACTTCAGCTGATCAAGGACATTGACGAGGCCGACACGGCTTTCCGGGAGGGGCAGCGCAGTTCACAGGGCGCCTTTCCCACTCCGCGGCCGGGCCATTGGCGAGAAGTGGAACAGCGGGTCCAGGAAACCGATCCCGATCGGCCCTAGCTGCGAGCCGGAGCCAGCCGCTTGAGGGCCAGCCCGCCCTCGAATGGGCGGTACCCGAACGCTGCCGGCGCGCGATAACCGGTGTCCTCGAGCGGGGTGTGCACCTCGATGAC
>JAVHWH010000132.1:0-3026 GCA_032159915.1 Mycobacterium sp.
TCGTCATCTCTAGATGTCCTTGCCGTTCTTCTTCGACACGCGGACCTTCTTGCCGGTCTCTTCGTCGAAGCGGTAGCCGATGCGGGTCGGGTTGCCGTCCGAGTCGACGACCATCACGTTGGAGACGGGGATCGGGGCCTCCTGCGTGACGATGCCGCCGGACTGCGCGCCACGCTCGTTGCTCGAGACGGCGGTGTGCTTCTTGATCCGGTTGACGCCCTGGACCAGGACCTTCTCGCGGCTGGGATAGGCCTGGAGGACCTTGCCCTTGGCTCCCTTGTCCTTACCCGAGATGACGAGGACGGTGTCGCCCTTGTGCACCTTCATTTACAGCACCTCCGGGGCCAGCGAGACGATCTTCATGAAGCGCTTCTCGCGCAGTTCGCGGCCGACCGGCCCGAAGATGCGGGTTCCACGCGGGTCGTTGTCGGGCTTGATGATCACTGCCGCGTTCTCGTCGAATTTGATGTAGCTGCCGTCCGCGCGGCGGCGCTCTTTGACGGTGCGCACCACGACGGCCTTGACCACGTCACCGCGCTTGACGTTGCCGCCCGGGATGGCGTCCTTCACCGTCGCCACGATGACGTCGCCGATGCCGGCGTAACGCCTACCCGAGCCGCCGAGCACACGGATGCACAAGATTTCCTTGGCACCGGTGTTGTCGGCCACCTTCAGCCGCGATTCCTGCTGAATCACTCGATCTCCTGACCTGGTTCACATATGCACGCCCACGCGTGGAAAGGCCGGAGGACTTCAATTGCATGGTCCGCCAGACCAGTCGTGCATGGTCTTTGTCGTCGAAAGGCACGCGGGGCTGACGGTGAATCTCGAGAACGCCAGCCGAGGTCTGCCCACGGCAACCCCTAGAGTCTAGGGGAAGACCTGCTCACAGCCAAATTCCTGGTCAACGGCGGTCGTCGGCGACTCTCCGGGTCCAGTGTCGACGCCTCAGAACGGTGGTGGGTCGTTGTCGCTGCCGGGTGGGGCGGGGCCGAACCGGTCGATGGATTCGGGTCGGCGGACGGTTCGGGCGTGGTGGTTTCGTTGTCGTTCTCCGGCCACGCGGTAAGCGCGGTCCTGTGCCCGGGTGCGGCGGCGGCGGGGCATCATGGCGGTTCGCTCGTCGCAGTAGTCCACCGGCGCAGTGGGTTGCGGTGGCTGCAGATCGCCGGTGGGCACGCACAGGCTCGGGAACAGCGACGCGCTGCCCGGCGTGGTCACGTAGGTCTTTCCTGACGGCGAGTCGAGAATGATTGTGCCATCGGGCAACTGGCGATCACGCCAGCCCCAGAAAGTCTTCACGAGGTGATGGGTACGGCAGTAGCACTTCAAATTCGAGGCATGGGTGGGCCCGCCGTCGGCGTAGGGCACAGTGTGGTCGATGTCGCAGTCGAACGCCGGGTGGTCGCAACCCGGCCACCGACACGTCAGATCCCGACACCGCACGAAATCGGCCAGCGCCTTCGACGGCACATATCCCGGCTCGGGTGCGGCATCGAGCGGATGAACCAGCGGCGTCAGCCTGGCCTGAGCGGCCAACTCGGCGATCAGCTCGGGACCGACCAGCCCGTCGGCGCGCACCTCAGACCCGATGGTGAAGCCCGCACTGCCGTTCACCGCTTGTTCGGCGATCACGTGAATGACCACTGAGGCTGCGGCGGAGCGCTTCCCGGCAGCACAGTCACCGCGACCGCATTGGCAGCCCAGCCGATCAGCTCCCGCCGCCAAAGCACCCAGCGCGTCAGCACGGCGCTGCTCGCGACTGCGCGGGTCATGCTCACACACCGTGGCCGCTAAAGCAGTGAGCCGGTTGTCCAAGGCATGCGCTTGAGGACTCAGAAGGCTGCCATGGATCTCTGACAGGCCGTCGCCGAGGTCACCGAACCAAACCTCACGTTCGCGGCGCCGATCGGTGCGCCGGCGCAGCGCATCAGCGTCGGCCTTAGCGACGATCTTGTCGATGTGTCCGGCCAACCGGCCACGCGTCATCGACGGCCAGCGCACCACCGCCTGCGCCAGCTGCCCATCGACGGTCGCAAGCACCTGGCTATCGACGATCAGGTCGGTGCGATACACGATCGTGGCGAACATCCGCTGGTCGATGTCACCGGCCCGGAATACCTCAGCCAGCTTCGGCAGCCGCTCACGCATCGCCCGGGCATACCGCAATTGGCTAGCCGCCAGGCCCTGGCTCATCCGCAGCTCCGCGGCCACCTCCGCGCTCACCGCCGCCTCGGTGTCCACCGCCCACTCCTCGGTGTCCGAGCAGCGGGTCAACCGGTAAGCGAACAACTCACCGATCGCCGTCAAAGCCGCCGCAGCACCACGATTCTGGGCCCGCCAGGACGCACCAATCCGATCCACCAACGCCGCCGACTCCGCCGTCCGCGTCGGGTAACGCCGCTCGAACAACTCATCGAATTGGGCGATTACCTCCAAGCGCGAACCTTGAAACGGCGCTGTATCGAACATACATTCGATTATTGCAGAGGGGTCCGACATTGAGGACGCGGCGGGTCAGTCGCCCTGGCGAATATAGGAATAGATGTAGAGCGCCATGGCCGTCGCCGGCGCCAGCAGCACCCACTGCACCAGCGCCTGGTCGATCATCGAACCCGGCGGCGGAGCGCCGGGAAGGATTTCGCAGGCGGCGGCCGGCGGGGTGTGGACCCAGGGCACCGGTAAAGCGTTCAAGGGTGGCGTCGGAACCGGCGCCAAGGGCAACGACGGCACCTCGTCGGCGGTGAAGAACACCGAAGGCGCGATCACCTACAACGAGTTGTCGTTCGCCATGGAGGAAGGGCTGTTCGCCGCGGAGATCAAGACCCCGGCCAGCCGCAAATCGCGGCGCCCGGTGCGGATCGGTACCGACTCCGTCGGCAAGACCATCGCCGGAGCCAAGATCGTCGGCAAGGGCAACAACTTGGTGCTCGATCTCTCGTCGTTCTACAACCCCAGCCAGGACGACGTCTATCCGATCGTGATGGCGACCTACGAGATCGTCTGCTCGAAATACCCTGACCCGC
>JAVHWH010000146.1:0-4767 GCA_032159915.1 Mycobacterium sp.
TGTCGCTGGCGCTACGCTCTGAGGCCATCCCGCGTGGCGTGGGAGTGCTCGCGGTCTGCCCCGGCGCGGTCGAGACGCCGATTCTGGACAAGGGCGGGATCGGCGGCTTCGTCGGCCGGGACTACTACCTGCGCGGGCAGGGCATGAAGACTGCCTACAGCGCCGACCGGTTGGCCCGCGACACCCTCACTGCGATCGCGCGCAACAAAGCGCTGCTGGTGAAGCCGCGACAGGCGTATGCATCCTGGATATTCGCCCGGCTGGCACCGAACCTGCTGCAGCGCATGTCGATTCGATTCATCGCCGATCAGCGCAGGCGGCAGGCCGTCAACGCAGCCGCTCGTTGAGGAACGCAACGACCCGCTTGCGTGCCTCATAGGCAGGGTGGCCGTCGACCTCCCGGACCTCGTCGGTCAGCACCGAGTGCGCCAGCCTGGAAAATCCGTGCTCATTGCCTGGGCTCGAATCGATTTCGATCACCTCGAATGCATCGCCCAACCGGTCCTTGAGCGTCTTGAACCGTTCGCCGGGTACGGCTTTGTCCCCGGTGAAGCGCAGACCGATCGCGCACAATCCCTCGTTGGCGGCGCGGTCCTTGAACGCGTTCAACTCGAGGTCGCTCACCCCGGCGTCACGCCGCTGTCGCGGGGTGACCGGAAACGGAACCGACGGTTGGCTGAGCACCGGCGCGAGCACGCTGTCGTCGACCGCGGCGGCCAGCGCGAAGCCACCGGTGAAGCACTGGCCGATCACCCCGACGCCCTTACCGGGCGTCGACTTGTTCAGGTCGCGGGCCAGCGCCCGCAGGAAGACCGACACCGGGCGCTGCTTGTTGGTTGCGAATGCGGCGAATTCCCTTGCCACACAGGCTCTGGTGATAGTCGATATCACGTATGCGGGCTCTTTACCGCGGCCGGGCTCGCCGAACAGCGACGGGATCGCCACGGTGAAACCGTTGTCCACCAGATGATTTCCCAGACCGAGCACGCCGGGGTGAATGCCGGGGATCTCGGGGATCAGCACCACGCCGGGTCCGTCCCCGCGGCGGTAGACGTCGTGGGTGTACCCGCCGCCGGTGAACGGCTCCACTGACCAGCCGGTGAGATCGGCTACCGGTGCGCTCATGAGTGTCCCTTCGATCGCTGTGCTGGTAGGGGCGGCTGCGTTTGGGTAGCGGCCGCCAGCGTACGAAATTCGTCGGTGTTGCCGGCGCCGGTGATGCCGACTTGGGCCGGACCGGCCGAGCTGTTCAACCGCGTCGTCCACACCGGCTCGACACCTCCGTCGCCCTGATAGGTGACCCAGCGGATGCCGTTCACGTCGACGGTGCCGCTGGGGTACATCGACGGGTGGATCGCGCCGACCAACTTGTCCTCGTCGGCGTTGCTCTGGGTCAGACTCAGATACTCACCGCCCGGGCTGATGTAGCCGACGATGGAGGTGACCGCTCGCAGGCGGTTCCCGGTCGACGGGTCGGTCCGACCGTCCGCGATACCGCCGCGGCCGCCCGAGTTCGCCTGCCAGCCCTCGGGCAGGCGTGGCAGCCGGATCGGGAATCCCAGGGCCAGCGCGTCGGCTTTCAGGGCACTGGCAGCGTTGTAGGCCGGCACCGGCCCGCGGTTGATTCCGGTCGGGGCAAACGAGCACATCCCGACGACGCCGGCCAAGACGATGCAGGCCACGACCAGCGGGGCGATCGACCAGAACATGTCCCGGCCGTCCTGCAGCAGCCGGGGCTTAGCCGGTTTGGCCGAGGGCTCAGGCTGCGACGTCACAGCACGAGTATCCCAGCTCCCGATCGGCAACCCGCTTCTGGGACAATCGGCAACCATGAGTGCAGGTTCTCGTCGTGAAGCCCCGGATCGCAACCTCGCACTCGAGCTCGTCCGGGTCACCGAGGCAGGCGCCATGGCCGCCGGGCGCTGGGTGGGCCGCGGCGACAAGGAGGGCGGCGACGGCGCGGCCGTCGATGCCATCCGCCAGCTGGTGAACTCGGTGTCGATGCGCGGCGTCGTGGTGATCGGCGAAGGCGAGAAGGACGAAGCGCCGATGCTCTACAACGGCGAACACGTCGGCAACGGCGACGGCCCGGAATGCGACTTCGCCGTCGACCCGGTCGACGGCACCACGCTGATGAGCAAGGGCATGCCCAACGCCATCTCAGTTCTTGCGGTGGCCGACCGCGGTGCCATGTTCGACCCGTCGGCGGTGTTCTACATGAACAAGATCGCGGTGGGCCCCGACGCCGCCCATGTCCTGGACATCACCGCGCCGATCGCCGACAACGTCCGCGCAGTCGCCAAGGTCAAAGGCCTGTCTGTGCCCGACATGACGGTGTGCATCCTGGACCGTCCCCGGCACGCCCAGCTGATCGATGACGTCCGCGCCACCGGAGCCCGGATCCGCCTGATCACCGACGGTGACGTCGCCGGCGCGATTTCGGCATGCCGTCCCGGTTCGGGCACCGACATGCTGGCCGGCATCGGCGGTACCCCGGAAGGCATCATCGCCGCCGCGGCGATCCGGTGCATGGGCGGCGAAATGCAGGCGCAGCTGGCACCCACCGATGACGCCGAACGACAGAAGGCACTCGATGCCGGTTACGACCTCGACGCGGTGCTGACGGTTCGCGACCTGGTGTCCGGCGAGAACGTCTTCTTCTGTGCCACCGGCGTCACCGACGGTGACTTGCTGAAAGGCGTGCGATACGAGCCGGGCGGCTGCACCACCCAGTCGATCGTGATGCGGTCCAAGTCCGGAACGCTGCGAATGGTCGAGGGCTTCCACCGGCTGGCCAAGCTCAACGAATACTCCGCGATCGACTTCACCGGCGATAGCAGCGCCGCAGCTCCCCTGCCGTAACCACTAGTCAGTTAGGAACGTTGCCCCATGGCGGACGACACCGAATACCGCATCGAACGCGACAGCATGGGCGAAGTCCGGGTGCCCGCAAAGGCGTTGTGGCGAGCCCAGACTCAGCGCGCCGTGGAGAACTTTCCGATCTCCGGGCGCGGCCTGGAGCGCACCCAGATCCGGGCGCTCGGCCTGCTGAAGGGGGCGTGCGCCCAGGTCAACAAAGACCTCGGGCTGCTGGCAGCCGACAAGGCCGACGCGATCATCGCCGCGGCTGCCGAGATCGCCGACGGTAAGCACGACGACCAGTTCCCAATCGACGTCTTCCAGACCGGTTCGGGCACCAGCTCCAACATGAACACCAACGAGGTGATCGCCAGTATCGCCGGTGCCAACGGTGTGACCGTGCACCCCAACGACGACGTCAACATGTCACAGTCGTCCAACGACACCTTTCCCACCGCCACCCACATCGCGGCCACCGAAGCGGCTGTACGCCATTTGATTCCGGCGCTGCAGGTGCTGCACGACGCGCTGGACGGCAAGGCCCGCGAATGGCACACCGTGGTCAAGTCGGGCCGCACCCACCTGATGGACGCCGTCCCAGTGACGCTGGGCCAAGAGTTCTCCGGGTACGCCCGCCAGATCGAGGCCGGCGTCGAACGAGTCAAGGCGACGCTGCCCCGCCTCGGCGAGCTGGCGATCGGCGGCACCGCGGTCGGCACCGGCCTCAACGCTCCCGACGGCTTCGGCGCCAAGGTGGTCCAGGTGCTGGTCAACGAAACCGGTCTGGACGAATTACGCACCGCGACAAACTCATTCGAGGCGCAAGCCTCGCGCGATGGGCTGGTCGAGGCGTCCGGCGCCCTGCGCACCATCGCCGTGTCGCTGACCAAGATCGCCAACGATGTGCGCTGGATGGGTTCGGGGCCGCTGACCGGCCTGGCCGAGATCCAGCTGCCGGACCTGCAGCCGGGCAGCTCGATCATGCCGGGCAAGGTCAATCCCGTTCTGCCCGAAGCCGTCACCCAGGTCGCCGCCCAGGTGATCGGGAACGACGCCGCCGTCGCGGTCGGCGGGCTTTCGGGCGCGTTCGAGCTCAACGTCTACATCCCGATGATGGCCCGCAACATCCTCGAGTCGTTCAAGCTGCTGACCAATGTGTCCACACTGTTCGCCGAGCGGTGCATCAGTGGATTGAAGGCCAACGAAGAACGCCTTCGCGAGTTGGCCGAGTCGTCACCGTCGATCGTCACACCGCTGAACTCGGCGATCGGCTATGACGAGGCCGCCGCGGTGGCCAAGCAAGCACTCAAGGAGCGCAAGACGATTCGGCAGACGGTCATCGATCGCGGGCTGATCGGCGACAAGTTGTCCGAAGAGGAACTCGACCGCCGTCTCGACGTGCTCGCGATGGCCAAGGTCACCGAGAAGTAGCCGTGCTCGACAACGAACTCCGCCAACGGCGCCTGGCGCTCATCGAAGAGCACATGAACACCGAGGTGACCAAGGAGTTCGACCGCACCCTGGCCACGTTCAACGGGCATCCGCGCTACGAGATCATGGCCACCGGGCAGGTTTTCGACGGTGACGACGAGGTGATGAACTACTACCGGACCACCCGGACCGCGTTTCCCGACCAGCGCCACGACAATGTTCGCTACCACTTCACCGACGACACGGTGATCACCGAATTCGACCTGCTGGGGACCAATCTCGGCGAATTCTATGGCATGCCGCCCACCGGCAAGGCGTTCCGGGTGCCGATTATCGCGGTGTTCTTCTTCGACGGCGAGCGAATTACCAACGAGCGCATCTACTTCGACAGCGCCAGCCTGGTCACCCAGATCGGCCGTGGTGAACTGCTGGCGCTGGCCGCCTCCGGCGATCTGCCGGGGCAGTAGCCGACGCCAC
>JAVHWH010000154.1:0-17712 GCA_032159915.1 Mycobacterium sp.
TGCTCGCCGATGATGACGACGGCGTCAGTGAGGCGCTGGCCCGGATCGGCTATGACGACGAAGCCACCCTCGCGGCGGCTATCCGGGCCGGTGAACTGGATGGCGCCGGTGATCAGGTGCAGTCGGCCCTAAGGGCCCTGGTGAGTCGCCGGCTGGCCGCCGCCCACCCCGGCTACGACAACTAGGCAGCATCCCCGAAGGCGCTGCTTGCAGCGCAGTCCCGGTCACTGATGGCTGCATGTCGCCGAAAGCGGGTAACCGGCGTCGGGTATTGCCTCACTCGACGTCGACTGGGAGATGCGTCCATGGCCAACACCAACATCGCCGCACTGTTGGCACTGAGTTCAGCGTTGTGCGTCGCGATCGGAGATGTACTGCAGCAGCAGGCGGCACATGGGGCGGCCGGCAGCCCGAACGGCCACCTCGGTTTGCTCGCTGAACTTCTTCGCAGTCGGCGCTGGTGGCTGGGCATCGTCCTGCTGGCCGGCAGCATCGCACTGCAGGCGGCGGCCCTGAGCGAAGGTTCTGTTCTGTTGGTGCAGGCCCTGGTGACGCTCTCGCTGATGTTCGCGCTGCCGATCAACGCAAGAACTTCCTGCCGCCGGGTCAGCGGCGGTGAATGGGTCTGGGCCGGCCTCCTGACCGCTGGGGTGATTGTCGTGGTCGTCGTCGGCAATCCGCTGGCCGGTCGCACCAGCGCACCGCTGCAGACTTGGGGCATGGTCGCCGCGGTGTTCGGACCGATTCTCATCGGCTGCCTGGTCCTCGGCCAAACGCGGGGTGGCGTGGTGGCGGCGACGTCGTATGCGTTCGTGGCCGGATCCCTGTGGGGTGTGTTTGCGGTGCTGACCAAAGAAGTCGTCGCACGGCTGGGTGACGCCGGCCGGCCGGTGGCGCACAGCCCCGAGTTGTATGCCTGTTTATTGGCCGTGGCCGGGGGTTTTGTCTGCGGTCAGTTGGCATTTCGGGCCGGCCCACTGACGGCGTCGATGCCCGCTCTGCAGATGTCACAACCGGTAGTCGCAGCGGTGCTGGGCGTGGTCGTGCTCGGCGAAAAGCTCAACGCCAGCCGCACCGGACTCCTCGCAATGGGGTTCGCGCTGGTGGTGATGATGGCGGCGGTCTTCCAACTCGCGCGCCTCGGAGCCGTCGCGACTGAGCGTGCGGCCGACGAGCAGCTTCAGGATGCGGTGGTCTGACGCAGGGTTTGTTCCGTCGCGGAAGGCGAACGCCGGATCACGTGGTGGCGGTCCGGTGCATCGGCGTCCCAGCGCCGTTGCCCCACTTCGGCGGCCGCGGCTTCACCAGTCGCCAGCCGGGCGCGCAGACGGGTCAGCGTCTTCGGCGCCCACCAGGTCCACCGTCCGAGGAGGTGGATGAAAGCCGGAACCAGGGCCATCCGCACCAACGTAGCGTCGGCCAGTACGGCCAGCGTCAAGCCGAGCCCCAGCATTCGCATGAACGACACGTGCGCGGGAATCAGCGCGGCGAAGGAGATCGACATCACCAATGCCGCGGTGGTGACCACTCGACCGATGCCGGCGATGCCGTGCGCGACGCTTTCGTCGTTGGCCGCCCGTGCCACGGCCGCACCGGGCAGTATCTCGCGGGTCCCTTCGGAGGCAACCCAGTACTCGTGAATCCGTGACACCAGAAACACCTCGTAATCCATCGCCAGACCAAAGGCGATGCAGAACAACAGGACTGGGATGTTGGCGTTCAACGTCCCGTTCGGCGTAGTGCCCAAGGCGCCGAGATGCCCGTCTTGGAATATCCAGGCCATCGCGCCAAAGGCGGCAGTCAGTGACAAGACGTTGCACACCAGGGCCTGCAGCGGCAGCACCGCGCTGCCGGTGAGCAGGAACAACAGCGAAAAGGTGATGCCGGCGATCAGTACCAGCACCAGCGGAAGGTGTCTGGTGACCGCGTCGACGCTGTCACGGTTGATCTGGGCAAACCCGGTCATTTCCACTGATCGGCCTGCCGGCGTCGCCACCTTGTGCAGCCTGGTGAGTTGGTTGTTGGAGGCCTGGGAGTACAGCGGCGCGGTGGTGGCCACGGTAAGAAAAGCGCTGCCGTGCGCCTCCCCGGTAGCCGCGGCGGGAGGAGCTACCACCGAGCCGCCGACGTAAGTCCCGTCTGGCGCGCTGACCGATGAAACGTCGGGCACCCGGGACAGCTCCGCGGCATAACGCTGCAGGTCGGCGGGTTTGATACCACCGGCGTCGGGAACGACAACGGTGACCGCGGTGCCCAGCCCGCTGGCGAAATCGTTGTCCACCATGTCGGCCACTTGGCGTGCCGACGACGACTTCGGCAACACCCGCTCATCGGGAAATCCCCACTTGACGCCGAGGAACGGCACGCCCAGCAAAAGCATGAGCGTGACCACGCCCATACCGATCGGGATGGCATGGCGCAGAACCAGTCTGGTGGACCGGTACCAGAACTGCTGGTGCACAGGCTGGTGGGCATGGTCGAGCCGCGCCTGCCCCGGTGGCCGCCAGCGACGTAGCAGTTTGTGCGCGTCGAAGGCATCAAGCCTCGGGCCCAGCAGCACGATGGTCGCCGGCGTGACCACCACCGCGGCGAGCGCGACGACGACCGCTGTGGCCACGATGGTGTAAGCCGACGATTTGAGGAAGTACATCGGGAACACCGCCATCACCGCCATCGACAGCCCCACCGTCGTCGCCGAGAACACCACCGTTCGGCCGGCGGTGGCCATGGTGCGCAGCAGCGCCTGCTCCGGGTGGTCTGCTCGTGCCAATTCCTCGCGGTAGCGGCTGATGATCAACAGGTTGTAGTCGATCGCCAGAGCGAGACCCATCGCGATGCTGAGGTCCAGGGCATACGTCGACACGTCGGTGGCGAACGTGATCAGCCGCAGCACCGACATGGTGCAGACGATGGCCAACGCGCCCAAGACGATCGGCAGGATCGCAGCGACCATTCCACCCAGGACCCAGACCTTTACCGAAAAGATCAGCGTAATCGAAATCGACTCCATCAACACCAGGTCCCGCTCGTTCTGGTCGTTGATCTGGAAATATGCCACCGCCGTGCCGCCGGCACGCATGGTGACGCCGTCGCGGTCGTGCACCAGCTGCGACGTCAGCGTGCTGGCGTATTTCTGTGCGTCGTTCTCGCCGCCCTTCAGGCCGGCCACAATCAGCCCGGACTTGCCGTCCTTGCTGATCAGTGTGGTCGCAGCCGGTGGCGGTGAGGTCCACGCCGAGGACACGCTCAACACCCACGGCGACCGCTTGAGCTGGTTGACGACGTCGGTGCCGACCCGGCTGGCCTGATCGCTGTGGACGCCGGCCGGCGTGGTCACCACGATCAGCATCTGCTGATCGGTCTGACTGAACTTGTCCCGGAGCACGCCGGCTGCGCGGGACGACTCTGACGTCGGGTCCTGGAACCCGCCGCCGGACAACCGGTTGATCACCGGAACGCCAAAAATCGCGGCGGCCAGGAACAGCAGAACGGCGACCGCGATGATGCGGCGCGGTGCCGCGATTGCGAGTCGAGTCAGTCCTTGCAGCATTTGGCGTCCTTCCGCTCTGGTTCAGCCCCAGACACATACCCGATCGGGGCAGGGTGACACCGATAACGCCAAGCCCGCGCCCCGAAGGCGATACCTGGCGTGACGAATGCCGAGGATTCGCCCGGTCATTCGGCGGGTACGTGTCTGGCAGCGTCGCCGCGGATTCAGAAAATCAGTCTCGGGATTAAATCGGCGTTTCCGATGTCTGTCTCCCGCAGTGCTTTGAGTGATTGGGCTGAACTATGACCACCACACAAGACGCCATCACGATCCGGCATCCAGTCGAAGAGGACTGGCAGGCGGTCTATGAGAACCAAGCGCGAACATTCGGGGATCCGGTGGACCACCGGACGGTCGAAGCTTGGAAACAGCGGGTCGAGCTGGAAGACGTCCTGATCGCCGAGGACGTCACCGACCCCGAGGATCCGTTCATCGTCGGGACGACGATCATCTACCGCACCGAGTTGACGGTTCCCGGCGGCGCTAGCCTGCGTGCGGCATGGCTGACGATGACCGCGGTGGCGTCAACTCACCAAGGGCGCGGCATCTGGGCACAATTGAGCTCCAAGGGCCTGGAAATCCTGATCGAGCGGGGCTACCCGATCGTGTGTGGTGTTCCGACCCAGACGGCGATGTATGACAGCGTCGGCGCCGGCGTGGCCAGCTACAGCCAGAACTACGTGATCGACCGTCGGTCGGCGAAGCTGCGCGACAAGCCCACCGGAAATCGCGGACGCGAGGTCAACGCGGCGCAAGCACGACACCATTTACCAGAAATCTACGAAAGATACTGTGCCGTAACAAATGGTGCGATTGCGCGAAACGATGCCTGGTGGAATGACTGCCTGGAGGACCGTCCGACCCAGCGCGGTAATGCATCGGCGCTGAACTGCACGATCCATCCCGACGGCTTTCTGACCTACCGGGTCCACGGCGATTCGCACCACGCATTCCGGCCACCGCTGGGCACGGCCGTCGTCGAGGATTTCTGCGCGATGACCAGCGAAGCGCATACCGAGCTCCTGCAAACTCTGCTGACGCTGGACATGTTCGACGACATCAGCATCGATGTGCCCCTTGATGATCCACTTCTGCTCAAGTTGACCGATCACCGCGCCGCGGCGGTCAAAGGCGTGAGCGACTGGCTCTGGGTACGCATCAACGACGTCCCGGAGGCTCTTGGGGCGCGGACTTACGACGCCGACATCGACATCGTGCTCGAAGTTGTCGATCCACTCGGGCTGTCCAGTGGACGATTCCTGCTTCAGACCCGCGACGGCGTCGGCAAATGCGTGCCCCATGAGGGTCCGGCCGACATCGAGATCAGTCTCGCCGATCTGGCGACGATCTATACCGGTGCCCATCGACCGTCAGACTTGCTCCGCGCGAACCGAATCCGCGAGCTGAACGGCGACGATGCCTTGCATCGCTTGGAGGCGGCGCTGCGCACCGAACGAGCGCCGTTCTGCAACACGTTGTTCTGAGACCGCGGCGGCGAGTAGTTTCATACCTTGCTCAGCTATCGCGCGATACGACGACAACGGAGTGTGGCGCGCCGGCACGCCGCAACGGAGGTATGGGTGAGTAACGTCGGCACACTGCTCAATGATCCCGACACCGCGGGCGTGTGGCGACTGGATGCCGACCGTTCCACCGTCGGATTCAGCATCAAGAACTTCTGGGGGCTGGTCACTGTCAAAGGGCGATTCACCGACGTCAGCGCCGACGGTCATGTCACCGGCAGAGGCGCTATCTTCGGCCGGCTCGACGCGCAAGTGGCATCGCTGCGCACCGGCATCAGCAAACGCGACCAGCATCTGCGATCGGCCGACTTCTTCGACGCCGACCGCTATCCGGAGATCAGCGTCGAGGTGACGGCCATCGAGCCCAGCGCCGGCGACGCCGCCAATCTCCGGGCCGCGTTCACCATCAAAGGAATCACCGCGCCCGTGCCGCTACCGGTCCAGGTCAGAGCCCTCGACGACGGTGCGGTGCAGGTGACGGCGGAAACCACGATCGACCGGTACCAGTTCGACATCGGGTGGAATCGGTTGGGCATGGTCGCCAAGACCGCAACGGTGGCTGCCCAGACCTACTTCGTGCGGACGCCGCAGTAGACGTCGCTGGGCGCTACGATCTGGACCGTGTCTGCCACCAGCCCCCTGCGGATCCTCGTGTACAGCGACAACCCGGAGACTCGAGAGAAAGTCATGCTGGCCTTGGGCAAACGTATCCATCCCGACCTGCCTGAGCTGAGCTACATCGAAGTGGCCACCGGACCGGTCGTCATCCAGCGGATGGACGCCGGCGGCATCGATCTGGCCATTCTGGACGGTGAGGCGACCCCCGAGGGTGGCATGGGAATCGCCAAACAGTTGAAAGACGAACTCGACGACGGTCCGCCGATCGTGGTGCTGACCGGACGGCGCGACGACGCCTGGCTGGCCACCTGGTCGCGGGCCGAGGGCGCGGTCCCCCATCCGATCGACCCGATCCGGCTCAGCCGGACCGTGCTCGAGTTGCTGCGCACCCCCGTCCAGTAGCCGTCTGACCGGTCTCGGCCGACACCTGTAGCGTGGTGCCCAACGGCCTCCACCTTGTGGGTGAGGTCACATCTAACCTGCTGAGCGCGTGACCCCACACGGTCGCTAGGCTGTGGTTGCGCTCACAGTCACAGCCCACAGACCAGAGTGAGGAAGCGTTTTCGCGGGATGAATCTCTACCTACCAATTCTCGTACTCGGAGGGATCGCCGCAGCGTTCGCGCTCGGCTCGGTCGCGCTCGCCCAGATCACCGGCCCGTCTCGCTTCAACCGGGCCAAGCTGGAGGCCTACGAATGCGGGATCGAACCCAGCGACCAGCCGGCCAACGCGCCGCACGCCGGCAGCGGGCAGCGCTTCCCGGTGAAGTACTACCTGACAGCCATGCTGTTCATCGTTTTCGACATCGAGATCGTGTTCCTGTACCCGTGGGCGGTCAGCTACGACCAGCTCGGGTTGTTCGCGCTGATCGAGATGGTGGTCTTCATGCTCACCGTCTTCGTGGCCTACGCATACGTGTGGCGCCGCGGCGGACTGACTTGGGATTGAGGTAAATCGTGGGCTTGGAAGAAAAATTACCGAGCGGCTTCTTGCTGACCACCGTCGAACAACTGGCGGGATACTTTCGCAAGAACTCGTTGTGGCCGGCCACCTTCGGACTGGCGTGCTGCGCGATCGAGATGATGGCGACTGCAGGCCCGCGGTTCGACATCGCACGCTTTGGCATGGAGCGCTTTTCGGCGACGCCGCGACAGGCTGACCTGATGATCGTCGCCGGCCGGGTCAGCCAGAAGATGGCGCCGGTGCTGCGTCAGATCTACGACCAGATGGCCGAGCCGAAATGGGTACTGGCCATGGGGGTCTGCGCTTCGTCGGGCGGAATGTTCAACAACTACGCGATCGTGCAGGGCGTCGACCACGTTGTGCCGGTGGATATTTACCTGCCCGGTTGCCCCCCGCGTCCCGAGATGCTGCTGTACGCAATCCTCAAGCTGCACGACAAGATCCAAGAGATGCCACTCGGCGTCAACCGTGAGCAGGCCATCGCCGAGGCCGAGAAAGCAGCTCTGGCCGCTCGGCCGACGATCGAGATGCACGGTCTGCTGCGATGACTTCACCAGAACACGACCCCAAGCGCGCGGCCGGCGAGGTCGGCGGCAGCCCGGTCGGCACCGACACCTCCGATGCCGAAGTGATCGGTGTGCGCCGCGGCATGTTCGGCGTTCGCGGCAGCGGTGACACCTCGGGCTACGGACGACTGATTCGCCAGGTCACGATCGACGAGGGGACCCCGCGCCCCTACGGTGGCTACTTCGACGAGGTCGTCGACCGGCTGGCCGAGGCGTTGAAAGCCGACGACGACGTCGAATTCACCGACGCCATCGAGAAAGTCGTCGTCTACCGCGACGAGCTGACCTTGCACGTACGTCGCGAGCTGTTGCCGCAGGTCGCGCGCCGGTTGCGCGATGACGCGCAGCTGCGGTTCGAGCTGTGCCTGGGCGTCAACGGCGTGCACTACCCCGACGAGACCGGACGCGAGCTGCACGCGGTGTACCCGCTCAGCTCCATCACCCACAACCGCCGGGTCCGATTGGAAGTGGTTGCGCCAGATGGTGATCCGCACATCCCATCGCTGTTCGGGATCTATCCGACCAATGACTGGCATGAGCGCGAAACCTATGACTTCTTCGGTATCGTCTTCGATGGCCACCCGTCGTTGACCCGCATCGAGATGCCCGACGACTGGGAGGGCCATCCGCAGCGCAAGGACTACCCGCTCGGCGGCATCCCAGTGGAGTACAAGGGCGCGCAGATTCCCCCGCCCGACCAGCGGAGGTCCTACAACTGATGAGCGACACCATCAACGCCGCCCACGAGGATGGCTCGGACACCTTGATCGCGCTCACAGGGCAAGATTGGAACAAGGTCGTCGAGGCCGCCCGGCAGAGCGGCGAACCCGGCGAACGGATCGTGGTCAACATGGGACCGCAGCACCCGTCCACCCACGGCGTGCTGCGACTGATCCTGGAGATCGAAGGCGAGACCGTCACCGACGCCCGATGCGGAATTGGCTACCTGCACACCGGAATCGAGAAGAACCTCGAATACCGGTACTGGACGCAGGGGGTGACGTTCGTGACCCGAATGGACTACCTGGCACCGTTTTTCAACGAAACCGCCTTCTGCCTGGGCGTGGAGAAACTGCTCGGCATCACCGAAGAGATCCCCGAACGGGTCAACGTCATCCGGGTGATGATGATGGAGCTCAACCGAATCTCCTCGCATCTGGTCGCTTTGGCGACCGGCGGCATGGAGTTGGGCGCGATGACGCCGATGTTCACCGGCTTCAAGGGCCGCGAGATCATCCTCACGCTGTTCGAGTCGATCACCGGGCTTCGGATGAACCATGGCTACATCCGCCCCGGAGGTGTGTCGCAGGACCTGCCACCCGACGCCAAGACCGAAATTGCCACCGCCCTCAAGGAAATCAAGGGCGTGCTGCGCGAGATGGGCAACCTGCTGAACGAGAGTGCCATCTGGAAGGCCCGCACCAAGGACGTCGGTTACCTCGACCTCACCGGTTGCATCGCCCTGGGAGTCACCGGTCCGTGCCTGCGCTCCACCGGTTTGCCGCACGACCTGCGGAAGGCCGAGCCCTACTGCGGATACGAGAACTACGAGTTCGACGTCATCACCGATGACGGTTGTGATTCTTACGGCCGCTACATCATTCGCGTCAAGGAAATGTCGGAGTCGGTGAAGATCGTCGAGCAGTGCCTGGACAAGTTGCAGCCCGGCCCGACCATGGTGGAGAACCGCAAGATCGCCTGGCCGGCTGACCTGAAAGTCGGTCCAGACGGGCTGGGCAACTCCCCGGAGCACATCGAGAAGATCATGAGCGGCTCGATGGAAGCGCTGATCCACCACTTCAAGCTGGTCACCGAGGGCATCCGGGTGCCGGCCGGGCAGGTCTACGTCGCCGTCGAGTCGCCTCGCGGCGAGTTGGGTGTGCACATGGTCAGCGACGGCGGCACCCGCCCGTACCGGGTGCACTACCGCGACCCGTCATTCACCAACCTTCAGGCCGTCGCCGCCATGTGCGAGGGCGGCATGGTGGCCGACGTGATCACCGCGGTGGCCAGTATCGACCCGGTGATGGGCGGTGTCGATCGATGACCGCAGCACCCCAAGCCGGCGCCAGCAACAGCGAGCCCGGCGCCAACAACGGCGAGCGGGTGTTCCTCCGACTGGGCCCGCCACCGGAGGAGTCTGGACAGTTCGTCACCGACGGCGCACCGCAGTCGTACCCGGCCGATGTGCAGGCACGGCTGGAGGTCGACGCCAAGGAGATCATCGGTCGCTACCCCAGTCCGCGCTCGGCGCTGCTGCCGCTGCTGCACCTGGTGCAGGCGCAAGACGGTTATGTGACGCCGGCGGGTCTGGAATTCTGCGGCGCGCAGCTCGGGCTGACCGGCGCCGAAGTTGCCGGTGTCGCAAGCTTTTACAGCATGTATCGGCGCGGACCGACTGGTGAGTACCTGGTCGGGGTGTGCACGAACACGCTGTGCGCGGTGATGGGCGGCGACGCGATTTTCGAGTCGCTCAAAGAGCACCTAGGCGTCGGCAACGGTGAGACGACCGACGACGGATCGGTCACCCTGGAGCACATCGAGTGCAACGCCGCGTGCGACTACGCGCCGGTGATGATGGTCAACTGGGAGTTCTACGACAACCAGTCCGTCGATTCGGCGCGCACCCTCGTCGACGGACTGCGCTCCGGCAACCCACCGGCCCCGACCCGCGGTGCGCTGTGCACATTCAAAGAGGCCGAGCGGATTCTGGCCGGCTTCCCGGATCCGCGGCCAGACGACGGCCAGGGTGGTGCCGGCGCGGCGACGCTGGCCGGCCTGGAAGTCGCCAAGGAACGCAACATGACCGCACCCGCGGCCGACAGTGCAGGAGAGACGCAGTAATGGGCTCGCAAACGCCGTTGGCTCCGGTGCTGAGCCGGTTCTGGGACGACCCGGAATCCTGGACGCTGGAGACCTATCGCCGCAATGACGGCTACCAGGCGCTGGAAAAGGCGTTGAAGCAGGAGCCCGACGCGGTGATCTCCGCCGTCAAGGACTCGGGGCTGCGCGGTCGCGGCGGCGCCGGCTTCTCGACCGGCACCAAGTGGTCGTTCATCCCGCAGGGTGACAGCGGCGCCGCCGCCAAGCCGCACTACCTGGTGGTCAACGCCGACGAGTCGGAACCCGGTACCTGCAAAGACATTCCGCTGATGCTGGCCACCCCGCACGTCTTGATCGAAGGCGTGATCATCGCGTCGTACGCGATCCGTGCCAGCCATGCGTTCATCTATGTGCGCGGCGAAGTCCTGCCGGTGCTGCGACGCTTGCAGAACGCTGTCGCCGAGGCGTACGCAAACGGCTATCTGGGCCGCGACATCGCCGGGTCGGGTTATGACCTGGAGCTGGTTGTGCATGCCGGCGCCGGGGCATACATCTGCGGCGAAGAGACCGCTCTGCTGGATTCGCTGGAGGGCCGGCGCGGTCAGCCGCGACTGCGTCCGCCGTTCCCCGCCGTCGCCGGCCTGTATGGCTGCCCGACGGTGATCAACAACGTCGAGACCATCGCCAGCGTCCCGTCGATCGTGCTCAACGGTGTGGATTGGTTCCGCTCGATGGGCAGCGAGAAATCGCCTGGCTACACGCTGTATTCGCTGTCGGGCCACGTGACCAGACCGGGCCAGTACGAGGCGCCGCTGGGCATCACGTTGCGCGAACTGCTCGATTATGCCGGCGGCGTGCGGGCCGGACACCAGCTCAAGTTCTGGACGCCCGGTGGATCGTCGACACCGCTGCTCACCGACGAACACCTCGACGTGCCATTGGATTACGAGGGTGTCGGCTCGGCCGGGTCCATGCTGGGCACCAAGGCGCTGGAGATATTCGACGAAACCACCTGCGTGGTCCGCGCGGTGGGCCGCTGGATCGACTTCTACAAGCACGAGTCGTGTGGCAAGTGCACGCCGTGCCGCGAGGGCACCTTCTGGCTGAGCCAGATCTACCACCGCCTGGAAGCCGGCCACGGTGCCGCCGAGGACCTGGACAAGCTGCTGGACATTTCCGACGCCATCCTCGGAAAGTCGTTCTGCGCGTTGGGTGACGGCGCGGCAAGCCCGGTGGCGTCGTCGATCAAGTTCTTCCGCGACGAGTACGTGGCGCATGTCGAGCAACAGGGCTGCCCGTTCGATCCGCGCGACTCCATGCTCGTCGCGCCTGAAGGAGCTGCCGTATGACGGCCACGGCCGATCGTGATCAGAAGGCCGACGTCGAGATGGTGAACCTGACCATCGATGGCATCGAGATCTCGGTTCCCAAGGGCACGTTAGTGATTCGGGCCGCCGAATTGCTCGGCATCCAGATCCCGCGGTTTTGCGACCATCCGCTGCTGGACCCGGTCGGCGCATGCCGTCAATGCCTGGTCGAGGTCGAGGGCCAGCGCAAGCCGATGGCGTCGTGCACGATCACGTGCACCGAAGAGATGGTGGTACGCACCCAGCTGACGTCGGAAGCCGCCGACAAAGCACAGCAGGGCGTGATGGAACTGCTGCTGATCAACCACCCGCTCGACTGCCCGGTGTGCGACAAGGGCGGTGAATGCCCTCTGCAGAACCAGGCAATGTCCAACGGGCGCGCGGACTCTCGCTTCACTGACGTCAAGCGGACCTTCCCCAAGCCGATCAACCTGTCCACCCAGGTGCTGCTCGACCGCGAACGCTGCGTGCTGTGTGCCCGGTGCACGCGATTCTCCAACCAGATCGCCGGCGACCCGTTCATCGAGCTCCT
The DNA here is from genome assembly GCA_032159915.1 of Mycobacterium sp. Lineage (GTDB taxonomy): Bacteria > Actinomycetota > Actinomycetes > Mycobacteriales > Mycobacteriaceae > Mycobacterium. Next base: position 11,943 of record JAVHWH010000154.1, read on the forward strand.
CGAACGCGGTGCCCTGCAACAAGTGGGCATCGCCAACGACGAACCACTCGACTCCTATTTCTCGGGCAATACGGTGCAGATCTGCCCGGTGGGTGCGCTCACCGGCACGGCGTACCGGTTCCGCGCCCGGCCGTTCGACCTCGTCTCCTCCCCCAGCGTGTGCGAGCACTGCGCCGGTGGATGTGCGCAGCGCACCGACCATCGCCGCGGTGTCGTGCTGCGCAGGCTCTCTGGGGACGACCCCGAGGTGAACGAGGAGTGGAACTGCGACAAGGGCCGGTGGGCCTTCAAATACACCAGCGTCGGCGATCGGATCAGCACGCCGCAGGTTCGCGGTGAGGACGGGACGCTGGTGCCCGCGTCGTGGTCTGAAGCGCTCGCGGTGGCGGCCAAGGGGTTGTCGGCTGCGTATGGCAACGCCGGCGTGCTCGTCGGCGGCCGGTCGACTGTCGAAGACGCATACGCGTACGCCAAATTCACGCGAGTTGTTATGGGTACCAACAACATCGACTTCCGTGCCCGCGCACACACCCCCGAGGAGGCCGACTTCCTCGCCTCGCACGTGGCGGGCAGACCTATGTCGGTGACGTACACCGACCTCGAGTCCGCACCGGCGGTCTTGCTCGTCGGCTACGAACCTGAGGAAGAATCCAGCATCGTGTTCCTGCGCCTGCGCAAAGCTGCGCGCAAGCACGGCACCAAGGTGTACTCGATAGCCCCGTTCGCCACCCGCGGGCTCACCAAGATGTTCGGCACTCTGCTGCAGACCGCACCAGGTGAGGAGGCCGCCGCGCTCGACGGCCTCGGCGATGTCGCCGACGCGCTGCGTCAAGACGGCTCGGTGATTCTGGTCGGCGAGCGGTTGGCCCTGAGTCCGGGAGCCCTGACCGCGGCCGCCCGTCTCGCCGAGGGGACCGGCGCGCGGCTGGCCTGGGTGCCGCGGCGCGCGGGGGACCGCGGCGCGCTGGAGGCCGGTGCGCTGTATAACCTGTTGCCCGGAGGCCGCCCAGTGGCCGATCCCGGCGCGCGGGCGCAGCTGGCGACGGCGTGGAATGTGTCTGAACTGCCGGCCGAACCGGGTGCCGCCGGCGACGAAATCATTAGCGGCGCAGAAGGTTACGGAGCGCTGTTGATCGGTGGCGTCGACCTCGCGGATCTCCCCGACCCGGTGGCGGCCGCTGCTGCGCTGGACACAGCACAGTTCATCGTGAGCCTCGAGATCCGCCGCAGCTCGGTGACCGAACGGGCAGACGTCGTGTTTCCCGTCGCGCCCGTGGTTGAGAAGGCCGGGACGTTCGTGAACTGGGAAGGCAGACACCGTCCGTTCGCGCCGGCGCTGGCCAACGCCGGGTCGTTCTCGGACGCCCGGGTGCTCACGATGATCTCCGATGAGTTGGGGGTCGACCTCGGCCTGACTCATCCGTCGGACGCGTACACCGAGATGACGCGCATCGGCGGGTGGGACGGTGCGCGACCCGAACTCCCCTCGGCCACCGTCGGCCAAGCGCAGGTCCCGAACCCGGGGCAGGCGCGCCTCGCCACGTGGCACATGGCGCTGGATCTCGGACGCCTGCAGGACGGCGAACCGTACCTCGCGGGCACGGCACGCCCGCCGGTCGCCCGCCTCTCGGCGACCACCGCCGCCGAAATCGGTGCGTCAGAAGGTGATCCCGTCTCCGTGGGTACGGAGGGCGGCTCGATCACGTTGCCGCTGGCCATCACCGACATGCCCGACCACGTCGTCTGGCTGCCGATGAACTCGCCGGGTTCGGCGGTCTACGAGCAACTGCGGGTGACGGCGGGTTCCGTGGTGTCGATCGGGACAGGGTCATGACGGGCTTCGGCAACGACCCCTGGTGGCTGGTGATCATCAAGGCCGTCGGGGTCTTCGTCTTCCTGGTTCTGACGGTGCTCGTCGCCATTCTCGTCGAACGGAAAGTGCTGGGCCGCATGCAAATGCGGTTCGGGCCGAACCGGGTCGGACCGTTCGGGCTGCTGCAGAGTCTCGTCGACGGCATCAAGCTCGGCCTGAAAGAGGGCCTCATCCCTTCCGGTGTCGACAAGCCGATCTACCTTTTGGCGCCGGTGATCTCGGTGATTCCGGCCTTCACCGCATTCGCCGTCATTCCCATGGGCCCCGTGGTGTCCATCTTCGGACACCACACCCCGTTGCAGCTGACCGACATGCCCGTCGCGGTCCTCTATGTGCTGGCCGTGACGTCGGTGGGCGTGTACGGCATCGTGCTGGCCGGATGGGCCTCCGGCTCGACCTATCCGCTGCTCGGCGGGCTGCGGTCATCGGCGCAGGTGGTCTCCTACGAGATCGCGATGGCGCTGTCGTTCGCGGCGGTATTCCTCTATGCCGGAACGATGTCCACGTCCGGCATCGTGGCGGCCCAGGACCACATCTGGTACGTCTTTCTGCTGCTGCCCTCGTTCTTGATCTACGTCACGTCGATGGTCGGAGAGACGAACCGCGCGCCGTTCGACCTGCCGGAGGCCGAGGGCGAGTTGGTGGCCGGTTTCCACACCGAATATTCGTCGTTGAAGTTCGCGATGTTCATGCTCGCCGAGTACGTGAACATGACCACGGTGTCGGCGCTGGCGACGACGATGTTCCTGGGCGGGTGGCATGCTCCGTGGCCGTTCAACATGATCGACGGCGCGAATTCCGGCTGGTGGCCGCTGATCTGGTTCATCGGCAAGGTGTGGACGTTCCTGTTCTTGTTCATCTGGCTGCGCGCCAGCCTGCCGCGGCTTCGCTACGACCAGTTCATGGCGCTGGGTTGGAAGATCCTCATCCCGATCTCACTGGTGTGGGTGATGATCGTCGGCACGGTGCGCATCCTGCGCGCTGAGGGCTATCACTCATGGGCGATGATCCTGATCGCGGCGAGCACCGTCGCGGGTTTCGCGCTGTTGATGTCCATTCGAAACCTCGTGCGCAACAGACGGAGACCGTCGGTGCCGGATGGTGGGACGTCACCGTACAGTGATTTCCCGGTCCCGCCGCTGCCGAGTGAGAAGGAGCGCGCTGATGCCTAAGTTCCTCGACGCGATCGCCGGCTTCGGCGTGACCTTCGCCACGATGTTCAAAAAGCCGATCACAGAACAGTATCCGGAGGAGCCGGGGCCAGTCGCGCCGCGCTATCACGGCCGACATCAACTCAACCGCTATCCCGACGGCCTGGAGAAGTGCATCGGCTGCGAGTTGTGTGCATGGGCGTGCCCGGCCGATGCGATCTATGTCGAGGGCGCTGACAACACTGACGAGGAGCGGTTCTCCCCCGGAGAGCGCTACGGCCGCGTCTATCAGATCAACTATCTGCGCTGCATCGGCTGCGGGCTGTGCATCGAGGCTTGTCCCACACGGGCGTTGACGATGACCAATGACTACGAGATGGCCGACGACAACCGCTCCGACCTGATCTACGGGAAGGACAAGCTGCTCGCGCCGCTGGCCGACGGCATGGTCGCCCCGCCGCACCCGATGGTGAAAGGCTCCACCGACCACGACTACTACCGCGGCACCGTCTTCCTGGGACAGCCCTCCAGGGCGAGCGGAGCGACGGGAGAGCCGACGGTAGGACAGCCCACATGACCACACTGCTGGCCGCCGAGGCCATCACGCGCACCTCGACCGGCGAAGCGGTGACGTTCTGGATTCTCGCCGTGGTCGCACTCATAGGCGCAGTAGGCATGGTGATCTCGTCCAAGGCCGTGTACTCGGCGATATTCCTCGCGATGACGATGATCGTGCTTGCGATTTTCTACATCGCGCAGGACGCCCTGTTCCTCGGCGTAGTGCAGGTGGTGGTCTACACCGGCGCGGTGATGATGTTGTTCCTGTTCGTGCTGATGCTCATCGGCGTCGACACGGCCGAGTCACTCGTGGAAACCATTCAGGGGCAACGGGTTTTCGCCATCCTGTCGAGTCTCGGGTTCGGGATCCTGGTGATTGCCGGGATCGGCGCCGCCACGACGTCGTTCGTCGGCCTGACGGCGGCCAACGACGGCGGCCACAATGTGCAGAAGCTGGCGATCCTGATCTTCACGAAGTACCTCTGGGCGTTCGAGGTCACCAGCGCCCTGCTGATCACGGCGGCGCTCGGAGCGATGGTGCTCGCGCACCGCGAACGGTTCGAACGCCGCAAGACGCAAAAGGAGCTGTCCCGTGCGCGTTTCGGGCCAGGCCAGCGGGCCACTCCCCTGCCCGGACCGGGCGTCTACGCCCGGCACAACGCGCTGGACATTCCCGCGTTGCTGCCCGACGGCACCTATTCCGAGATGTCGGTGTCCAAGGTGCTGACACCGCGAAATATCGACTCGATCGACGCTGTCGACGCTCTCGGCAACACGTCGTCCGGCCACGGGTCCTCCAGCAATGGAGCGAAGCGATGAACCCGATGAACTACCTCTACCTGTCGGTTCTGCTGTTCATCATCGGTGCGGCCGGAGTTGTGTTGCGCCGCAATGCGATCGTGATGTTCATGTGCGTCGAGCTGATGCTCAACGCCGCGAATCTCGCCTTCGTCACGTTCGCCCGCATGCGCGGCACGCTCGACGGCCAGGTGGTGGCGTTCTTCGTGATGGTCGTTGCGGCGTGCGAGGTCGTCGTCGGCCTGGCCATCATCATGACGATCTTCCGTGCCCGCAGGTCGGCCTCGGTCGACGACGCCAACCTGCTGAAGCATTGAAGGCCGAGCTATGACTTCAATATTGACCTGGCTGCTGTTGGCGCTGCCGTCATTCGGTGCGGTGGTGCTGCTGCTTGCGGGCAGGCGCAGCGATCGGTGGGGGCACCTGCTGGGCTGTGCGACGGTGCTTGCCGCGTTCGGCGTCGGCGTGGTGCTGTTCTTCGACATGCTGGGCCGGGCCGGCGAGCAGCGCGCGGTGCACGTCGACGGGTTCTCATGGGTGCCGGTCAACGGTCTGCAGGTGAATTTCGGTCTGCTGCTTGACAGTTTGTCGATCTGCTTCGTCCTGCTGATCACGGGCGTGGGATCGCTGATTCACATCTACTCCGTGGGCTATATGGCCCATGACACCGACCGGCGAAGGTTCTTCGCCTACCTCAACCTCTTCGTCGCCGCGATGCTGCTGCTGGTGCTCGCGAACAACTACCTCGGGCTGTACGTCGGGTGGGAAGGCGTCGGCCTGGCCTCTTATCTGCTGATCGGCTTCTGGTACCACAAGCCTTCTGCCGCAACGGCTGCCAAGAAGGCATTCATCGTCAACCGCGTCGGCGATGTCGGTCTCGCGCTGGCGATGTTCGTGATGTTCGCGACCTTCGGCACCATTTCGTTCGCGGGCGTCTTCTCCAACACGGGCGGTGCCAGCGAAGGGGTGCTCACCGCAATCGGGCTGCTGTTGCTACTCGCGGCGTGCGGCAAGTCGGCCCAGGTGCCGCTGCAATCCTGGCTCGGCGACGCGATGGAAGGTCCGACGCCGGTGTCGGCGCTGATCCACGCCGCCACGATGGTCACCGCCGGCGTCTACCTGATCGTGCGCTCGCACCCCATCTACAACCTCGCGCCCGGCGCTCAAGCCGGCGTCGTGGCCGTCGGCGCCGTCACGCTGTTGTTCGGCGCGATCATCGGCTGCGCCAAGGACGACATCAAGAAGGCGCTCGCCGCGTCGACGATGAGCCAGATCGGCTACATGGTGTTGGCCGCGGGCCTGGGGCCTGCGGGTTACGCCTTTGCGATCATGCACCTTCTCACGCACGGCTTCTTCAAGGCCGGGTTGTACCTCGGCGCCGGATCCGTGA
>JAVHWH010000168.1:0-8623 GCA_032159915.1 Mycobacterium sp.
TCTCCCGGGTCGCCGACGTGTTCTTCGCTATCCCGTTGCTGCTGGCCGCAATTGTGCTGATGCAGGTCATGCATCACCGCACGGTATGGACGGTGATCGCGATCCTCGCGTTGTTCGGCTGGCCGCAGATCGCCCGGATAACCCGGGGCGCGGTGCTCGCGGTTCGCGGTAGCGATTACGTGCTGGCCGCGAAAGCGCTCGGACTGAACAGGTTTGGGATTCTGCTCAGGCATGTGCTACCCAATGCGATCGGACCGGTGATCGCGGTGTCCACGATTGCGCTCGGGTTGTTCATCGTCACCGAGGCCACGCTGTCCTACCTCGGGGTCGGGTTGCCGCCATCGGTGGTGTCGTGGGGCGGCGACATCAGTGTCGACCAGATCCGGCTTCGCGCCGGCTCACCGATTCTGTTCTATCCCGCTGGTGCACTGGCGATCACCGTGTTGGCATTCATGATCATGGGCGACGTGTTGCGTGACGCCCTGGACCCTTCGTCGCGGGCCTGGCGCCTGTGAGTCCGCGCGACACGCCGCTGCTTTCGGTCACCGGCCTCGAGGTTCGCTTCGGCGACGATCCGGCGGTGCGCGGCGTCGACCTGGAAGTCCGCGTGGGACAAACCGTGGCGATCGTAGGCGAATCGGGGTCGGGTAAGTCGACCACCGCTGCCGCGATTCTCGGGCTGCTTCCGCCCGGCGGCCATATCACCGCAGGCCGCATCGAGTTCGACGGCGTCGACCTCACCGCCGCCACCCGACGCCAACTGCGGGCCATTCGGGGCAGTGGGATCGGTTACGTGCCACAAGATCCGATGAGCAACCTCAACCCGGTGTGGCGGATCGGCTTTCAGGTACGAGAGGCATTGCGCGCCAACAGTATCGATCGCCATGCAGTCCAGCTACTGACCGATGCCGGGCTACCCGAGCCGGGTTTGCGGGCCCGACAGTATCCGCACCAGCTGTCAGGCGGAATGTGTCAACGCGCGCTGATCGCCATCGGGCTGGCGGGCCGGCCGCGGCTACTGATCGCCGACGAGCCGACATCGGCGCTGGACGTCACCGTGCAGCGTCGCGTGCTCGATCATCTGCAGCAGCTCGCGGGCGAACTGGGCACCGCCGTCTTGCTGATCACCCACGACCTGGCGCTGGCCGCCGAACGCGCCGAACGGCTGATCGTCATGAACCAGGGCCAGGTGGTGGAAACCGCTGCAGCAGAGGTCATCCTGCGTACCCCACGGCATCCCTACACGCAGCGTCTGGTAGCGGCGGCGCCGTCGCTACGCTCCGCTCCCACCACACGACCTGCCGCGGCCCGCGACGCACCGGACCTGATTGTCGCCTGCGGCCTGACCAAGACCTACCCGTCGTCACGCGGTGCGCCGTGGCGCAGGTCGCAGGTGCACGCCGTCGACGATGTCTCGTTCCGGCTGCGTCGCGGCACCACGTTGGCGGTCGCCGGTGAATCCGGATCCGGAAAGTCCACGCTGGCCCGAATGGTGCTCGGTCTGCTGCAACCAAGTTCTGGCACAGTGGTTTTCGACGGCCATGACGTATCCGGCGCCGTATCGCCCGGCCGACGGGAAACGCTGGCGTTTCGTCGAAGAATACAGCCGGTGTTCCAAAACCCCTACGGCAGTTTGGATCCGATGTATTCGGTGGCGCAGATCATCGAGGAGCCGCTGCGAATCCACCGGATCGGTGATCGCCGTCAGCGCCAGAATACTGTCCGCGAGCTCGCCGAGCAGGTCGCGCTTCCGTCGTCGCTGCTGAACCGGCGCCCGCGCGAGCTGTCCGGGGGACAGCGTCAGCGGGTGGCGATCGCTCGGGCGCTGGCGCTGCGGCCGGAGGTGGTGGTCTGCGACGAGGCTGTCTCGGCGCTCGACGTCGTGGTGCAGGCGCAGATCCTGGAGCTGCTGGCCGAGTTGCAGACGGCGCTGGGCCTGACCTATTTGTTCATCAGCCACGACCTGGCCGTGATCCGGCAGATCGCCGATGAGGTGATGGTGATGCAGGCGGGCCGGGTGGTCGAACACGGGGCCACTGAGGATGTGTTCACCCGGCCACAGCACGAGTACACGCGGCAACTGTTGGCTGCGGTTCCCGGTGCGGGCGCTGGCTATCCTGGCAAACCGTGACTGATCCGCTTGCTCCGCTGATGGAGCTGCCCGGTGTCGCTGCCGCCAGTGAGCAGGCGCGTGAGGCGCTGGGCCGAGCCCATCGTCACCGCGCCAACCTGCGACGCTGGCCCGTGACTGCCGCCGAGGCCGCGCTGCGGTCGGCCAGAGCGTCGGCGGTGCTGGATGGCGGCGGCCACAAACTCGACGGTGAGCTCGATGTTTCCGCCGTCAGCGACCCGGTGTTCGCCGGGGCACTGCGCGTCGCGCAGGCGCTGGAGGGCGGTGAAACGAATCTGGTCGGGGTGTGGCAGCGCGCGCCGTTGCAGGCGCTGGCCCGGTTGCACATGCTGGCGGCGGCCGACCGCGTCGACGAGAGCCGGCTGGGCAGGCCGCGCCCCGAACCCGACGTCGGACCGCGTCTGGAGCTGCTTGCCCAGATCGTCTCCGGCGCCACGAAGGCGCCGGCCCCGGTGATCGCTGCGGTGGCGCACGGTGAGCTGCTGACCCTGGCGCCATTCGGCACCGCCGACGGCGTTGTGGCACGGGCGGTCTCGCGGCTGATCACCATCGCCACCGGCCTCGACCCGCACGGGTTGGGAGTACCGGAGGTCGGCTGGATGCGCCGCGCCGCCGACTACCGCGACGCAATGGCCGGATTCGCGGCCGGCACGCCGAAGGGTATAGCCGCCTGGCTGGTGTTGTCCTGCCGCGCCATGCGCACCGGCGCCCAAGAGGCGCTGGCAATTGCTGAAACGCTGACCGAGCAGGGTGACCGCGGGCCCCAGAATTGATAAAGCGGGCGGCGTACCGAAGGATTTCGGCTCGCCGCCCGCTAGCACGGATCCCGGTTACCAAGCGTGCATCTTTGGGTTACGTGGGATGGCCTCGGCGATCTTGCGACACTTCCAGTTGCGGCCCCACCCAAAGGGCCGTCGATACCGTCCGCTGTTCGCAATCACGCAGGCCCGCAACACTTCTGCCATTATCGCGGCTATGACTCCGCGTGGGTGCCGGGAACCGTGCTCGGTTGCCCCGTTCGGGAGATCGGCCCTTCTCTTCCGGATCGATCTTGGCCGCACCGGACTTCCGTAAATCCTTTGTACTCCGTGACCACTGTCACATCAAGAGCCAAATGTCATGAAATGATCGAACTGATGCCGACCCGTGATCGCAAAAGTTTGCTGGGCGCCGCTACAGCGACAGCCGGCGCAGCAGCGAATAGGTCAACGCGCCCGCAGCCAGGGCGCTGATCCCCACCGCGACGGTCGTGGCGACGGCTGCCCCCGACGGCGCCGGAATGCGGTCACGCAGCGACACCGGCCGGGAGAATTCCATCACCGGCCAGGCGCGGGCGGTCGCTTCGCGGCGCAGGGCACGGTCGGGGTTGACCACGCTCGGATGCCCGACGACCTCGAGCATCGGCATGTCGGTGATCGAGTCGGAGTAGGCGTAGCAGTGCTCCAGCGGGTACCCCTCGCGCGCAGCCAATTCGCGGATGGCCTGCACCTTGCCTTCGCCATAGCAGTAGAACCCGATCTCGCCGGTGTACTTGCCGTCCTCGACGACCATCCGGGTCGCCATCGCGTGGGTGGCTCCCAATGCGCGCGCGATCGGCGCCACGAGTTCCTCACCGGATGCCGACACCACCACGACGTCGCGGCCGCACAGCTTGTGGCTTGCGATCAAGTCCGCAGCCTCGGCGAACACCAGCGGCGTCACGATGTCGTGCAAGGTCTCGTTGACGATCGACTTGATCTGCTCGACGTTCCATCCGGCGCACATGTTGGTCAGATGAACGCGCATGCGGTCCATCTGGTCGTGGTCGGCACCGGAGAGCAGGAACAGGAACTGGGCGTAGCTCGACTTGAGGACGGCCCGCCGGTTGATCAGACCCTGCGCGAAGAACGGTTTGCTGAATGCCAGCGTGCTGGATTTGGCGATGATCGTCTTATCGAGATCGAAGAACGCGGCCGTGCGCGGAGTAGGTCCGGTGGGCGTCGACGAAGTTTGCTGGTCAGCGGCCGAGTCGGAGACGGTCACCGACCCAGCATAGGGCGGTGCGTCGGCGAATCGCGAAGCTGTCCGCAAAAGCGCCGGTCAGATGTTGTTTTGACGATCACGACGTTTTTATGACCGTTCGTTCAGCTACTTAAAGGCGTTACTTATTTCTGGCTGGCAACCCTTGCGCTGCGTAACGCTGTCATGTGTATAGTAAGGATCACTCGGCTTAGCCGAGGGTGTATCAGCCCGACCCCCCGGGGCTGATACACGACGACCCTCGCCTCCTCCCCCCCTGGCGGGGGTCGTCCCTTTTGTCGGGCAATTCTTGGCCCGGAAATCCTCGGCGATGTGTGCACAGCCGCGACGTTGTCCACAAAATCCGCGAAGCGACTGGCGCTGTTTTACCCGTCGCGGCACGGTGGGCCGATGCCGACCACCACAGCGCGTGGAGTACTTGCCGTACTCGCCGATTCCGGACTGCGTGCCGAACTGGACCGGGTTGCGGCGGCCGTCGGTGTGCGAGTCGTCCATGCCGGCAGTGCCTTACCGGTCAGCCGGAAGGCGTGGTCGGCAGCAGCGGCGGTCGTGCTCGACGAGGCTGCTGCGCAGGACTGTGCACAGATGGGTCTAGCGCGCCGTGCGCACGTGATCGTGGCCAGTGGTGAGGATGCCCCACCGGCCACCTGGGCCGCGGCCATCGATGTGGGTGCCAGTCAGGTCCTGAGATTACCTGTGCAGGAACACGATCTGGTCCGCGAGCTCGCCAAGGCCGCAGAATCAGCTCGCGACGTCGGCCCTCGCGGCGCGGTGCTGGCGGTGATCGGCGGATGCGGTGGTGCGGGTGCGTCGCTCTTTGCGGCCGCGCTCGCGCTGGCGGCGACCGATGCGATGCTGGTCGACCTCGATCCCTGGGCCGGCGGGATCGATCTACTGGTCGGCGCCGAGACGACGCCCGGAGTGCGCTGGCCGGACCTTGCGCTGCAAGGTGGTCGGTTGACGTGGTCGGCGGTGCGCGAGGCGCTACCTGGGCACCGCGGACTCAGTCTGCTGTCCGGAACCCGGCGAGGTTACGAATTGGACGGCGCCGCAGTGCAAGCCGTGCTGGACGCCGGGCGTCGCGGTGGAGCAACGGTGGTATGCGATCTTCCACGCCGGATGACCGACGCCGTCGAAACAGTTCTGGAAACAGCCGACCTGGTTGCGGTGATCAGCCCTTGTAATGTGCGGGCCTGCGCGGCGACCGCGACGGTTGTTCCGGTGCTGGCCGCAACCAACCCCAATATCGGTCTGGTGGTGCGGGGCCCGTCGCCGGGCGGGCTGCAGGCCGACGAAGTAGCCACCATCGCGCAGGTGCCACTGCTGGCGTCGATGAAGCCGCACCCTCGCCTTGCCGAGCAGCTCGAGCACGGCGGTCTGCGATTCGGCCGGCGCTCGGAACTGGCCGCGGCAGCCCGTCGAGTACTCGGCGTGCTGCCGGCACAGCCGTTGGCGCAGAACGAGAGTCGAGCGGCATGAGCGGTTCTTTGATTGATCGGGTGCGGGAGCGCCTGGCGACCGAATCTGCTCCGCTTCGCCCCCAGGTGGTGGCTGATGCAATCAGGGCCGAGTCCGGCGGAGTGCTCGGCGACACCGAGTTGCTGAGGAATCTCCGGATTCTGCAGACGGAGTTGACCGGCGCCGGGATCCTGGAACCGCTGCTGTGCGCTGAGGGCACCACCGACGTGCTGGTCACCGCTCCGGACGCGGTATGGATCGACGATGGGAAAGGATTGCGCCGCAGCGATATCCGCTTCACTGACGAGGCCGCGGTGCGGAGGTTGGCGCAGCGGCTGGCGTTGACAGCCGGTCGGCGTCTCGACGACGCGCAGCCCTGGGTCGATGGCCAGTTGGCCGGCGCGGGCGGGACAACCGTTCGGCTGCACGCCGTGCTACCGCCCGTCGCGGTGGGCGGCACCTGCCTGTCGCTGCGGGTGCTGCGGCCGGCAACGCAGGATCTCGCCGCCCTGATTGCCGCCGGCGCCATCGCGCCCGAAGCCGCGGAATTGATCGACGACATCATCTCGGCCAGGTTGGCCTTCCTGGTGTCGGGGGGAACGGGAGCGGGCAAGACGACGCTGCTGTCGGCCATGTTGAGCGCGGTGGCGCCGGACGAACGGATCGTCTGCGTCGAGGATGCCGCCGAATTGGCACCGCCGCACCCGCATCTGGTCCGGCTGGTGGCCAGATGCGCCAACGTCGAAGGCGTCGGCGAGGTCACCGTGCGCCAACTCGTCCGTCAAGCATTGCGGATGCGGCCGGACCGCATCGTGGTCGGCGAGGTCCGGGGCGCCGAGGTGGTCGACCTGCTGGCCGCGCTGAACACCGGACACGACGGCGGTGCCGGTACGGTGCACGCCAACAACCCGGCCGAAGTCCCGGCTCGCCTGGAGGCGCTGGGCGCTCTGGGTGGCCTGGACTGCGCTGCGCTGCACAGCCAATTGGCCGCAGCAGTGCAGGTGCTGCTGCATGTGGCTCGCGACCGCGACGGGCGACGGCGTCTCAACGAGATCGCGACGCTTCGCCGAACCGGCGAACGAGTGCGAGCAGTCACCGTGTGGCACGCCGACCGTGGCAGCACCGAGGAGATCACCGGTTTCCGCGGGCTGCTGCAGCGCCGGATGCCGTCATGAACGGCCCGGTGTTCGCCGCGGCCGAGTTAGCCGCTGCGGTGCTGATCCTGCCGTGCTCGCCACGGCAGCGACTGACCCGCGTTGGCCACAACCGCACGCGGCTGCCGCCACGGGCAGCGGGCTGGGTGACGGTGTGCGCCTTGGCCGCGGGTGTCGTATTACTGCCGTTGACAACGGTATTGGCGGCGACTGTGCTTGCTGCCACCGGGATTCTGCGCTTTCGGCGTCGACGGCGCAGCGACCGGGGCATGGGCGAAAGCCGGGAGTTGGAGACGGCAATCGACGTGCTGGTGGGTGAACTGCGGGTGGGAGCCCATCCCGCGGCCGCGTTCGCTGTGGCGGCAGACGAGACAGCCGAACCGGTCGCCGGTGCGTGCCGTGCGGTGGCGGCACGCGCCCGGCTGGGCGCCGACGTCGCCGCCGGCCTGCGTGGTGTCGGCGTGACGTCAGTGTTGCAGACGCATTGGGAAAGACTCGCGGTGTGCTGGCAGTTGGCCGCCGATCACGGCCTGGCTGTGTCGGCGTTGATGCACGCCGCGCAGCGGGATATCGCTGAGCGACAACGGTTCTCCGGGCAGGTACGGTCGGCGATGGCGGGCGCTCGGGCCACCGCGACGATCCTCGCCGGCTTGCCGGTGCTGTCGGTGCTGATGGGCCAGCTGATCGGGGCGCACCCGATAGCGTTTTTGCTCGGCGGGCAGCTCGGTGGCTGCCTGCTCGTTGTCGGGCTGACGCTGATCTGCGGTGGGTTGCTGTGGTCGGACCGGATCACCGGCCAGGCAGTGCGCGCATGATCTGCGCCGGTGACGATGCAGAGCGAAGCGATGAAGAGGAACGGCGCACATGACGTGCGTGGCGGCAATGCTTCTGGCTGCGGCGTTGCTGTGCGGCGCCGCGCCTTCGGCTGTTCGGTTGCGGGCTGCGGCGCCGGCCCACTACCCGCGGGCGACGGCGCAGAAGCCACCCGGCCCGGATCCACTGGCCGTCGCATCGAGTCTGGATGTGCTGGCGGTCTGTCTGGCAGCAGGGATGGCCGTGTCGACCGCCGCGGCGGCGACCGCCCGTTCCGCGCCGCCGCTGATGGCACGGATACTGCGTCGCGCAGCCGATTTGCTGGCGCTGGGGGCCGACCCGGCGGTTGCCTGGTCCGCGGCGCACGACTCCGTCGACCCGCAGATCGACGCCTTCCTACGGCTGGCTCGCCGGTCCTCGGCGTCCGGCGTCGCACTGGCCGACGCGGTGTCAGGACTGGCCACCCAATGCCGGCAGGAGGCCACCCACACCGCCGCCGCGACCGCTGAGCGTGCGGGCGTGCTGATCGCCGGCCCCCTCGGGCTCTGTTTCCTGCCGGCGTTCGTCTGTCTGGGCATCGTCCCGGTCATCGTGGGGCTGGCCGGCGACTTCATCGAGTCGGGCTTGTTGTGACCGAGCTAGTTCGGAAAACAAAAGAGGAGCAACATGTTTCAAGAATGGAAGACACGCCTGACGCTATTGGTGGTGGACGAGTCGGGAATGTCGACCGTGGAATACTCGACTGACTCGGTTTACACCATCTGAGAGGATGTCGTCGTGCGAGCCTTAATAATCATTCGGTTGTCCCGCGTCACCGACGCTACAACCTCCCCTGAGCGGCAGCTACAGACCTGCCGCGAGTTGTGCGATCAACGCGGCTACGAGGTGGTGGGGGTAGCCGAAGACCTGGATGTATCCGCCGGGTCTACGACCCCGTTCGACCGTCCCCAAATCGGTGACTGGTTGACCAACCGGCTCGGTGAGTTCGACGTTCTGGTCTTCTACCGGATGGACCGGCTTGTCCGTCGGCTGCTGGACCTGGCCGACG